>MEQJ01000104.1:9266-12513 GCA_001770165.1 Bdellovibrionales bacterium RIFOXYD1_FULL_53_11 | reverse complement strand
AAAGTCAAAATATTTCCGGGGTTTTAAATGCCGCATATTTGTGAGAAAAGCCCTTGAATGGAAATCTTGGAAAGTGATAAAAAGCCTGATTTTGAAACCGCTCTGGCCGAACTCCAGCAGGCAGTTGCAAAACTTGAAAGCGGCAAGCTCACGCTTGAAGATTCGCTCAGATGTTTTGAAGAAGGCGTGAGGCTTTCGCGCGTCTGCCAGCAGCAGCTTGCGGTAGCCGAGCAAAAAGTCGAAACCCTGAATATGGCCCAGGTTAAATCCGATTGAAGAAACGCCTTGATGCCCTTTTGCTTGAAAGGGGGCTGGCAGCTACCAGACAAAAAGCGCAGGCGCTTGTCATGGCGGGAAGCGTTCTGGTGGGGGATGTGCCGGTTGAAAAGCCGGGAAAAAACATAGAAGAAACCGCAACAATCCGGATCCGCGGAGAGAGGCCCAAATACGTTTCGCGCGGGGCGCTCAAGCTTCTCGCGGCACTTGATGCTTTTGGTGTCAAATGCGAAGGCCGGATCGCGATGGATATCGGGGCCTCAACCGGGGGGTTCACGCAGGTTTTGCTCGAGCGTGGAGCGGGCAGGGTTTATGCGGTTGATGCGGGGACAAACCAGCTTGACTGGAGGCTCAGGTGCGACCCCCAAGTGGTTGTTATGGAAAAAACAAATGCAAGATATCTCGAACCCGCGCAAATTCCGGAAAAAACCGGAATCATCACCGTGGATGTTTCGTTTATTTCAATTGCCAAGCTTCTTCCGGCGCTCATGGCCTTTTTTTGCGGTGATACCGATCTTGTTGCGCTCATCAAGCCGCAATTCGAGGTGGGGCGCGACAGGGTCGGAAAGGGCGGTATTGTCAGATCGGAGGAGCACAGGCTGGAAGCGGTTAAAAATCTTACTAAAAACGCAGAGGCCCTTGGCCTAGCGCGCCTTGGCCTGATAGAATCTCCTATTACAGGGATGGACGGTAACAAGGAGTATCTCGCACATTGGAAGCTGCAAGGGGTTTGACCATATTTTTGATTCTGGCGCTTGGCGCATGCTCTAGCGCGCCCAAGGTTCCGGTTTCTGATGCCGGAGCGGCCGGACCGCTGCCGGAAATGGCACAACAAGATGCAAAACCACCGGAACCGATGGGGCCTCCGGAACCGTTTGGCCCGCCGATTCCGGAGCGTCAACCGGAGTTCGGTCCCGATCCCGTCAAAACAAAGGCCATCGTTCTTGTCCTCGGGCCGGGGTTTGCCCGAGCTTTCGCCCACGCGGGAGTTCTCAAGGCCTTTGACGATGCAAAAATTCCGGTTTCGGCGATATATGCGTCCGAGACGGCGGCGCTTGTTGCCGCGATGTATGGATTGAGCGAGACGGTTAATGCATTTGAGTGGCGGATGATGAAAATCAAAGACAACGCGCTTGTGCCGAAAAAAAGTTTGGTCGGAAAAATATTTCACAGGAAACGGAATAAAAAATGGCTTGATGGCGCGTTGGAAGAGGCGATCGGAGAAGGGGAGTTCAAGGATTCCAGGACAAGACTGCGCATAGGGGCAAAAGTGGCCGGAACCGGAGAAAGCGGAATATTTTCTGACGGCAGTATCTTTGACGCGGTACGGGCGGCCATGGCCGTGCCCGGGTATGCGGAGCCCGCGCCGGTCAACGGACGCGAAATGCTCTCTTCCGGCGATATCCGCCCGCTGATGGTCCCGGAGGCAAAACGCGAGGGCGATGTTGTAGTGGCGGTTGATGTTCTTGGCCCGGCACCGCTTGCAACGAGGGAGCCGCCCGAATTTCAAACATATTTAAAGTCCGCGCAAGCAGCATCCGAGGAGGCCGGACAAGCGGATGTGGTCATAAGGCCGGAGCTTGGCGCCATGGGGATATTTGATTTTTCGAAACGCAGTGAGGCCGAGTTCAAGGGGCGGCGCGCTGCGGCAGCCGTGCTTGACGATGTCCGGAAGCTTGTTGGATTTCCGGCCGGGGGGGAAGCGGCCAGATGAAGCCTGAGGATAAACGCGGCGCCGGATGGTTTTTTAAAACGCTTTTCATTCTTGTGATAGCGGGATCGGTTATTGCCACGCTGGTCGGGGTCGTTGCATTTACGCAGTTTTCAAGCGGACTTCCGAAAATAATCACGGTGTCGGATTACCGGCCCCTCGGTGTAACGCGGATTTATGCCGCCGGCGGCAGGGACGAGGATATTGTCGGTGAGTTTTACAAGGAGCGGAGATATCTGATCCCGTATGACAAGATACCGGATCTTGTAGTCAAGGCATTCATCGCGGCCGAGGACGACAAGTTTTTTGATCACCAGGGAATCAATCCCGCATCCATAATCCGGGCAGCTATTGTGAATTTCAAGGCCGGGCAATATGTACAGGGCGGCAGCACGATAACAATGCAGGTTGTCAAATCCCTGATGCTTACGCCGGAGCGCAGCTTCATCCGCAAGCTCAAGGAAGTCATTCTGGCCAGCAGGATTGAGAAAAATCTGACGAAACAGCAGATTCTCTATCTTTATCTCAACCAGATATATCTCGGACACGGCAATTACGGTGTGCAGGCGGCAAGCCGGAGTTACTTCAGAAAGGATGTTGCGGATTTGAGCATTGCCGAGGCGGCGATGGTGGCCGGTCTGCCGCAGGCGCCGGGCAAATACAGTCCACATCTGAATCCAAAAAAAGCCAAGGAGCGCCAGCTCTATGTTTTGAGGCGCATGTATGAAAACAAGTTCATAAGCCAGTCCCAGATGGCGGATTCGGCGGCCCTGCCGCTGAGGATTTATTACGACGAAGACATCAATTTGAAATATGGCCCCTATTACGTCGAGCATGTGAGGCGCCACCTTGTCGACAAATACGGCGACAAGGCGGTCTATGAAGGCGGACTTGTGGCCAACATTCCGCCCGGCAAGGAGCTGATGCTGGCCGCAAAAGAGAGTCTTAAGGAAGGGCTTCGCCAGATTGACAAGCGGATTGGATACCGCGGTCCCCAAAAGAAACTCAAGGGAACCGACGCAATTGAAAAAGAGCTCAAGGAAATCCGCCTTCAGATGATCAGAAAAAAATTGCAACATGCGATGTTGATGCCTGACGGAAGGCTTGATGCTATTGAACCCATGATGGCGTCGGGCATGCAAACGGATGCCGCGCTCATATCCGAAGGGGGTATTTTCGAGGCGGTGGTAACCAGTGTTGACGACGCCCGTAAAACCGCCGGCGTTATGATGGGCGCCGTGAGAGCCGAGCTTCCGATGG
>MEQJ01000104.1:4560-9249 GCA_001770165.1 Bdellovibrionales bacterium RIFOXYD1_FULL_53_11 | reverse complement strand
CCGCAAGGTTACGTGCCGGAACCCAAAACGCCATCCCGGGTCGTATCAAAGGGCGATGTTATTCTGGTCCGGGTGGATAAAATCATGCCGGGCAGGGTTCTGGTTTCGCTGGAGCAGGAACCCCAGGTGCAGGGCGCGATCTTCTCGATGGATGCGGCAAGCGGCCATGTTGTTGCCATGGAGGGTGGATATGATTTTTCGCTCTCTGAATTCAACCGCGCCTTCCAGGCACAAAGGCAGCCCGGCTCGGCGTTCAAGCCGGTGATTTATACTGTTGCCCTTGAAAAGGGTTACAACCCCGCGACGGTGATAGTGGATTCACCCATTGTTTATGGTGATGGCGACAATGGAAAATGGAAGCCCGCAAACTTTGAAGAAAAATTCTACGGCGATACCACCTTCAGGCAGGCGCTGATCAAATCCCGCAATGTGCCGACCATCAAGATTGTGCAAGCGATACAGGTCCAGTCGGTGCTTGAGTTTGCAAAGAGGGTCGGGCTTAATGCCCAGATTCCGCCCGATCTTTCAATTTCTCTCGGCAGTGCCGCAGTATCGCTTGTGGAACTTACAAAGATTTATGCCCTGTTTCCACGGCTGGGACGGCGGATCACCCCGGTTTTTATTTCTGCCGTCAAAGACCGTGACGGCAAAGTGCTTGAGGAGACGATGCCGTCGCCATCGGCGTCTCCGGCGCTGGCCACGCATGTTCGAAAACCCGAAGCTGCGCCATCGGGCAGGCCCGACCTCCTGCCAGCCTATCCGCCCGCGGATGATCCGGAGCAGGTGATGGACCCGCGTGTTGCGTATGTGATGACAAATCTCATGAAGGAGGTCATAAGTTATGGCACTGGTCACGGCGCAAAAAGTCTTGGACGGATTGCTGCCGGAAAGACCGGGACAACAAATGAGTATAATGACGCCTGGTTCATGGGATTTACTCCGGACATTGTTACCGGGGTTTGGACGGGATTTGACAATCAAAGACAGATAGGCCCCGGCGAAACCGGTGCCAGGTCAGCGCTTCCGATTTGGCTGAACTTCATGAAGGAAGCGGTCAAAAACCGTGCCGATGCGGATTTTAACATTCCGCCCGGCGTCGTATTTGTCAGCATTGACGCGGTGAGCGGCAAGCTTACCTCTCCGAACGCCGCGAATTCTATAAAAGAAGCCTTTATCGAAGGGTCCGAGCCCACGGAAGCGAAGAGCCGCAGCGAGGCAACCAGGCGATCTCACGGGAGTATCTTTAAAGAGGACATGGATTAATTCCGATAAGCCCATGAAGGGGTTTTTACACCCATGGGCAGAATGAGGTTCAGAAGTTCGCTTTCAATTTCAGTCGCGGTGCACGTGTTTGCGCTCGTGGCGTGGACCATCATGCCTGGAAGATGGGCCGCACAGACTGAGCGGATTATGGAAATAATCGAACTCGAACCCGAGCAGGCGGCGGCTGACGGCCGGTACGAGAAAACCAAACGGGTGGTGAAGACCGAGCTTGGGCGCGAGACGGACAGGCCCCCGCCTGACGCGTTTTTGGGAGAGCGCAACCAGATCGTGGAGCGGCAAACAGTTCATTCGGCACGGATTGGCGAAGCCATCATGGAAATGATGAAGAGGCCGCGGGTTGCCGGACGTGAAATCCGTGAGAATTTTCTGCGTCCCAGATCTGTTTTGAGCGCGCTCGGAATTCCCGTGCTTCCGCCGGCAAAGAACAGGGCGGATGCGGCCAGGATGTTTGACCGCACGCTTGCGCCCGGCGACAGCCTGTCGCAGGAATATGTCAAGGGCCTCAAGGAATCGGAGCGCACCGCGCTGAGCACCCGCGAATTCGTGTTTTACGGATATTTCCAGCGCATCAGGGAGCAGCTCGATGTCGCTTGGTCGCGGTCGCTTCGCGAGCAGCTTTTGAAATATTATAAAAACGGCCGCCAGCTTGCGAGCGAGATGGATCATACGACGCGGGTTCTCGTGACCCTGAATTCGGGCGGCGAGATAACCCGCGTGCAGGTTGTGGAAGAATCCGGCACCCGTGATCTTGACGATGCGGCGGTCAAGGCCTTCAACAAGGCCGGTCCGTTTCCGAATCCGCCCAAGGGGATTGTGGACAAGGAAGGAAACATCAAGATCAGGTGGGATTTTATTTTGAGAACCTGAAGGACCGCTCAGGTCAATTGGCGTTTTTTATACGGGCATAGCCTTCGTGCAGGAGCTGCTCGGACCACAGTTTGTCCATTTTTCTGAACGTCTGGATCACCTGTGTCGCGGCTTCGTGCTCCGCAACGCCCTGCTCGCGGGAAAGGGCATTTATCGCTGCGAGGATGGTCTTGAAGGCGGGGGAATCCGAAAGGCCGAACAATTCCGAAGAAACGTCGTTTTTTTCTGAAGCCAGCGAAGAAACAACCGCCGTGTTGAACGCCCTGGCAAGACCGGCAAATTCATCCTTTTCATTCTTGAATTCATTCTTGAACTGCAACGACGCCGAAAATTCCTGTTTGATCATATGTGACAAGGAAACAACATAGCCGCAAAAAAAACTTTTTGGCAAGCGGTCAAAAATAATTTTTTTCTTGCATGAAGCGGCGCACCCGGTACATGGAGTTTATGGCACACAATAAAGCGGTTACGTCGGCGTTGGATTTTACGGATGCGTTCAGCTCCAGGCATATCGGTCCCCGTGAAGACCAGAAGGCGGAGATGCTCCGGTTTTTGGGTTTTTCTTCAATGGATGAGTTGACGGGCGCGACAGTGCCGAACCGCATACGCGCTGTCCGGCCGCTTGGTTTTGAAAAAACCGGTCTGCCCGATGCAAATCACGCGCGCACCGAGGCGGAGGCCATTGAAGACGTCCGGGCGCTGGGCCGGAAAAACGGGCTCAGGAGATCATATATCGGTGCCGGATTTTACGGCACGGTCACGCCACCCGTGATTTTGCGCAATATCCTGGAAAACCCCGGCTGGTATACGCAGTACACCCCGTATCAGGCCGAAATCGCGCAGGGCCGGCTTGAAGCATTGCTCAACTTCCAGACAATGGTTGCAAGTCTCACGGGTCTTGAGGTGGCAAATGCCTCAATGCTTGATGATGCCACGGCCGCCGCCGAAGCGATGAATATGTGCTTCAGCGTGAAGGGGCGGCAGAAGGGGAGTGCTTTTTTTATTTCAGAAAAATGCTTTCCGCACACCATAGCGGTTGTTAAAACCCGCGCTGAAGCGATCGGCGTGGACGTCATGGTTGGAAATCACGAGACATTCAGGTTTGACCGTCCGGCGTTCGGAGTGCTGGTTCAGTACCCGGGTGTTGACGGCGTGGTGAATGATTTCAGCGCGTTTTTTGAAAAAGCGCATCAGGCGGGCGCGCTTGCCGCCGTTGCGGCCGATCCGCTGGCGCTCGCGCTTTATAAGACTCCCGGCGAGATGGGCGCGGATGCGGCGGTCGGCAGCATGCAGCGCTTCGGTCTTCCGATGGGATTCGGCGGCCCGCATGCCGGATATTTTGCGGTCAAGGACGCTTACAAGCGGCAGATGCCGGGCAGAATTGTCGGTGTTTCAAAAGACAGTGACGGAAAGCCCGCGATCCGGCTTGCGCTGCAGACGCGCGAGCAGCATATCAGGCGCGAAAAGGCCACGAGCAACATCTGCACCGCCCAGGTGCTTACTGCCGTTGCTTCGGGCATGTACGCCGTTTATCACGGGCCCGAAGGGCTCAGACGCATTGCCGCGCGCGTACACCTGCTTGCGGGGCTGCTGGTCGAAGGCCTGAGGCGCGCTGGATTTGGCGATGCCGGCGAGGTTCCTTTTTTTGACACTGTTTTTGTAAAAATGAATGCATCCCGCTCCGATGAAGTCATGCGCGCGGCGGCGGCGCGCGGGATCAACTTGCGCCGGGCGGACCAGGAAACGATAAGCGTGTCGCTTGACGAAACCGTGAGCGAAAAGGACCTTCAGGATGTCCTGGAGGTGTTTTGCGCCGGCAAAAAGGCCGCGGAGGTATCCGGGCTGGCCGCGCCGCGACCGTCATATGCTGACGCAAGATTTGCCCGCAAGGCGTCGCTGCTTTCCCATGAAATCTTCAATTCCCATCATTCTGAAACCGGATTCGTCCGCTACGTGACGCGTCTTCAGTCACGGGACCTGTCGCTCATCAACTCGATGACTCCGCTCGGCTCCTGCACCATGAAGCTCAATGCCGCCGCCCAGATGATGCCGGTCACCTGGCCGGAGTTCACGGCTCTTCATCCGTATGCGCCGCTTGAGCAGGCCGCAGGATTCATGGAGCTTGTCAGGCGTGTTGAGCTTATGCTTGCGGAGATAACTGGTTTTGATGCCGTTACGCTCCAGCCCAACGCGGGTTCACAGGGCGAGTACACGGGGCTCATGATCATCCGCAAATATCATCAGAGTCGCGGTCAGGGGCATCGCAACGTATGTCTTATCCCGGGCTCGGCGCATGGAACAAATCCGGCAAGCGCGGCCATGGCCGGGATGAACATTGTCGTTGTGGCCTGTGACAAAAGCGGCAACATAGAGCTGTCGGATCTCAAGGCAAAGGCCGACCAGCATCGCGCAGAGCTTTCGTGTCTCATGGTCACATATCCTTCAACGCACGGGGTGTTTGAAGAGGACATCCGCGAAATTTGTGAAACCGTGCACTCGTGTGGCGGGCAGGTGTATATGGACGGCGCCAACATGAAC
>MEQJ01000104.1:2771-4524 GCA_001770165.1 Bdellovibrionales bacterium RIFOXYD1_FULL_53_11 | reverse complement strand
GTGGCGGTTGCAAAGCACCTTGCGCCGTTTCTGCCGGGTCATCCCGAGGTACGGGTGGGCGGCGAGAAAGCCATTGGCGCGGTTGCGGCGGCACCCTGGGGCAGTCCGAGTCTTTTGCCGGTTTCGTACATCTATATGATTACAATGGGCCCCGTGGGGCTGAAAAATGCCACCGAGGCTGCGATTTTGAATGCCAACTATGTAGCCAGAAAGCTTGATCCTCATTTTCCGGTGCTTTACAAGGGGGCGCACGGGCTGGTTGCGCATGAGTGCATCGTGGATTTGCGCAAATTAAAAGACCAGACCGGCATCGAAGTCGAGGATGTTGCAAAACGCCTGATGGATTACGGGTTTCATGCCCCGACGGTTTCGTTTCCGGTTGCGGGCACGCTCATGATCGAGCCCACCGAGAGTGAGCCGCTTGAAGAGCTTGACCGGTTTTGCGAGGCGATGATTGCAATCCGCGCCGAGATCGAGGAAGTGGCTGCTGGCCGCGCCGACAAAAACAACAATGTACTGAAAAACGCCCCGCATACTGCGGAACAGATTGCGCGCGACGACTGGTCAAGGCCATATTCGCGCGAAAAGGCCGTATATCCCCTGCCTTGGGTGCGGGAGCGCAAGTTCTGGCCATACGTGAGCCGGATTGACAATGTTTACGGCGACCGGAACCTAAAAGGTGTCCGCCAACTTTTCGGATAGAGTCCGCCCACTTTTGGTATATGCAGCGCATTAATTGACTCGATCATGTGGATTGAGTGATAATTTGTTTATGAAAAATCTGCTCAAAGTCACAATGGTGTTTGTTTCGATGATGCTGCCGGTATCGGCATTTGCCGCGTCTGCCGAGCCCGCTTCGTCGGGCTCTTCGTTTGCAACCGGCCGGAATCTCAAAAACCGGTATTCAATCGGGATAAATGCCGTAAAGCCGCGTGCGCAGGTTACGCCCGGCTGGCTTATCGAGGGTGAGTTTTATACCCGGTTTTTCGGAGCATGGCTTTCGTTCGGTCCCAAGGGCATTTTCGGGGACATCTCGCCGGGGACCAGTATTTTTGGTGTGATGCTTGCGCTCGAAGTCGACGTTCCGGTCGCGGGTCCGATGTCACTTCTTGTGTCGGCCGGCGCGGGCGGTTTCATGAAATTCATGGGCTCAAGCGGTGGCGAGAGGGACGAGCCCTGGAAGGCGGCCATGCAGCAGGTTTCGGCGGCTCTTGATTTTGCCGTTACGCGGGATTTTCATGTCGCAACCGCTGCGTCCTACATGTTCGTTCCAAAAATACCAAGGCTTTCATCGCCGGTGGTGGGCATAAGGCTTTCGGAGTGTTTTTAGCACTGATTCTCGCCGTTTCTTGCGCGGCACACGCGGGTCAGGATGGCGGCAAATGGGCCGTTACGTTCTATGCCGGTCAGAGCAATACGGCCGATTTGCTTGAGATCGTCCGTTTCAAGTTCGAACGATGGGAGGAATACAGGATTGCGGGTCTTGCGGTCGCGCGCGACCTGGCCGGGCCGGACAGATATTTCATGTTGGAGTTGGCGGGCCAGATCGTAAAACACCTTGAGCGCGCGTCGCTTTTCGAATTTGACAGCATCCTT
This sequence comes from Bdellovibrionales bacterium RIFOXYD1_FULL_53_11, assembly GCA_001770165.1. Lineage (GTDB taxonomy): Bacteria > Bdellovibrionota > UBA1018 > UBA1018 > UBA1018 > XYD1-FULL-53-11. Next base: position 2,928 of record MEQJ01000104.1, on the reverse strand, counting down.
TCGCTCAGGTGGCGCTGGTTTCCGTGGAACGAGCATCTGCTCACGACCATTGCGTACGGCGAAGGCCTTTCGTACGCCACCGGATATCCCGCGAGCGAGGACAAAACGCAGGGAATAAGATCGAACTTTTTGAACGCCCTGCTGGTGGAAATCACCC
>MEQJ01000104.1:1911-2681 GCA_001770165.1 Bdellovibrionales bacterium RIFOXYD1_FULL_53_11 | reverse complement strand
GGTGGCCGGACTGGGGGCTTGTGCTTCGTGATCATCACCGTTCCGGAGTTTACGGTTTGATCAACGGCGTAAGCGGCGGTTCGAACTACATCAGCCTCGGACTGATGAAGAGGTTCTGACATGATGATGAAAAACATGGCGTTCATCATCGTGATGGCTGTGGTCATGAAGCTTTGCGGCTGCGCGTCCGCGCCTGCCACCTCCAAATATCCGGACCGGTTTGTCGAAAGGCCCTATACGCTTTTTGAAGGCATGAGTCGCGGTGAGCTGGTCTGCGCGCGGGGTTTTTCAAAGGGCGCGCAGCATTTGGATCCCACGCAGCCGGTTCCGTTGAATGCATTTTGGGAACATGCTTTCAGCGACCGCCTGAGTTGGGTGTGGTTTGTGCTGCCGCTCGGGCTCAAATACCAGGCCGTAAAAACAGATAGCCATGTTTTAGGCGCGATGATTTATCTGCAGCCCGGACCGCCTGAGAATTTTTTTGTGGCTCCGATGGTCTCGTTTTATGACCGCATAAAAATCAGCCCGGATATTTCGGTTGAAACCGCCGCCACGGCCGAGCTTGTGGCGCGGACGAAGCCGTCGGGGTTTGATCATGTTGTCTCGCTTTCGAGCGGGCCGCTGCTACAGGTTCATGACCGCCTTGCGGCGAGGCCGTGGATCGGGATTTCGAGGGAGTATGGCAACGCGGGGACGCTTGGTTCCATAAAGCCGGATCACGACGCCTTGGGCGGGACGGCGCGTGTTTCGGTGCCTGCGGGACTTGAGGT
>MEQJ01000104.1:0-1883 GCA_001770165.1 Bdellovibrionales bacterium RIFOXYD1_FULL_53_11 | reverse complement strand
GTGGTGATGATGTATTCGCATCTGCTGGTGCGTACGGGGGGCGGCGGCGCACACAGATACAGCGCATACGAAATCAGGGCGGCGTACTGGTGGTGACTGCGGCTCCCGGATATACGTTCGTCGTTGTCCGAAATTACATACCAACGTTCATTCAGTATATTCTTCAAAATGATAGTCGCGATATTTTCTTACAACGCTATCGGGCATAACGACATCCTTCAGTTCCTTTGACGCGAGCACCGCATAGCCAAGGTCAAAATCCGAACTGACTATAAATGGAAACCGGCTGCACTGAAATGCGTTGATTATCATTGCATCGGAAAGGCTAAGACAGGTGACTTCCGCAATCCGTTTTGCCTCATGCCAGTCTATTTTTTTCCGGAACAGCTCCTCTTGATCGGGCTCGTGCTGACTTATGTACTCAATACCGTAAGCGGCAAGATGCTCCTCAAACTCATCCAGTCTCCGGTCCAGAAAGTCTTGACACAGAACAAGCCAGCCGGCATTTCCGGAGAAATTCCCGGCTGAAAAGCTCGATTTGATCATCTTGATTTGAGTGTCGTTGAAAACGGGGTCGCCACTCTGTTGCTCCCGTCTTTTGAGCAGTCCGGACTGATACTGGATGTGAGCCTTGGCTCTTGCTGGAATTTTCCAGGCCGAACTTTCATCAATGACATCACGTAAATTTTCGGTCATCAACAAACGACGAATAAAATCCAGAAACTCCGATCGCGTGTTTACCGTAGTAAAAACACGGAAACCACCATCCCTTTCCGGCACCAAACATTCCTGAAAAAAAGCCGCCACCTCGTCATGATTATTCTTCACCTCATAGGTGAGCGAAATTAAAATGTTGGTGTCAAGAACGGTTCCTCGCGCAAGGGTCGGCGTCCCGCAAATCGCAGCATAGTAATTTTTGAATTCCGAAAAGGGAACGACCAAGCCCATTCAGATGTCGGCCTCCGGTGAACGAGCGATCTTTTTGACGGGCTTCTTCTCTTGCTGTTCACGTTCGTGTATTTCGTTCCGCTCAACAATTTTATTGAACTTCTCGATCAGCTCGGGCTTGTGCGGACGTTTACGCGTCGCCTTCATTCGTGCGATCAGTTCTTGGGTTGATATCTTTTCTTCTGACATAAAAAACCTCATTTCTTTAACACTATACCATCCCTGATGTCTATCTAACTTTTCGGAAAAACAGGCGTTTTCACCAAGGCGGGCTGTTTTGACAGGGTAGCCCCAATCCCTTTCCAAACCATATCGCCATGCCCCGACGCGGACGCAAGGACAATGGCGGCTGTGCGTCCGTGCCCGCCACCTCGAAATATCCGGACCGGTTTGTCGAAGGGCCACTATACGCTTTTTGAAGGCATAAGTCGCGGCCGAGCTTGCGGCGAGGCCGTGGATCGGGATTTCGAGGGAGTATGGCAACGCGGGGACGCTTGGTTCCATAAAGCCGGATCACGACACCTTGGGCGGTGGCGCGCATGGATACAACGCATACGAAATCAGGGCGGCGTACTGGTGGTGACTATGGCTCCCGGTATATGTTCGTCGTTGTCCGTGATTAATGAAAAATCTGTAATCCCGGGCAGACGCCCACGATTTTCCGGCCATTTCCCCGCGAAACAGTTGTTACGTTTATTTTAAAAACCAGCAAAAATAATATGGCGCTGCGTCACGATCTGTTGTATCCACCTCTTTATGAAGAGGAGATTTTACAGATGAAACTGAAATCAGTTTGTGTGGCGTTTTTGGCGGCGGCAGCGGTTTTCATGACGGGGACTTTGATGCATGCCGCCCCCGCACCAACCCCGGAGGGCCCCTTTGCCGACGGCACGCGCACGGTGGTGCTCTCGCACGAAGAGCGCGCAAGCCTTTTA
>MEQJ01000103.1:30186-30876 GCA_001770165.1 Bdellovibrionales bacterium RIFOXYD1_FULL_53_11 | reverse complement strand
ATATGAAAAAATTTATGAAAAACTCGCATAAAAAACAAAAGAAACTCCGCATTGCCCAGGTAGCGCCTCTTTGGTTTACTATCCCCCCGAAAGGCTACGGCGGGATTGAGCGCATCGTTTCGATGCTTACAGAAGAACTTACGCGCCGAGGACATGAAGTAACGCTTTTTGCGTCTCCCGGTTCTCGAACTTCCGCAAAACTCGTCTCAGTTTTTGACAGGTCTCTCAGCGAGGCAAATATCCCTTGGTCAAATCCTATTTGGAATTTAAGAAACCTTTCAACGGCATTTGAGATGGCGGAGAAGGGCGAGTTCGACCTTGTTCATAGCCATTTGGACCTATGGGCGCTTTTTTTCCAAGGTATCTCGCGCGTCTCGGTAGTCCATACGATGCATAATCCGCTTTATCGTACGAATGCCGACGCGACCAAGGATGACCGATTGCGTCTTTTCACCGAAGAGGCACATCGCACCAATATCGTATTCATCAGCGAATCGGCGCGTAAACTTGCAATGATAGATATTCCTAAAAGCCGGGTAATCTACAACGGCATTGATCTCGAACATTTTCGTTTCAATAAGAAAGGCGGCGAACATTTTGTCTGGATAGCGCGGATGAACAAGCACAAAGGGGTTGAGAATGCGATTGCCGCCGCGGAGAAGCTCAACACAAAACTTCTTCTTGCTGGCC
>MEQJ01000103.1:16311-29997 GCA_001770165.1 Bdellovibrionales bacterium RIFOXYD1_FULL_53_11 | reverse complement strand
GCACGCCCGTGATTGCATCCAGGCGTGGGAGCCTTCCGGGTTTGTTGTCCGATGACGTCGGATTGCTTCTGGATCCGGACGATGAAGAGGCCTGGGTGGGGGCTTTGAGGGAAGGTTTGCGCCATGATCCCGTGCGCTGCAGGGAATACGCGATGGAAAAATTTCATTATAAACGCATGGCGCGGGAATATGCGGCGCTTTATGAAAAAATCCAGGGAGGATGCCGGCTATGATCGAGCGTTACAGCAGGCCTGAAATGTCCGCGATCTGGGCTGATGCAAACAAGTATCTTGCGTGGCTCAAGGTGGAGTATGCGGTGTGCGAGGGGCTTGCGTCCGAGGGGGTGATTGCGGATGCCGAATGGAAAAAGCTGGGCGGACGCCTGCGCAAACTCCTGAAGGACGGTATTCGTCCGGAGCGTGTACGGTTTCACGAGGAAACCGTAAAACACGATCTCATAGCCTTTACCGCCGTGGTGGCCGAGAAATGCGGTCCGCTTTCGCGTCATGTGCACTACGGGCTGACCTCTTCTGACGTGCTCGATACGGCGCTGGCGCTGCAGGTTGCCCAGGGCGGGCGGCTTTTGTGCGCGAAAGCGGACCGGCTTCTCGGGACGCTTTCGGGGCTGGCAAAAAAATTCAAGCGTCTTCCGACGATCGGCCGTTCGCACGGGATTTTTGCCGAGCCGACTTCTTTCGGCCTCAAATTTCTTTCGTGGCATGCCGAATGGCTTCGCAACCGCGAGCGCCTTGACGCGGCTCTTGAGGGCATGCGCTATGGCAAACTTTCGGGGGCTGTCGGCGTTTCTCCCCACTGGCGTCCCGCTTTCGAACAAAAGGTTCTTCACGGCCTGGGTCTTCGGCGCGAGCCGGTGAGCACGCAGGTTGTTCCGCGTGACAGGCATGCGGCGCTGCTGTCGGCGCTGGCGCTTCTCGGGTCATCCATCGAGCGGATTGCCGTGGAACTCAGGCACCTTCAGCGGTCCGAAGTGGGCGAGGTGGTTGAGGGGTTCGGGCGCGGCCAGAAGGGATCGAGCGCCATGCCGCACAAGCGCAATCCCGTTTCGTCCGAGAATCTCACCGGCTGTGCGCGGCTGCTCAGGGCTTATGCGCAGGCGGCGCTTGAAAACGTCGCGCTCTGGCATGAGCGTGACATCAGCCATTCGTCCGTAGAAAGGGTGGCGTTGCCGGATGCGATGATTCTTCTGGATTATGCGCTCGACCGCCTGGTGCGGCTGCTTGACTGTCTGGTGGTGCGCGAGGAGCGGGTGCGGGCCAATCTGGACAGCGCGGGACGCACGGTGTTTTCGGGGCATCTGCTTCTGGCTCTTGTCAAGTCAGGTGCCACCCGCGAGGAGGCCTATCGCTGGGTTCAGAAGTGCGCGCTTGCGAGCGTTGACGGCAAGGGTGATTTTATTGAGCTGGCTGCCGCGCATCGCGAGATCGCGCGCCGGGTGGGTGTTGATGAGATAAAAAGGCTTGGCTCTCTTGAATATCAGCTCCGTCATGTTGACGAGATTTATGCCGCCGCCACCGGCAGAACGGGGCGCCGGAAGTGACTTTCAAAGCGCGGCTGAAAAATCTTGGCCAGGCCACGACCGAATATATCATTCTTCTGGCCACCGTGATGGCTCTTTTCGTGGCAGTCAAGGCGATTCTCAAGCCCATACAAGACAAGTTCATGACCGGCGCCGGAAAGATGATCGAAAATGCGATTTTCAATCCGCAGGGGATGCACCGCTTCAGGGTGGGCCGGTGAAGGATTTTTTCCATTCCGACCGGCTTCCGCATCTGTTGAGCGGGCTTGTATTTCTGGCCGGGGGCGTGTTCGCGGTTGTCACCCCCCCTTTCCAGGTCGCTGACGAACCCGCGCATTTTCAGCGCGCGTACCAGTTGTCAGGTGGCGGTTTGATTCCGGTCGTGCATTCAGGACGCACGGGCGGATTCATGCCTTCAGTGCTGGCGGTGGACACAATGGCATTCCACGATATTGTTATGAAACCCGAAACCCGCTTGACACTGAAAACCTTCAAGGCGCGGCTGGCCGGGGCGCATGACTTGCGGGCCCCGGAGCCGGAGCAGTTCGTGGATTTTTCAAATACCGCGCGTTATTCGCCGGTGGTTTATCTGCCGCAGCTCCCGGGCATCTGGATTGCGCGCCTTGCGGGGCTTGATGTGTTTGGCATCCTGTATGCGGCCCGCATCACGGCGCTCATCACGGCTTGTGTGTTTTTATTTGTGTCGCTCTGTCTGCTCAGGGCGGTGCCGCGGCTCAGGATATTGTTTTTTCTTTTGTACTCAAGTCCCATGAGTGTTTTCGTACTGGCTTCAGCCAGTTCTGATTGCATCACAATTGCGCTTTCAGCACTGGTGATTGCCATCGCAATAAGACTGATGGCGTGTTTTGATCCGGGGCTTTTTTATTGGGGACTGGGAGCCGGAGCGGCGCTCGGACTTTGCAAGCAGGTGTATTTTCTGCTGCCCCTGGTGCTCCTGGTGCCGGTGCTGAAACAGGGGCGGGCCGGAAGCCGTCGGCATGCCGCCATGCTTTTTGCCGCCGCGCTGGTGCCATGGGGGATCTGGAGCCTGGTGATGGGTTTTGTCTACAGTGCTCCGAGGACGGACAGGCTTGTTGGTCCCTGGCTCCAGCTTGCTCACATGGTGGCGCATCCGCTCGCGGTGCTTGATGTGTTTTTTCATGATCTGGCGGTTAATTTTTATTATTACAAGGATACTTTCATCGGCCGTCTCGGATGGCTTGATGTCTGGCTTTCAACAAAAATCATCAATCAGTACTGGCTTCTTCTGCTGCTTTCGGTTGTGCTTGCGCTAAGGGCGGATTTTGCCAAAACACAAGGGTCTGACCGGCGCGCATGGTTTTTGACCGCCGGGAACATCCTGTTTTCTTCAAGCATGGTATATCTTTCGGCTTATCTGTCGTGGACACCGGTTGGTTCGCCCGTGGTGGAGGGCGTTTCAGGCAGGTATTTCATCCCGGTTTCATTTTTGTTCGTTGCGCTTTTGCCGGGGGTGCTTCGCATGAACATAAAAATCTGGCGGTTCGTGGCGGCAGTGGTCATTCTTGCCTGGGCGAGGGCGCAGTGGTTTTCGGCCCATTCGCTCCTTGACCGCTACTGGGGTTGAGTGGCAGAATTTTCTGGCTGGTAGACAAACCCTTTTATTCCCGCGGAGGGGACAATGGCAAAATTCACCAAGGAAGAAATCGCCCGTTTGCATCCCGAGACGCTCGGACTTAGTTTTGGTTTTGACCCCTGGCGCAGCGAGGGGTCGGTCAAGCCGCCGGCATTTCTTACGTCCACTTTTGCTTTCAAAAACTCCGCCGAAGGAAAAAAATTCTTCGCCTGGCTTCATGGCGAGGGCGCGCCGGCGTCGAAAGATGAGATGGGCCTTGTTTATTCGCGCATAAACAACCCCAATCTTGAAATTTTCGAGGATCGTCTTGCGATCTGGGAGGGGATGGACAGTGCGATAAGCTTTTCGAGTGGCATGGCGGCCATCGCCACGACGCTTCTGGCCCTTCACGGTCCCGGCGACGAGATCATCGCCTGCGAACCGGTTTATGGCGGTACCAGCGTATTTCTTCATGATATACTCACGCGGTTCGGCGTGAAGATCCACACCGTGGCTGCCGGGTATGATGCGCATGAGCATGCGGCAAAGCTCATGAATCCGAAGGTGAGGAGCATATATATCGAGAGTCCCGCCAACCCCAACAACAAGATGACCGATATTGAAATGATGCGTTCTCTTGCCGACAGGTATTCAAAAAAAGGCGGCAGGGTATATGTCATGGTGGACAACACCATGACCGGTCCGGTTTTTTCAAAACCGTCCAGGTTCGGCGCCGATATCGTGATTTATTCTGCAACCAAGTTCATCGGCGGGCATTCCGATCTGGTGGCCGGCGCGGTGCTTTGCAATGACAAGGCCACCCTCAAGAAAATCATGGCTCATCGCTCATCGCTTGGCGGCATGCCCAATCCGTATACCGCCTGGCTCCTTACGCGCTCGCTTGAGACGCTCAAGGTCCGCATGGAAGCCCAGCAGGTGGGTGCCATTAAAATTGCCGGATATCTGAGCGGGCATTCCAAGATCAGGAAGGTCCATTATCTTGGTCTTTTGAAAAAATCCGATCCCGAGTACGCGCTCTTCAAGAAGCAGCAGCTCGGTCCCGGTTCGCTCATGGCAGTTGACGTCAAGGGCGGCGAGAAGGAGGCGTTCAAGTTCCTGGACAATCTCAGGATATTCAAGCTTGCCGTGTCGCTTGGTTCGACCGAGTCGCTGGCGCAGCATCCGGCGGCCATGACCCATGCGGCAGTGGCGCCGGAGCTTAAAAAGATCGGCGGTGTTACCGAGAGTCTTGTCAGGCTGTCCATCGGTATCGAGCATCCGGATGATCTGATCTGGGATCTTGAGCAGGCGCTTGGCAAGGTTTAGAGAACCTTGAGTTTCGTGCCGTCCATGCGGCAATCGTTTTTTCTGTAAACAATCTCCCACGAATCGGGGTTCGCCCCGTCCATGACATCAAACGCGGTATTACCGTTTGGCAGCAGTCGGGCGCCGATTACCAGTACATTGATTGTTTCCGACGGCTTGTTCATGAGTTCCCAGACGACGGGAGTGCCGGAGCTGACCAGTTCGTATGATACGCGCGCCGAGCGTTGCACGCTGCCGCAATCGGCATAAAAATAATGGAGGGCGCGACTGACAAGCGATGGAGCGCGGTATCCTTCCTTCACGGCTTGCATGAGAAGGGTTTTCATCCTCTCATCGCGCAGCAGCTCGCTTGCGTTTTTATAGCCGGGGATCATGAGCGTTCTGGGCTCGGGTTTGTTCAGTGTTCCGCGCGGACGCATGAGGTGTTTGAAGAGGGTCGAATAGGTCGACCGGTCGGCTCTTTCCCTGTCGGGCCCGAAAACCGCGTTTGTATAGAGCTTCCGCATGGCGGTTGCGCAGTAAAAACTTTCAGCGCCGTCGCAGACGAAGGCAAAACCGTCTTCAGAAGGGCTGAACGCCCTCAGCTCTGCGGTGGGTGCCGGCGGTTCGGGCGCGAGATGGATGCTCATGTCGCCGGCAGAAAGGGTGTCGGTTCCCTTGAGCATTTCTTCGAATGAGCTGGCGTGCGAGCGCAGATATTTTCTTAAAAACGGTTTGACGGCGGCGGATTTGATGGTTTTAACGGCTTTTCTCATGGCATTTGCGGCCGCCTCGGAGAGCGGCCTGCCGCTTGACCACTCGGGCAGGAAATAAAAATAGAAAAACGGCGAAAAACTCATGTCGGCATGCCCGATATAGGCCTTTGCGCCGTGCTTGATCCATACGGGGCCCTGGTCGCCGTTGGCGCAGCCGCTGTTGTATACAAAACGCAGTCCGCGCTTCAGGTTTGCCGGAAGCAGGTCGAGCCAGTTCACGATGTCGTTGTCGTGGGCGAGGATGAAAACATCCACGTGCTCGTGGTTTTTAAGCGCATGCGTCAGGGTGGTTATGAACCGCTCGTCGTTTCGGTCGTTGACGCCGCGTTTGCGCTCAAAATACCAGTAGTTGTCATAGTTCTTTTTCAGAAACGGTTCGGTGTAGGCGCGCGAGAGGAATTTCTGGGTTTTCGTGACTTCGCCGTCGTGGTCGTCGCGGTACGCCAGGGCGGCCGCGCGGTTGCCGATGTTCGCGCCGATTCCCGCGGCCTGTGCCGTAATTCCTGCAAACAGTGCTGCGGCAAGAACTGTTTTCACTTCCACCCCGGTTTTTCTAGTAGGCGGTCATTGCCTGGTTGATCAACTTGAGCAGATTCCTTTCCTCGATGATCCTGAGCGAATTATCATAGTGTGCCTCATCGGTGTCGGGATCCGCCTTTTCAAGCGTGTTGATCCTGTCCTTGATTTCTTCACGCAGGTTTTCAAGTGTTTTGAAGGACATCAGCCTTCCGCCGTTAAGGACGGCCGGCAGCGTGAGCGAGCCCACCATGATCCTTCGCGCCTCGATCGGCATTATGTTGCTGTTGTCCGAAATCCAGCGCTCATAATCCTCAAACAGAAGTTTTTCAGTCCCTTCCGGAACATATGATACTTCTGACAACCGCTTGTTGACGGATTTGGCAATGGCGGTCTTGGCAAACTTGCGGGCCCAGTTGTGGAACTTCAGCAGCTTCGGGTCTGAAGCCTTTTCGATGGCCGCTTTGTCCATGTAGGACGCAAAAAGATTGCGCGCCTCGAGTTTTTTTGCGGGATTTTTATAGATGGCATCGGGGCGGAAGTATCGTGACAGGATCTCGATCGCGCCGGCGGCCGTCGACAGGCTGTCGAGCGCGGTCAGCAGATCGAATTTGGTTTCAAGCGACTGCATGGTGGATGACAGGATTTTTGAATAGAATTCAAGCGGGTCGCCCGTGTCAAAGCGGTTGCATTCGGGATCGGATTTGCTGCCGTTGGCATGTTCGTCGGTGCAGGTCAGGTAATCAGCGGTGGGCGGCTCCTCGGTCTTGCTGATATAAAGATTTTTAATGGCATCAAGGTCGTATTGCCCGAGCGTGAGATTGTGCGAATCCGGAACGACGTAGTCCATGACAGTCGTTGATTTTTCCTCGCCCTTTATGGAAAGGCTGCCCTTGAAGTTGTGTCTGAGGCCAAGCGCATGTCCCACCTCGTGCATCACGGTGAATTTGATATAGCTGCCGACAAATTCTTCATACTCTTTGACAAGTTTTGCTTCTTCGGGGTCCGGCGTGTAGTCGCTCTCCGGTTTTTCCGGTTTGTCGTTTTCCGGCTCCTTGTCGCCGGGGTGCGTGTGGCCGGCATGATTTGCATGCGAAAATCCCGGAAGATCCGGAAACATACATGCCGCCCCGGACATGCCAAGACCGCCGAAGCGTATGTTCATATGATGCTTCGGCTGGTGGGCGTCTTGCATGGCGGCAAGCATGATTTTTTCAAGCTGCTTTTTTGTTTTTTCCGTGGTGGTTGCCGGCTGCTTGTCGTTTTGGTCCTCATCCGGTCTTGTCTGGATTTTTTTGATGAAGAGCGCATCGAGCTGTTTGATGAGCAGTCCGCCGCCGATATATATCCCGCTTTTGAGGATTTCGCCGGTAACCGGATCGTTCACAATTTGCGCCATTGCGAGCTTGTTGGCTGTTTTATGTTCGGGGTCCCAAAAGACCACTGTTTCCGTCGCGCTGGTCATCTTGGCGTCGGTGCCCTTGTCATCAACTTCGATGACAGGAGCGCCAAAGGCCTTGTTCCATTCCAGCAGACCCGCCGCTACGTGGCTGCGGTATTCCTTGGGAACGGAGTTGGAAAGCTTGAATCTGATTTTGCGGGAGGTGTCCCAGTGAATCGCATATTGCGTGGGTTTTGTCTCTTCGCCTTTTTCGTCATAATAAAGGGTTTTTGCCATGAAAACCTGGAACGGCAGCATTGCTTTTTTATATCTGAACGTGTCTGACTCGGCTTTTTCAACATGCGGCCTCAAGAACATGTGGAGTGAAATCGTGGGGTCGGGAGGGAGACTCAACATTTTGGTGAGTTCGGATTCTTTTTCAAGCATGTAGCGCCCCGTGAAATTCCACGAGTAAACGCCATCTTCGTTTTTGAGGTCCTGGACCAGGGATGTGTCGAGCTTGAGCGCAATGCCTGCGCTGCCGAAAAAGAGATTCATCCTGCTGCTTGATCCCGCCGGGTCTATCACGACTGATTTTTCGGTTTCGCTTATGATCGGAAATTTTTCGACGAGGTCATGGGCCGAGCCGTCGGAATCCTTGATGATGCGGTGATGGCTCAGGAAAAAATAGATACTGGAGTGGTCGCGTGTGAGTTCGACAATGGCCGGGCCCAGTGACATTCCATAGGGAAGGTTTGAGAGCGAGGTTTTTCCGATTATCGCTCCGTAGAGAAAACGCTTGCCGGGCGTGAAGGCTTCCTTGGAAATTTCAAAAAGCGCGCCTTTTGTCCGGTGGGCCATGCGCCGCGTGGTCTCCCGCGTGCGGGCAAGCTCTTTGAGCTTTAAAAGATCCTCCTTTGCGGGCGCGGCGGCAATACCGGAGGATGGTTTGCCGGACAATGCATCGGATTTGATCGTGCAGGCTGATGTTACGACCAGCAAGGCTGCGACAGCGGACAATTTGATTATAATGGTATTCATCAACTTCTCCCGACGCACAGCATTATAATATTTTATGCATTTAGTCAACTAAGGCGGCTTTTGTTGTAGGTCTTTTTGTACATAAAAATCCCAATAATAATAAGATATTGCGCCCATAGATTCATGGGGCTGGATTCATAAGAATAGATGCTTTGTTTCGTTGCATTCGTCAATTATGACAAAAAACTTCTTTTCGGCTGTGAGCAGTTTTGTTTTGCCTTCTCTTGAAATCAAAATTGTTTTTTTTCTTGCATCAAGCGCGTCTGGCTCAAGAAATAGATATCCCTTTCCTTGAAGACGCTTAAGAAGCGGGGTTAATGTACCGGGATGAACACCGATTTCCTTTGCAAGCACGCCAGCGGCAGAGCCGGGTAATTCAAGCACCCGCCTGAGCACATGCCATTGAACAAGGCTGAGTCCGACTGCTTTTTCCAATCGTCTATTGAGCTGCTGGATATTCAGGCTTGTTTTAAACAGATATTCCGCCCGTTCCATCATTGATGCCTGCTTGATCATAAAATATCATTTCTGATCTTTATGATAAGTTTGATCAAACGATTGATATCTGTCTGTCTTTTTAAATAAAAACGAGCGCGTGAAGCAGCTTTCATTCCCACTCTCACGGTCATGATCCGAAGCTCTGAAAGGCCAAAAACATCTTCATCCGTGTCATCGTCACCGACATAAACCGCACACGTCAGTCCGCGGTCCAGCATAAGCTCCATGAGCGCAACCCCCTTGTGTGGGGCGCCGGCAGGGATGAGGTTTATTACGCATTTGCCCAGAATAACCCTGGGAGGTGGCTCTAGATTTCCTGCACAGTCCAAAATCCGCGATTTAGCCGATTTTTTTTCCCGTGAGCAGCGATAATGCACGGCCAGCGAAAAAACTTTATCCTCGATTTGGATTCCCGGATTATCAGGCAGCAGCTTCGCGAGTTTTTTCTTCCATTTTAGAACCGCGTCAAGCGCCGCATCACCTGAAAAACGATTGTTTGGCAATCCTTCGATTCCATGATTTCCAATCATGGTTTTTATGGAATGCTTGAAAAGCTTTTTCAAATCGTTCAGGGATCGTCCTGAGATGATCGCAACAGGTGCTTTTGAATTCAGCTCCTCCAGAAGATTTTCTGTTGTTTTTGTCATTAACGCATCGTTGGGCGCTTTGACAATTTTTGCCAGCGTTCCATCATAATCAAACGCAAAAAGGCATTTACTGAAACAAAACGCTTCAAGTGTTCTTATCCCGGTCGCTGAAAACAAAAATTTCATTGCTACTCTCCGCTTTTTTTCCAGTTTCCAAGTGTTGCCATCTTGCGGAGCAGGCGGTTTTTTTGTTTAATACGTCCCGCATCCATGAGCATTCTCCCCGCCCAGCGATATACGTTATACTCTTGAACAAGTCCGCGCATGCTTTTCATGCGATCACGTTTTTCGCTTTCAGGCATCTCAAGTGCGATCCTCAATGCCTCGGCGCATTGCGTGGTGTCATACGGATTGACAACCAGCGCTTCGGGCAGTTCGCGGGATGCCCCGGCAAACAAGCTGAGTATCAGTACGCCCGAATCATCATCTCTTGCGGCAATAAATTCCTTTGCCACCAGATTCATGCCATCGTGAAGGCTGCCAACAAAACATAGATCTGCTCCGCGATAATATTTAAATACTTCCTGTGGCTCATGATGCTCTATAAGGAGAATAATGGGTTTATAATTATTAGTGCCAAAACGGGTATTAATGCGGTCACAAACAGACTGAACATCTATCTGAAAGCGTTTGTACGCTTCAATGCTGGTCCGGCTTGGCGCGGCTATTTGGATGAATGAGAATTTGCCGACCCACTCCGGCGATGTTTCCAATAAATGCTCAATTGCAAGAAACCGCTCTATAATTCCTTTTGTGTAATCAAGTCGATCCACTCCGATTCCAACCAGGGCATCATTTGACAGCCCGTTTTTACTGCGTATTGCGCTTCGACTGGCGGCTATAGATGGCTGCGACCGGAGCCAGTGAGGATTCCATTCAATCGAAATTGGATACGCATTAATTGCAGTCAGCTTGCCACCAAGAGAAATGGTGGAATGCTCCCGGTCTATTCTTGATTCCAAAAAACGGTCAACTGTATCGATGAAGTTGTTGCAATGAAATTGAATATGAAATCCAACGATATTGCTTCCAAGCAGCCCCTCAAGAATTTCCTCGCGCCACGGGCAAATGCCGAACGCTTCCGGATTCGGCCAGGGAATATGCCAGAATGTAATAATTGTTGCATCAGGCAGGCGTTCCCTGATCATCTTTGGAAGTAATGCCAGATGATAATCCTGAATCAAGACCACTGGTGATTTTGTTTTTGCTTCTTTCACAACGACATCGGCAAATTTTTCGTTAACAGCCTGATATTGTTTCCAGTCGCTTGATTTGAACGTTGGCCTTGTATGGGCGATATGACAAAGCGGCCAGATTCCTTCATTTGAAAAGCCATAGTAGTAGCCCAGCTCCTCTTCCGGCGACAACCAAACGCGCCTTAATGTGTAACTTGGATTTTCAGGCGGAACCCGGATGTGGTCATGCTTGTCAACGTTGTCACGGTCTGCATTGCCGCTTCCGTGGGCGATCCATGTACCAGAACATGCTCTCATGACGGGTTCTAGTGCTGTTACAAGTCCGCTTGCTGGATAGCGCACCTTCACCATGCCATTTTCCAGTCGATGGTGGATATATGGTTCCCTGTTTGACACAACAAGGATTTCTTCTCCGGTCAGCTCGCGTCCAAGAATGTTTTTTAACATCTTTGGCGTCCATGATAGAAGATTTTCGTCTCGAACCCGTTGATTGGATTCAAGCTGCTTGATCAGCATTCTGAAATCCTTGATGATTGGTGAAATTTCGGTGGAATGACGTTTTTTGCCCGGCGTATTGTCGCTGCGCAGAAAAGAACGGAGTGATGAAACCCAGCCTCGCAAACTTAAATGCGCAATAAATACCGTGATTGCCGATATAATTAGCCCGAGGCCCACAAAAAAGAAAAATATATACCTGCGTGTATCGGAGCTTCGTCTTTGCGCATAACTCATGTCATGAACAAGAGCCACCTCGCCAAGATCGCGGCGCGACGAGTCGGCGGGGGTCAGTGTAATGTACACGTCGCCGCTTGAAAGACTGATAAGTTTTGATTTTTCGGTTGGCTGTATTTTAGATGATGGACATTGTATTTCCTTGGGAAATAATTGAGTATGATAAACCAGTTTTGCGTCAATGTCACAATATCCCATTGCCATTAAACGATCATCGAGCGTTATCCGGTTGAATAGCGCCGCAATTTTTTTTGCGTCTTTGCTGTCCAAATGGCCGACAAGACTATCTTGCACTGCATTAATGATGAGCGATGCCCTAAGGTCAAGATCACGAGTAAACCAGCGAAACGTGAGCGTTTCTACGAGTGGACTGACCACATAGGCCACAACACCCAAAACAGCAAGCAGCGGCAAAACAAATCGAATTGTCATTTTCATGAAAAAATCATATATTCATTGGATATCTAATTAAAATAAAATTATTTTATGTATGATTATGGCTTAGTCGGAAATTGTCAGGTTTCAGCACTCATCAGCAGGATGGGATCCGTGGATTGGCTTTGTCTTCCGCGGCCGGACAGCCCCCCCGTTTTCGGCGGTCTTCTTGATGCGGACGGCGGGCGCTTTGAAATCGAGCCGGAGGGGAAAGTTGCAAGAACTGAACAGCGCTATATTGACAATACAAACGTGCTTCAAACAAACATTACGCTTGATGATGGAAGCGAATATTCAATCACGGATTTTTGTCCGCGGTTTCTTCTGTATGGAAGAATGCATCGCCCAAATGCGCTGTTTCGTATACTGGAAAGAAAAAAGGGCAGTCCGGCAGTGCGAGTCGGCTTCAGGCCGGTGGATGGCTGGACAAAAGCTTTGCCTAAAATGACACAAGGAAACAGCCACATAAGTTTTGATATTCGCGGTTCGGAACTCAGACTTACAACAAATCTCCCCCTGACATATGCAATGGAACGATGCAGTTTTGTTCTGCAAGAACCCATAAATTTTGTCACCACATGGGGTAGTCCATTTGAAGATGACATTAAATCAGTAACAAAGGATTTTTTAGCGCGAACAATCGGCTATTGGCAGACATGGGTTCAGTACTGTTCAATTCCCAGTTTATTTCAAAAGGAAACAATCAGATCAGCTTTGACCTTAAAATTGCACTGCTATGAAGACACCGGGGCCATACTTGCGGCGCTTACCACCAGTCTTCCCGAGGAACTCGGACAAACAAGAAACTGGGATTACCGCTATTGCTGGTTGCGAGACGCCTACTTTGTTTTATCCGCTTTTTACCAGCTCGGACATTTCGAGGAGATGGAGGGTTTTTTAAAATTCCTGCTCAACGTGGCTCACAGTGAAGCAAATCTTTGTCCTGTATATGCCCTGGATCATCAAAGACCCCTGCAAGAGGTGGAACACGCCAACTGGCGGGGTTATCAGAACTGCAGTCCGGTTCGATCCAACAACCAGGCCGCAGAACATGTTCAAAATGATGTATATGGAGAGATGATTTTAACGCTTGCGCCAATATTTCTGGACGAGAGATTTCAGCACCTTAGAAGCAGTGAACATGAAAATTTGCTTGTGCGTTTTGCGGAATGCTGCAGAAACAGCATTAATTCAAATGATGCAGGGCTGTGGGAGGTAAGGAATCATTGGCAACCACATAGCTATACAAACCTCATGTGTTGGGCGGGGCTTGACCGGATAATTAAAATAAAAGAACGGGGTTTTCTTAAACATCTTTCATTTAATCTGGCGCTAGACAGACAAAATGCGCTGGACGCCACACTTGCCGCCGCAAAAGACAATATCGTACGCAATGGCGCTTCGGACGAATCATTGGATTCATCACTTTTATTGATGCCTATTTTACGTTTTCCGGATTTGCCGACCAGCAGGGAAACGGTAAATGCCATTGAAAAAGATCTGCGTTTTGAATTGCCGGACAAGACGACAAACAAGGAAGGATTTTTATACAGATACATCAGGCCGGATGATTTCGGAAAACCCAAATCAGCGTTTCTGGCCTGCTCTTTCTGGTTGGCACAGGCATTGGCAAAACTTGGCGAAAAAGAACGGGGATATTCGATTTTAAATAATGTACTCCCCGCGTCCAATCACCTGGGGCTTTTGTCAGAGCATTTTGAACCCGGACGCAAGATGCAACTTGGAAATTTTCCGCAAGGATACTCACACGTCGGACAAATCAATGCGGCCTTTGCCGTGAGCCCTCCGTGGGCGGAGATCTTATGAAGCTAAAGCCGTCCCCGGCCGGTTGGCTGCTGCGGTTTTAAAGAAGCTCCGGCCTTATCCCGAGACGCAGCCGGTAATTCAAAATGCAGCGCAGGTACGCCTTGCCGCTCCGCCAGCGGTTTAGCGTGACCTCGCCAAGCCGGATGCGGTAGGGGATGTCAATCTCCCGGTGTTTGAAACCACCGAGACGGCTCCTGACGA
>MEQJ01000103.1:1795-16302 GCA_001770165.1 Bdellovibrionales bacterium RIFOXYD1_FULL_53_11 | reverse complement strand
AGGGAAGCGAATAATTGGTTTCCCATTTGATGGCGTCGGGCACGCGCCGCTTCATGCAAAACATCCCGGTACTTACGTCATGCACCGGCGCGCCGTATAAAAGGCGCACCAGAAACGCAAACGACTTGTTGGCGATCTTGTTCGCAAGCGGCATCTCGCGGCCGAGTGTCTTGGTGAGGCGGTTGCAAGATACTATGTCATAACCCCCATCCGTCACGAGTTTTACCAGCTCCGGAATGTATTCCATCGGATAGGTGTTGTCGCAGTCGGAGGTGATGATCACGTCGCCGCTTGCCGCGGCGATGGCGGTGCGCAGGGCGATGCCGTGACCGCGCGGCTCCTGTCGGATCACGCGTGCGCCCATACTTTCGGCGATTTCAGGCGTTTTGTCGCGCGAGCTGTCCACCACAATGATCTCAAGATCGAGGCCGGCGGCATTTTTTCTGATCGAATCGATCATGGGGCCGATTGCCTTCTCTTCGTTGAAACTCGGCATCACGACCGAAAGCTTCATGGCCATTATCTTATCACCCCGTGTTTGCGGCCGATCTTGATGAAGGCTTTGAGTGCATGGTCAAGATGTTCCTGCTCGAGCGCCGCCGAGAGCTGGGTGCGGATGCGGGCCTGGCCCTTGGCCACCACCGGGAAGAAAAATCCGACGGCGAAAACCCCTTCGTCATAAAGATCGCGGCTCATCTGCTGCGCCACCTTTGCGTCGTACAGCATCACCGGGACGATCGGGGTGTTGCCCGGCTTGAGCTCAAACCCCGCAGTCGCAAGCGCCTTGCGCCAGAAGACGGTGTGGCGTTCGAGCTTGTCGCGCCGTTCGGTGGTTTGCGAAAGTATTTCAAGCACCCGGATCGTGGCTGCCACCACCGGAGGCGGAAGCGAGTTGCTGAACAGATACGGCCGCCCGCGCTGCTTGAGCAGCTCGACGATCTCGCGCCGCGCGCAGACCGCGCCGCCCGCGGCGCCGCCGAGCGCCTTTCCAAAGGTCGTGGTGATGATGTCGATCTTGTCCATCACTCCAAAGTGTTCGTGCACGCCGCGGCCCGTGCGGCCGATGAAACCCGAGGCGTGCGACTCGTCAGTCATCAGAAGCGCGTCGTATTTTTGGGCCAGCGCCGCAAGTTGGTCCATCTTCGCCATGTCGCCGTCCATCGAGAACACGCCGTCGGTTACGATCAATTTCAGGCGGCAGGTGGCGCTTCCGAGCTTGTTTTCAAGATCATTCATGTCCGAATGTTCGAACACGAACCGCTGCGCCTTTGAAAGCCGGATGCCGTCGATAAGCGAGGCGTGTACGAGTTTGTCCGAAAAAATCCCGTCTTCCGCCGTGAGAAGTGCCTCAAAAACCGCGCCGTTTGCGTCAAAGCAGGACGAAAAAAGCACGGCATCTTCCATTCCGAGGAAACGGCTGAGCCTGGTCTCAAGTTCGCGGTGGATGTCCTGGGTGCCGCAGATGAAGCGCACGGACGACATGCCGTAGCCGCGCTGGTCGAGCCCTTCGTGCGCGGCCCGGATCACGTCGGGATGGCTTGAGAGGCCGAGATAGTTGTTGGCGCAGAGGTTTATGATCTCCTTCTCGGGCGCGTCGGCCGGAAACCGCACCCGGATTTGTCCCGACTGCGGCGAGCAGATCACGCGTTCTTCTTTGTAAAGACCGTCCGCGCGTATCTGTGAAATGGTGTCAGCATAGATTTTTTTTGCTTTTGCATATGCCATGAATGGATTCCCCTTCAGATATGTGTCCAGTCAAGAAGGACCTTGCCGGATTGCCCGGCGTTCATCACTTCAAAACCTTTTTCGAAGTCCTTTACGTCAAACCGGTGCGTGAAAACCGGTTTGATGTCCAGTCCGCTCTGGATGAGCGAGCACATCTTGTACCAGGTCTCGTACATTTCGCGCCCGTAGATGCCCTTGATGAAGAGGCCCTTGAATATCACGGCATCCCATGGAATCTGCGTGTTCGACGGCAGTATGCCGAGAAGCGCGATCTTTGCGCCGTTTTTCATCGAGACCAGCATGTCGTTGAAGGCCGCCGGGCTGCCGGACATTTCAAGTCCGACGTCAAAGCCCTCGGTCATGTGCAGATCCTTCATCACCTCACCCAGCGCGCGGGATTTGATGTTGACCGCATGAACCGGGTCGCCCGGCTTGCTCATCTTGCGCGCAAGATCGAGGCGGTATTCGTTCAGGTCGGTGATCACGACGTGCCGGGCGCCCACGAATTTGCAAACCGCCGCGGCCATGATGCCGATCGGTCCGGCGCCGGTGATCAGCACGTCTTCTCCATGCAGGTCAAAAGACAGCGCCGTATGAACTGCGTTTCCAAGCGGGTCAAGCACGGAGGCTTCGTCGTCGCTAATGCCGGAGGGGATCGGAAACACGTTTGAAGCGGGAAGGGAAAGGTATTCGGCAAAGGCGCCCGGACGGTTCACGCCTATGCCCTTGGTGTTCGGGCAGAGGTGGCGCGTGCCGGCGCGGCAGTTGCGGCAGTGCCCGCAAACAATATGGCCTTCGCCGGAGACTTTTTGTCCTACATGTATTCCCGTGACGGCTTTTCCGGTCTTCACGACCTCACCAACGTATTCGTGGCCGACGTGCATCGGGACGGGGATTGTGCGCTGCGACCATTCGTCCCAGTTGTAGATGTGAATGTCCGTGCCGCAGATCGCGGTTTGTTTGATTTTCACCAGCACATCGTTTTCGCTGATTTCCGGCTCGGCAACGTCCTCAAGCCAGAGCCCCTTTTTTGGAAATTTCTTTACAAGAGCTTTCAAGGTTCCTCCTAAAAGCTAAAAGGTGTCCGCCAACTTTTCGCATATGCGGAGCGTTATAAAAACAATGAAATCACTCTATCTCAATCACACATGCTGCGCAATTGCCCGAGGGTTCGAGCAAAATGGATGCTTCCTCGTTCCGGCCGCAGTCGATCCTGATAGCATCAAGCGGGGTGAGTTTGAATTTTGTCTCGCCGGGGTAGATGCTGGCGTGCAACCGGCCGCGCATGCAGATCACAAACGTCGTGCGGCCTTCGGCAGTAATGGACCGTGGTTTGCTTTTGAACTCAAGCACGTGAAATCCGGCGCTGACTGCATCACGCCGGTAAACGAGACCAAGGTCCTTCACCGGTCCGTCAGGAAGCTCCATGGTGACGCCGTCATCTCCGGAAAAATCGAAGACCTTGCCATATTCCACCGGTGTTTCATGTCCGGTCCGGGTGAATTTGAGATTGAATTTTTTTCCGTCGATCAGGGTCAGATACCTCTCATATCCCTCAAATGATGAAAACGGCCCGCCCCTGTCGCACACGGCCGAGCTGATGCGCCAGAGAAAAGGGTCTTTTGAAAAGTCCGCGCCTTCCGGGCTGATTGCAATTTCAAAAGTCATTCCGTTGCCGTTTTTCCACCTGGAAACGGCATGCTGTCCGTTTTTGAGCAGTGTTGAATGAATCATAAATTTTCCGGGCCGGGCTTCAATAGGGCCACCGGCTGAACGACGGGTCGATCAAAACCCTGTTTGAAAATTTGCGGCCCCAGTAAAGTGCAAGCAGCGGGACTGCCTTCGAATCGATGACCGCGGTGCGGGGCTCGTCGCGTCTCATGGCGGGAACAAACGGATAGTGCAGCCAGCGGCCAGGCGCCTGCGGCTCGCCGTGCGTGATGATATCGGAAAGGTTTTCGGCAATGATGCCCGGTACGCGCTCCGGCCGGGACAGCTCCGCGCCCCTGAAAACGGCCCGGTCCGGAAGGATGTAAAAAAACTGCAGCATGAAAGCGATCACCAGTGCCGTGCGGGCCTTGCGCCAGGCGGCCGGATTGGTGTCCATGCCGCGTTCAAAAACCCAAAGACCCGCAATCATGATCACCAGGTGGCCGGCAAATCCATGGCGCGGGATCTCGCGGGCGGGCATCAGGAAGTAGTAAAGCAGCATTGCCCCGGTCAAAAAGCCGATCGCGCGGCCGAACACCCTGGCACCTGCTTGGGACCGCCGGGTGCGGATTTTTCGCGAAAAAAACAGCACCAGCATGAAAAGCGACCAGATACCGACAAAGCCAAGGGCTCCGCCCGACTGGTCATATACCGCCACGGGTTCGGGCACGACGAACTGCAAAACCGAACTCAGCGGTTTGGGCAATGAGAGCAGAAATGCGGGGGGATGAAAATCAGTGCCGATCCCCATTTTTGCCGGAGTGACGTCAGCAGCAAGTGGATATACCGGGTTGCCGTGCCGCAGGAAGTTGGGGATCATCCAGACGCTCATGCCGGCGAGAACAAAAAGTGCTGCGGCCGCCGCGATGTAAAACCGCGCGCGCGCGCTTTGTTTTTTTTCAAGAAATATGAGCGGAAGGAGCGCAAGGGCGGTAAGCGGCCCGCTTGCCTTGATTCCGGCATGCAAGAAGGCGCCGGCGCCGGAGAGAAGTGCGCGGGCTGCGGCCGGTCGCGCGTTGACCGACATCAGTGCCGCAGCGGAGGCAAGCCAGCTGGACCAGCTTGCAATATCCACGTAATTCGAACCCATCTGTTTGACCGCAAGAGGCGCGGACCAGAAGGCAAGGGCATAAAGCGAAGGCCGGCGGGCGCCGGACGAGCGTGCGATTTCAAATATCGCAAGGGCGCCAAGAATGCCTGTTGAAAAATGTCCCAGCTGCGCAAGGCGCCAGCCCCAGGAACCGCCGAGCGAAACCAGGCAGAGGTTGGGGATTTCTCCCAGATGCGGGGCGTTGAGAATGTGCCAGAGCTTTAGTTCCCAGGCGCCCCACCGGTTTTTGTCGAGTGCTTCCAGAATGACCGCCAGGTGGTAAAACAGCCCGTCAATGTCGAGCGGCGCCTTGAACAGGGCCCAAAAAAGCTGGAATATGAGCGCCACCAGCCAGACCGCGAGCCAGCCGCGTCCGAGTTCGCGCGAGACGTGTTGCCCAAGCTTCGCATATCCACGCACGGCGGCGGCAAGGAGCGCGATCCCGCACGCCGCAGCGAGCGGCCTGAGCGCGCCCGGAACAAGGCCAAGCGTCGAGACCGCCGCGGCGGAGATAAAATAAACAAGAAGCAGTGTTTTCATCTGGCCGGCACCACTTGGGCGGCGGGTACCCAGAGCGTGAGATCATCATCCCAGAAGGGATCGCGCAGCGTGACGGATTTGAGGTAATGCGGCCTGATCCCGTCCGGAAGCGTGCCGGACGGGCGCGCATCTGTTCCGGTGATGATCAGCGGTCGGCGGGTTATTATGAAATCCAGTCCCTGCGGCGTGAATTGCGAGGGCAGCAGGCCGGTAAACTTCCAGACGCAGTGGAACTTGTTGGCGTTGGAAAAATCAGTGGCCAGCGCGGCATAGAAGGAGTTCGGTCCCTCCACTACAACCGGAGTGCCGGAAGGGGCACGTTTTTGTTCATACTCCTTGATGGTCGCCAGCAGCGGACCGAGGCGTGATGCCAGCTGCGGCTGTACCTTTATATGTACAAGCATCGGATGATCGAGCGTCCGGTCGTGACTGGTCATTTTATCGTAGAGATGCGGCCATTGTGAACATACCGCATTCAAAAGCCAGACTGAAATCATGATGGTGACCGCGGTTGTGTTTTCGTGCAGCCATTTCCAGAGGAGATAAACCATAAATCCGGCCGCAAACGCGAGCGACCAGAACAGATGGCGGGAATCCGGCACCGGGTAGAATTGCGGCCAGGAAGAAAGTATGAGCGTAGCGGCTGCAACCCCCCGCCAGAACCGGAGATCAAAGCGCGGCAGGAGGGAACCCCTTTTGCTTCTTTCAATGAAGAGCAGAAGAACCGGTACGACCAGGCAGGCAAGCGGCATCAGCGTGTAAATAGCACTCTGGTAGAGCGGTTTGGGATAGCGCCAGAAAAATGCGGCGCCAAGCAAAATGGCCGCAGCGTAAAGGGTTTTGCGGCCTCTTCTGGCGGCAAGGCTTACAAGCGGCCGGGCGGCAAGAAGAAGTGCAAGAAGGACGATGGTTTCGTTCCGGCGCCGGAGCATGCAAAAAACCGCACCATGGAGATTGTTGCCGCCGGTGGCCTGGGACCAGTGCATCGGCCACGCAATGGTCTGCCGGTACCAGTCGGCAAGCGATCCGGCCGCATGCATATGCAGCAGAATCGCACCAAAAACCGCAGCCATTCCGCCAGTGGCGGAGAGTGGCGCGAAAGGCTTGCGCATGAGAAATGCATAAAGCAAACTGGTGGCCGCCAAGCCCGCAACCGCAAGCATTCCTACCGGCTGGCGGCACCAGAAGACAAGCATCGCGGACATGCCGGACGCAAAAAACCAGGTGTTTGCATGCCAGGCGGGCTTTTGCCCGTCCGTGCCCTCCGGAGCTTCAAAGGCGCGCAGCAAAAACCATAGCCCGAGGAGTTGGAAAAAAAGAGCATATACCGAAGACCACGCGTGGAAATCGGTGTGATAAAAAGGCGGAAGGTTGAGCCAGACGGCAAACACAAGCCAGAGCATCAGGCGCGACGGCAGGAAGCGGCGCCAGAGCGCGACAAGCAGCACCGCGATCATGGCATAGAAAAAAACCGTCGTGATGCGGATTGAAAAAAGATGCGCCCCTAGCATTTTCATTCCGGCAGCTTGGAGCCAGGTCACCAGCGGTCCGTACTGGCTGAACGAATCCCGGTAAAGTGTCTGTCCCGCCCAGACGTCAAGTGCCGGCTTCAGCACGGTTCCGTCATGATGACCGTCCAGGCCCCGCAGGCATACTGTTCCGAACGCGGCAAACGCCGCGAGGAACGGGACAAGCATTCTAGCCGCTGTTGCCATCGTCTTTTGTCAGGCCCTGCCGGTCATAAGGCTCGAAGGGACCTTGAGATTGATGCGTTTTATATCCGAAAAACCGGCATTTCCCAGGAAACGGCGGAGTTCGTTTTCGGTATAGGCATTGCCCGTCTCGGTTGCAACCAGCATGTTTACCGCAAACATCGCGGCACTGAGCGGTCCTGTCCGGTCTTCATTCAATATGAACTCCTGCACCACGACCTGTCCACCGGGGCGGAGAGCGGCACGCGCTTTTGAAAGGATCTCGATATTTTCACGCTGGCCATAAATGTGCAGAATGGATGAAATCAGCACCAGATCGTAGCCTTCGCCGAAACCGTCCTTGAACAGATCGCCGTCCCTGGTGGTGATTCTTGCTTCAAGCCCCGCCGCCTTGATGTGTTTGCGGGCGATTGCGGTCATTTCGGGCAGATCAAAAACACATGCCGAGACGTCCGGGCGGGAGCCCGCAATGGCAATGCAGTACGTGCCGGGACCGCCACCCAGATCCAGCACTTTTTTTACGCCCGAAAGATCAATCGCTCCGGCAACAAGCGGAGCGCGCTCCCTGCCGATGGCTTCCATGGCGCCCATGAAGGAATCGGGTCTGGTAAAGGCGTGCTCATGTCGTTTTTCGGGTGGAATGATCTTGCCGGTGAGCCCGGACCAGGTGTTCCATGAGTTGATCCGGTGTTTTATGGCAAGGCGCCAGTCCTGTGGCGAGCCTTCGCGCAGATAGTTGTCCGCCCAGGCTGAATTGAAATACGTGCCGTCATGTTTGGTGAGCAGGCCGAGTGCCGTGAGCGCGTCAAGCAGTATGGAAGATTCCCGGAATCCGGCGCCAAGACCGCAGGCTATCTTTTCAGCCGTCGCGCCCTGTCCGATACGGGTGAAGACATCGATTTCCACTGCGGTGAGCAATATGCGGCTCGCCTTGAATCCGTCAAAAAGCAATTGCAGTTCTTCAGGTATCATCAGTCGTAATCGTAGGAATCAACCTTGTTGCCCTTGAAATAGACGTCAATCCGCTTGATCCCGGCCTCTTTGCCGCCGTATTTCTTGCGTACCGCAAAGTAGAGGTGGTCAAACTGGTTTACCGCGCGGTCGGCGGTTAACAGCTTGAGGGTGCCGGCATTGTTTACCAGGTTCATGTTGAAGTCGTTGAAGACGTTCGGATCTGTAAGATTGTACTCCTGCAAAAAGCGCATGGTGATGTAGGCGCCGCCGTTGGCGTTGACGGCAGCTTTGATTCTCAGCACCTTTACAGAGCCGCCCGGCGTGGAAGCACTGTATACCGTGGTGAAAGAGCCGAGTTTTCCGGCCGGAATGTCGATATAGGGTTTGTTGTTAAGAAGGATTTTCATGGCCTTCAAAGGACTCCTGCCCTCATGAACCGCCACAATCTTGTAGCTGTTTTCGGATTCTTCACTGGCAGTGCTTAAAAGCACCGTTGAAGTTGCTCCTGCAATAAATGGTGTTGCAAGGCATGCCGCCACGATCAAAAACAAAATGCGCTTCATTGTTCATCCCCCCCAGGAACGGTTTGATTCGCATAAAATAAGCCGCATTCGCGGCAGGAGTCAAATACAAATTCAACGCCATGGGATATAAAAAAATGACGAATAATCAAAAGCCTCCTTGTAAATCCCGTTTTTTCGCATAATCTAGAGGCAGAAAAGGAGATATTCAATGCCTAAGAAGAAATCAAAACGCAAACCAAGTGCGGCTTTCATGAAGCCGATGACACCGACAGCAGCGCTTGCGCTCGTGGTCGGCGCCAAGCCACTTCCTCGCACACAGGTCGTGAAGAAGTTGTGGGCGTATATTCGCAAACATGGTTTGCAGGATAAAAAAGAGCGCACGATGATCAATGCCGATGTGGCATTGAAAGAAGTGTTCAAGGGCAAGGGGCGCGTCTCGATGTTTGAGATGACCAAGCTCGTGAGCAAACAGCTCAAGGACTGATCAAAAGATTTGTTTTGATTTGTACTGACAGCGGACCACCGGCCTTGACTGACCGGCGGTCCGCCGTTTTTTTATTTTACCGGCTTCTGTTTCTTGTCTTCGTTATCAACATCTCTTTTGTCAACACACCTGAAAAGCGCTTTGGATGAATTATGGTATTCGTGACAGCAGGCAATGCAGACGCTGTTCGGATTGGCGCATTCGTGGCTCTTTGTCTGTCCGCCGCATTTGATCTTGCACGAATGGTCTTTTGCGCAGATGCATTCTTCCTTTTGGACGATATTGCCGGACGGCTCCTTGATTGCAATGGTGCAGATGCGGCCAAGCAGCCCGTTGGCGCATTTGCAGGAAGGTGCGGTCGTTTTCTTGTGACAGTTTATTTCGATGATTTCAGGTCCATGATTGCCCTTTATCGCAAGGCAGTCAGGGCAGCTTTCGCCGCTGGTTTCGCCCATGGTGCGGATTTTTTGG
Organism: Bdellovibrionales bacterium RIFOXYD1_FULL_53_11; assembly: GCA_001770165.1. Lineage (GTDB taxonomy): Bacteria > Bdellovibrionota > UBA1018 > UBA1018 > UBA1018 > XYD1-FULL-53-11. Next base: position 7,092 of record MEQJ01000103.1, on the reverse strand, counting down.
GACAGCTTTGCGGCCATCCTGGCGATTGTCGAATGGCCATCATCCAGCTCGGCCCGGTCAGTATCCGGGTTTTCAATCGCGCAGGCAAGAACCGGAATCGCCAGTGTCAGCATGAATATAATGATTTTGGTGTTTTTCATAATCGGCTCCTTGTGTCGTGCTGTGTTGCCATACCGCAGGCTCACTATTAAATAAGAGCACTTCCACAGTAAAAAACAAGAGGGTATTATATTTATATGCTTAGGAAGATACTTCCACGTTGTCTGGTCGAAGACAGGTTTGCAAGATGGCTCCTTATAGGCGGATTTGCATATTCCCTCTTTTTCACGCAGGGGATTCCCCTTTGGGACGACGACTTCACGAGCTGGCTTTGGAAGGTGAAGGATACGAGCTGGTGGCGCTATCTTTTTGAAATCATATCTCCGGTGTCAACGCAACCGCAGCACTGGGGGTTCAATGAGCGCCCGCTTGAGTGCCTGGTGCTCAGAACCTTTTATCTGATAAGCGGATATGAATCCTGGAGCTATTTTCTATATCGCGATGTGATGTACGGGGCGCTTGCCGTAATGATCTATCTGTGGGGCGTCAGGCTCACGCGCGGCGGACCGAATGGAAAACTCGCGGTATTTGCGGCGGCGGTTTTTTTCATTTTTGCGCCCGGCGTGATGGCCGCAAATCTCATCCACGCAGATTTTGCCACAACGGCCGAGTTCCTGTTCCTTCTCGTTACATATGTGATCTGGGACCAGGTCGAAAAAACCCCGGCGGACTGGCGCGGCCGGCCTGACTTCAAGAATCCGGAGCAGCGGGCATGGCTGAAAAGGTGGGTGGGGATCGCGCTGCTCACATATCTTACATACAAGTCAAAGGCCGATCTCAAGATGATACCGCTTATACTTGGCGCCTATGTCGTGTTGCTTCCCGAGAGGCGCAAGCAGTGGATGTTTTTTGCGGTCCCGGTCGCGGTCATGCTTTTTCTTGCGGTTCCGTGGGGCCCGGGGATTTTCACCAGGCTTCCGCCGTTTGTTCCGGGATCAAAGGGCAGCGAGATTAACTGGATGTGGCAGCCCGCGAGTGTTGGCAGGCTCTGGGAGTTTCTCTGGTCTTCGCAGCCGTATTCGTTTTTCCCCCATCTCAGGTCGGCAACCCTTTCGCTCTCCGGTGTGCTTGGTCCGTTTTTGCTGGCGGTGATGGTTGTTTTCCTGGGTTGGAAGGCCGAGGCGATTGACAAGATTCCGTGGCGGCAGCTTTCAAAACCCGGTGACCGGGCGAGGACGTTTTTCGTCATATGGCTGGTTTTTGTGCTTGCGGCTGTATGTGCCCTGCCGGCGATCAATTACATTTTCAGGATCCGTTATGGCATTCTCACCATGGTTCCGGTTGCCGCTTTGCTTGCGTGGGTGTTCGGGCTTTTCGTGGAGGCCGCTCCCGGTCTCAACAAGTGGCTCGTGCGGGCCGTGGTCGCCGTATTTGTCCTGCAGTGCGGAGTCAATTTCTGGCGTTCAGTCACATACCGGCGTGACATGGGACAGGTGATTGTCGCGAGCGACCAGGTGTACGAGCATGCGCGCAAGACGATTGTAAACGGCAGGCTCGCGCTGTTGCCGGATTTCAGGCCCTATGATTACCGTCCTGATGCCGGACCTCTTTTTGAAAAAAAGGTCTGGCTCAAGTCCAACGAGGATCTTGAAAAAAATCACAAGCCTTTTGAGACGTATGTCATCTCCTGGAATCCGACGCTTTGGGACCAGCTTGAGCTTGTCGCGCATTTCAGCGGATGCAGGAGCACGACGCTGTTTGACATCATGTTTCCGTGCAAGACCGGCAGCGGCACCAATCTGATGCGGTTTATCGGTCGGGATCCGTTGTACACAAAAGGCGAGGAGCTGCGCGCCAAGGGCAGGGCGCAGGAGGCAATGGCCGCGCACAGCGAGTATCTTGCAAGGTATCCGATGAGCATGGCCGGGCATTTTGTAACAGGGTTGCTCGCATACCAGCTCAAGCAGTGGGACAGGGTGCTGGCTTCGTATGGCGTGCTCGAAAAGCATTTTCCGGATCATCTTTCAATTCTGTATAATCATGCGCTCGGTCTTATGGAGGTCGGCAGATTCAACGATGCGATCAGGCGGCTGGAGTTTGTTCTTGCCCGCGACGGCGCAAATTATGGCGCGTTGCTCAACCTGTATATCGCGCAACGCAAGTCCGGCAATCTGAAGGGGGCGCGCGAAACCCTGATCCGCACGAAGAGGATGTATCCAACCAACATGGATATCGACAAGTGGCTCAAGGAGCTGGGCTGAAGCCGCGTTTGTGGCATGAATTCAGAGGCTGTAAATCGGATTCTGGCGCAAAAACATCATGACAGTGGCATAAAATTTCTGGGTGACATTGGGAGGAATACCAACCATAAAGAAACAGAGAACATGGCAACAAGTCATTCAATAAAAATCACAAAGTCATGTCCGGATCACGCAGCTTCATGTACTCTCCCTTTACCGGAAATACTTTGGTTGGCCGCAGAGAAAGCGGTGCCCTGTCTGGAATGAGTTTAAGCTTCCGTGAATCAATCTTTTCTCCAAAAAATTGTCTACGAATTTCTCGACCGAGCAACTCTCCAATAGCGGACGGAACCGCGTTTCCTATTTGCTTCTGAACTTCAGAAACGCCGCCTAGAACTTCCACATCATCAGGAAAGGTCTGAAGGCGCGCCATTTCTCGCATGCTCAGTCGGCGATTGTTCCAATGAAAAGGACCGATTGCAGAGCCAGGCTGAGCTTGGATAGTCCAACTCGGGCGATTTTTTCCCAATTTCAACAAGAAGCTCCAATACCGCGAGCGCCATTTAAACAGTGGTACGCCATCACCTCGGTCCGAATGGAAGAGATAATTCTGTCCCTCAGGAATTGAAGGAAGAAGATCGCCCCATTTTCCGCCAACTTTCGATGGAACTGGCTTTTCAGTGTCATCATGAAGATCATGAAGGGCATCCCAGGCAGTCCGAAATGGCTCTTTCCCAGCCTTAAAAAGACTGTCATTTTCTTCATCATCTTCTGGGTCAAAAAATTGAGGCTCCGGAAATTCAAACGGAAGACCATCCCTTGAACCAACGATGAATACACGCTCACGTATTTGCGGAATCCCGTAACGAGCAGTGTTCAGCACCTTCCAATTGAAGTTGTACTTGGTCTTATTGACTCGATTGATTTCTGCAAGGCGTTCTTGAAGGTAAACTAGACCTTCATCCTTACCCTTGTAGGCCAAACCAAAAACATTCTCGAGAATAAATGCACGAGGCAGGGTTTCCTCTAGAATCCGCATATACTCTTTAAGCGTATTTGCCCGAGGGTCGTTTAGACGATCAACGTCACCCTTGACCCAATAACCACTTTTCGAAAATGGTTGGCAGGGCGGACCACCAATCAATATGTCAGCCTCACGCTTATTCAGCTTGCCAGCTTCAAGCACTTGCTTAGTAGAGAACTCTTCAATTTTACCTTCGAGCGTGTTCCAGCGAGGCCTATTATGTCGGAGAGTCTTACAACACCACTTGTCCATTTCAACGGCAACCTTCGTTTCAAATGAAGCGGCCTCCAAACCGTAATCAAGTCCGCCAGCTCCGGTGTAAAGACTAATCGCTTTGTATTTCATCTTGCGTTGACGCTCCATTTTTGAAAATTTAAGTCTCAACAGATACTGGTAGTGTAACCTCGGTGGGTGTACTGTCAATACACGAAATGGAGTTGTGTGCTAAAATTTGATCTCAAGGCATTACTCACTGATTATGAATCGCGCACTGGGCTGAGACTCAGCTATGATGAGCTGAGCGAAATGACATCGGTCTCGGTTGATACCTTAAAATCCCTTGCTAGTAGAGAATCCTACAATGCAACTCTTCATATAATTGAAAAAATATGCACCGCATTAGGAGTGAATCCAATTCAGTATTTTCTTTGGCGTACCGATGTTGAGGAGAATGGCGTCAAAATCAACAGATGACCCACTGTATAAACTGACTGGTTTGAATTCAGTAGACCTGGCCGAGACACTAGCCCTGAATCCCCGCGCTTATATGGCGCTTAAAGGTGCAGTGGCCGAACGTCACCTATGGCTTTATCTGGGCGATCTGGCGCGACGCGGTGAACTTGTAAAAGTTAGAAGTGGCTCTGGTGATTTTGAAAAAGACTTCTACGTACAGACGCCTCATTCCAAACGTGAGTTCATTATTGAATGCAAAAATGTAGAAGTCGCCAAAACGACAACTGCATCTACGTTGCGGGCATATTTTGAATTTTTGGTCTCATCTAAAATTATTCCGGAAAATGAACTGGTAGAGTTCTTTTCAAATAAATTTCATTCTCTGAAAGAAATCCCCGATCATGCTCTCAAAGAATTGTTAGATTGTATACCCCAGCGATTCCGGGAGTCGGGTCTTCCCCGTTACCAATTCAGTGCTGAACGCGCGTGCGTTAATGAGCTTGACCTCGGCGATAATGCTCTTGCCTATCTACAGTGTTTTGAGGAACACCCCCTTTCCATTGACTTTCAAAGAACTCGAAACGCTCGGGACGATACAAAAGGCGATGGAAAAATGAATCGGTACTACAAAATTGGTGAGCTTGATGTTGTTGCGGCGTGCCTTTTTTCTCGTACCTTAAGATGGGAATTCATTTTCTGTCCAGCCAAACATCTTCCAAAGAATCTGAAGTTTGAAGGTCGATACTCTAATCGACTAAGCATCAATCCAAAACACTTATTCAATATAATCACCCTTGCGCATTCGCCTCGGGTTTTGCCTGAGGAAAAAAATCGAAAAGATCCCTGACAATCGGAAGCGGCTGGAGGCGCTTGCTCCGGCAGCGGCCGGGAAACATCATCATCATTCCCCCAAATACGGCTTTACCATCCCCGCCACCCGCTCCAACTGCGCCCAACCCGTTTCAAAATCAAACGCCTTAAAATCCACATCCCTCAGCACGGGCTTCAACTGCGTCTCAACCTGCGCCTTGAACTCAGCCTTACGATCAGCCCCCATGCGAACCTCAAGAGAATCTGGAATCGTCATCTTTTTCGCCACGAGCTTTGCAAGTTCCTTGTCCTCTGGATTTACGATGCCTTTCTCGACAGCGTGCCAAACGTCGTACACGTCTCGAATTGCGACCTTCTGACGGGTAAGTGCAGCCCTGATCTTTTCCGCAAAAGCCTCTCGTAACGAAAGGCAGCGCACCTCAACATGAGGTAGCAACGGTGAGTCTGAGTACGGGTCAACAACCAACGTCGCTGCCTTACCAACATGATCC
>MEQJ01000103.1:0-1778 GCA_001770165.1 Bdellovibrionales bacterium RIFOXYD1_FULL_53_11 | reverse complement strand
AAAGAGCTTCAATAAACGGCTTAAAAGGAGCCGCCTTTTTGCTCCGCTCACTGCGCTTGGCTTCATGACTCACGGAAATCGTGAAATCCAAGTCCTCGCTCAAGCGGTAGAACCCTGCATGAACCTTGTTGAGAAGCGTTCCGCCCTTGAAGAATATCTCGGGGGATTCCGCATAGAGCAGTCTCAAAATCACGGAGCAGTAGTAATCCTTCTCAATCAGACGAGCCGTAAACCCCGTCTGTTTTTGGGTGTACTGAAGCGCATCTTTGAAGGCTTTGGCATCTTGGTGCGGAAGCAGATTAGTCATTGATGATGATCCCCCACTTGCTGTTCGTCCGTCCTCGCAATGGTCGGCTTGGATCAAGCGGAATGAACCCGCTCGTTTTTTTCAGTCGCTTCAGAATCCGTGACACAACTCCAGTCGTGCAGCCAGCCTCCTCAAGCGTGTAACCCACCCGCCTCAATGTAGAGACGTTGCCAAGTTTCAGGCAGATTTCCAAAAACTCAGCCATGAACTTCCTGTCCGTCACCCGCTCCTTAAGCCACTGATATGCCGTCGGCAATGACCCAAAGCGTTCATAATCATAGATGGCATCGAACACTGCACGGGGAAGTGAGCTGAACCGTGCAGTCACATCTTCAATACGACAATCCTTGGTGTACCCAAGCCTGCGCTTATCTATTTTGATAAACCTAAAATTCAAATCCGCCAGCTTCTTTTCGCCCGATAACCTGTCGTTGTAGACATCCATGCGCACGGGGATCTGCGTGTCGAGCGCATAGGAATTGAAAACAACCAACCCCGTCACCTGATAACCAGTTGCTCCTACCTCCTTCATAAGAGTATCGAGAATGACATATTGAGACGGTGACGCCTTACCGCCAGGAGGAAGGACAGCAGGGACCAGGTAAAGTCCTCGCATCACCCTAGTAATTATCCCGCTCTTTTTTAGAGAGTAGAAAAGTTTGGCTTCCTGCATCTTGGAGATCTTCAAAGCCGCCTGAGCATCCCCCGAGCGCACGACCGTCTTGCCTCGGTTTTGCGCCCAGGAAAGAAACTTGATCCCCATGCTGCCTAACGACTCGCCTCTGTTCATACTATTTCTCTATATTGCCCCAAATCGGCAATATCCACAAATTGTTTCAATACCTCAAGATTCAATTTTTGCCCCCTCTCAAACACCACAAAACAATATAAGGGTCCAGGTATAATCGAATTATATCGACCGTGCGTAACTCAAATGAGTGCCAGCTTTTTGATTTGACACACCAAGCCAGCGATGTTGTCCGGCGCTCACTGTCGCAAATCAAAACAAAAATGCGGTGGTGCCTGATTAGCATATCAAGAGGAGTAATTTGTGAAGAAAAAATTATTAACTATTTCCGTTGCATGTTCAATCTTAACGGCATTAGGAATTTTCGCTATTTGTAAAACTACTCCAGTTATTGCCCAAGAAGAGCTACTGGCGACGTACACTTCTTGTGAGGTGGTTAGCCAGGGAACTTTAACCATCAATCCGCAAGTATCCCTTTCAAAGACTCAACGAAAATATGCCTTAACAGGCAAGACACAGTACCTTTGTGAACAGGCGGGGAAGAATCTTAAGACAGAAGTTTCATTCAACTCAGAAACAACAGAAGCTACTTATAAGTGTGTTCGCTGTAGTGAACTTGACGAATAAGTTTTAATACACTCGAAAAAATCTTGTTATCCGACCGCAGAGCACTCACGAACGCATGCAGATTCCGTGCGTTTCTCGAATAGGAGACGCATCCCA
>MEQJ01000102.1:7229-10641 GCA_001770165.1 Bdellovibrionales bacterium RIFOXYD1_FULL_53_11 | reverse complement strand
ACTCGCGATTCATCGACGGAACCCGCGAACAAAGCTCACGGCACCCGAAAAACTCCCGGAACTTCAAGGGTTTCTTCGCTATTCCAAGAGCCATTGCCGGAGTTTGCACATGTGCATGCGGTCTTGTGACGTGCTTTTTCGTAAACTGCGGCCTCATATAGTTTTTTCTGGCCATGAACAGCGCGTAGCTCTCAATCATTGCACATGGCGTCTTGGAAAACGCGATCGTCTCACGCTTGAACGATGCAAGATTATGCCGCACGAGCAGATCCGCATGGTTCACGGCAAATAGATGGTTCTGATAATTGCGTGCGCGTTTCGATGACACGGTCACAGACTGGATGTTCAGTCCCCGCAGATCCTGCTCAATCACGCGTTTGTACTGAAAATGTTCGTCCATATAGAACACGACGTTTTTCGCGCCATCGATCCGTTCGTGCAGACGTTCGAAAATCTCCCTCGTGGCATCTCGAATCGCCCGTGGCGAATAACGACCGCGCTCAAGTTCGATCCGGGCTTCTTTTTGTTTCTGAAGCGCCGTGCGTGTGCCTTTGCGATTAAGCGGTACGTAGTTGAAATCATAAATGAACAGTGAATCTTTTCCGATGCCCTGTTGGATATGATTCGGATCGTATTGGCTGAAGGCGAAGTTTTCCAGCCCATCGTATACGAGATGCTCCCGTATTTTGGAACCCCCAAAACGCTTCGTATGGTTCAGCAGGGTTTGTTCGGACAGGCGTTTTTTGATGAGCCGCATTGTGTGCTCAGAGCTGTGCAATTGTCTGGCTATTTCGCATAGTGACAAACCAAGATTGTACAAGCGAAAGAACTCAGAGGACCTGAAAAAGGTCCGATGCTTGTATTCCAAACGAAAGAACGTAGCACTGAACGTACGGCCGCAGTTTTTACATTTGAACCTTTGCATGCCCTGTGGATTAGAGAGGGTTTTATAGCAACCGAAGCGTATTGAGAATTTATGCTCTCTGGTGCTCCCTGCGCCACCGGCATTGCCACGGCTTATATCGTGGTGATGCATACAGCTTGGGTTCGGACAATACGGTGGCCTGAAGTGCGAGGAAGAGGCAGGCAGAGTCTGAGTTGTCTTTTGAAACTCCGCTTGGGATATCGATTTTTGAGCAGTTTGTTCTACCGTGCGTTTCACGAACGAATGACATGTGCACAAGGCATGCTGTCATGTCGTGATGCAACTGCTTGATATTACATAATCACGTATATCGCCTATGAGTACTTTTGCTTCACTTTGTCCGATTCCCGTACCGGACTATTCCTGCCTCTTCCTCTTCAATAACAACACTCAACGTCGGACAGTTTACAGGTTGAACGGGTTGGAATCCGAAACGCAAGTATTATGAAAGTAGCGCCAGTTGTTCTGATAATTCAAACATACCGGATCGTCCGTATTGAACCCCGGAACGACCGCCTTGAGACACACTTCGATTCCATAATTGACAATGGCGGTTGGAACCATAAAAACATAATCCTTGTATAAAACCCCTTTTGTCGCCTCGCTGTCGGGTTTTATCGTATTCCACGTTTTACCGTTGTCGGAATACATCAACTGCGCTTCAGCGGCTGTTGCATCCTTCGAAACCGCGACAACAACCTTGAAATATCCTCCCACCCAGCCGGCATTGACATACCGGGCTTTTGCAATGAAAACCCTGCAATCAGTTTCAGCGGTTTCCACGGCAAAGCCGTTCAGACAAGACATCAAGGCAACAATGAAAACAAATCGTTTAAGCATATCACCCCTCCCCTGTGCGTTGCTTTATAGATATTGACTGGCATTTGCAACCTGAAATATCCGCTGGAATTCAAATTCCCGCGGCAGTAGAATTCCAATAGGGAGCGGGTAGATCGTTGGTATGAATAATATCCATTTTTGCAGTATTGCGCTGTTGATGTTTTGCTCTTGCGTGACCGCACAGCCGCGCCAGGTTTTTACGGCGGCGGCAGTGTCCTCACAGATCAATCTGGACACCCACCCGCAAGACGGCACCCCCACCCGTTACAGCCTTGGTGCGGGACTGTCGCGTGGCAATGGTTTCAGTGATATGGGCAATCCAACGGGATCCACCAGCATTGATTTCAACGGAGAATTCAGGGCGCTTGATACGCTTTCAATCGGCCTCAGGCCTTATTATACAAATATCGACGGCGTTTATGATTCGGATACCCACATAAGCGCCGAGTTGTTCCTGCGCTGGAAATTCGCCGAAACCAGTTCGTGGGCGTTTTCACTCTATCCGGTCATCAGATCCGGCAATAATTCGGCCTCCGATACCGGCACCACATGTTTTCTGTTTTTCTGTACCGGCAACAGCCTGAACACCAAGGCGACCGTATCAATAACCGACCCCGCCCTGCATGTCATCACACAGTATTATTTCAACAAGACAAGTTCAATCGCGCTTGTTCCCGGACTGCAGTATACGTTCATAGAAACTTCAAACAATTTCCACGGTGGTCTGTTCCATTCATACAAGATCAGACAGCTTGCGCCTTCATGCATGGTTTATTACAGTGCCGTATGGTCCGACACATATGACATCTCACTTGTCATCGGAACGGGCGCAACGCTGCACTCGGGATTCGGCGGATTCAACAGTAAACGGCATCTCAACCCGGTTTTTCATGCCGGATTACAATGGGGGAAGAAATGAATTCAAAAACTCTGATAATCCTGGCGGCTGGCATGATGCTGGCCTCATGCGCAAAAAACAATGATACGGTCGCGAATCCGGCAGATGCAAGCGAGACCGCGACCATAAAAGAAACAGTCGAATCAGCCATCACAACCATCTCCGGCGTCATGGATGAGCAGGAGCAGGAAACGTTTCTTTCTGGCAACAAAAAAATGAACCGCCATACCGCATCCAGCTCGACCTGCAACCAGCGGGCGGCGGGGGAAGTTTGCGCAAGCGGCAACAAGACAATCAACTATCCGGACTGCCTTCTGGCAAATACAGCTTACAAAATATCCGGCATGGTTGCGCTTGCATATTCCAGCACGGATTGTCTTCTTTCGGCCACTGGCTCATCGGTTACGCGCACACATGACATAACGCTCAAGGATACTGAAGAAAAAATCATCAAACGCTACACCACTGCCAACACGGATTACAGAAACAACGCCGTATCGGGAGGAAGCAGGCTCAAAAAAACCGCTGGAGACTACCAACTTGACATTCTGGGCGTAACAAAAGCAATGACCGACAAAGGCAAGGCCGTTTACAATATATCAACCAGGACTCTTGCTGCTGTAACCATTACAGGCGGGCTTCAGCGCATTTCACGCGTGATGAACGGCGGTTCGATCGAAGTCAGTCATAACTTGGCCAAAAACCATGTCACTTTTGTGCCCAAACAAGTCAAGTGGAGCACGAATTGC
>MEQJ01000102.1:7039-7219 GCA_001770165.1 Bdellovibrionales bacterium RIFOXYD1_FULL_53_11 | reverse complement strand
GTCACCCTTCCATATACGGCTTGATGAACCGCAAAATGAATTTTTTGCGGTTGCGCCCGCGGAACTCGACCGTGACCTTTTGATCGCTCCCCGAGCCTTCGGCCGAAATCAGGGTGCCACGACCATAGTCGGGATGATCAATGCTGCGGCCCACCAGGTCTGATGCCGGCGCATAAAAAT
>MEQJ01000102.1:689-6995 GCA_001770165.1 Bdellovibrionales bacterium RIFOXYD1_FULL_53_11 | reverse complement strand
GACAAATCCTTGAACTCAATGAACGCATCCGGTATCTCGGCAAAAAACCGCGCGGGTTCCTGGTATTTGATATCCCCCCACAACCTGCGCACCGCAACACCTGTCATGTAAAGCCGCTCGCGCGCGCGAGTCATGCCGACGTAGCACAGCCGACGCTCCTCTTCCATCTCCTCGTCCCCGTTGTCCTCCCACGACCTGATCGAAGGAAAAAGCCCGTCTTCCATGCCGACAAGGAACACCGCCGGGAACTCAAGCCCCTTCGAAGAATGCAGCGTCATGAGACTGACCGAACTGGCCTGCGCGCCCTCGGCAGATTCTTCTTCGGTCACAAGCGAAGTCTGCTCCAGAAACATCCCGAGCAGGGAGGCCTTTTCCTCGCCCGCCATGTCTTCTTCAAACTCCTGTAATATGGAATCAAACTCCTCGAGATTTTCGACGCGGGCCAGTGCTTCTTCGGTCCCCTCCTGTTTGAGCTCGCGGGCATAGCCCGTCTCATCAAGAACAAGATGGTATAAATCCCTCAGGGTCAGTCTTGGCTGTTCTTCGATCAGATGGTCCACAATCCGGACAAAACCGCCCGTTTTTTTTGCAACCGCCGGCGAGGTGAGCCCGGGATCGCCGGCAACCCGGCAAAGCGCCTGCCACAGCGTTATCGGGCTGGTGAGTTTCATTTCTGCGTGTAGGGCTTCGATCTTATCAAGACTTGTCTTGCCTATCCCGCGCGCCGGAACATTGATGATCCTTGTGAGGCTTACCGAATCAGCGGCATTATAAACAACTTTAAAATAAGCGAGTATGTCCTTGATTTCCTTCCGGTCATAGAACCTTAGTCCACCCACCACGCGATAAGGGATCTTGTCGCGTCTCAGCAGATCTTCAAACTGGCGGCTTTGCGCATGAGTGCGGTAAAAAATCGCAAAATCACTATAAGCATAGCCGCGTTCCGCGGCCAGGCGCCTGAGTTCGCTGGTAACCAGTTCGGCCTCGGCACGCTCGTCAGCAAGCTGCCAGCGTTTGACAAGATCACCCTGCCGGTTTGCCGTCCAGAGCGTTTTGTCTTTGCGCTGGCTGTTATGGCTTATCAAATGACTTGCGGCGGTTATTATATTTTTTGTCGAACGGTAATTCTGCTCGAGCTTGACCACTCTGGCTCCCGGAAAATCACGCTCGAAATCAAGGATGTTGCGGATGTCGGCCCCGCGCCAGCGATAGATTGACTGGTCTTCATCACCGACCACGCAGATGTTGCCATGTCCACCATGCTCACGGCTTGCAAGAAGCGAGAGCAGCAGATACTGCGAGCGGTTTGTGTCCTGGTACTCATCAACATGAACATACCTGTAGCGGGACTGGTACTTTGCCCTGGCCTCGGGATGATCCCTGAGAATGCGATAAGTCATGCAGATGATCTCGCCGAAATCGAGCGCATTGTTGGCCATCAGATCCTTCTGGTATTCTTCGTACGCGCGCTTCATCTGGCGCGTAAACACATCGTGCGGCGCAGGAGCAATGTCATCCGGGGCAAGCGCATCACATTTTGCGCGGTTGATGGCTGATTGCATTGACTTGGGACTGAATTTTTTGTCATCAATCCCCAGCCGCTCAACGACTTTTTTGAGCAGGCTGAGCTGGTCTGCATCGTCGTAAATCACAAATTGTTTTGAAAAAGGCGTTAATGCCATTTCCCTGCGAAGAATGCGGACACAAACCGCATGAAAAGTCCCGATCTCCGGCACGCCAACCGCCCCGCCGCCCGAAAGCCCCGCAAGCACCCGCTCGCGCATCTCGCCGGCGGCCTTGTTTGTAAAAGTAACGGCAAGAATTGAATGAGGCTGAACGCCGCATGTTTCGGCAAGATGCACGATCCGGGAAGTGAGCATCCTGGTTTTGCCCGAACCCGCCCCGGCCAGAACCATGAGCGGGCCATCGGTTATGAGCACGGCTTCACGTTGCTTTTCATTGAGACCGGATAAATAACCTGTTTCCATACTAACGCATACCACCTTTAGTTATAGCGCGACGTTCTACCTCGCGCTCATAAACAAGCCTGACGTTGTATGCAAACAAGAGACCAACCATCTTGCCGTTTTCATCAACAACCGGCAGGCAGGGGGTTTCACCGAGCATGCGCGCAACAGTATTGAGCTTGTCGGTCAGTCTGACTGCAGGCACCTTGACCTTTGATCTGTACAACAGGTCTTTTGCCTCAAGAAGCTTCGACAGCGGAGATTCGGAAGAAGACGGCTTGTGCACCCGCCAGCTTTCCTGAACCATGTCCGCGGTCAGCATGCCGACATAGCCGCCGTTTGCCGAAATCACCGGAATGAACGGGTAACTCATGCCGGCCAGCCTTGAATAGATCCCGGAAACCGGCTCCTGCTGGGCAACGCTCTCGAAATCCGTGATCATTGCATCCCTGACAAAAAGCGACGAAAGAACCGAGGCCGAGCGGCCGTCAACAAGTCCCAGGCCGCTGGCATCAAGATCCGCATCAATGATGTTTGAGGCGCGCACCAGACGCCGCACCCATCTGGCCACGATTCCGGCAACCAGGCACGGAACCAGGACCTGGACGTTTTGTGTCATTTCAAATGCGGCAACCGCAACCGCAACCGGCGAACCGATTACGGCGCCGGCAAGCGCCGTAGCGCCCGCAAGGCCTGCTATCGCTGAAAAACCGGGAATGCCTCCAAAAAGCCCCCGGTCCACCAGATGCCCCAGCACTGCACCGATCGCTATCACGGGCCAGAAAATGCCGGCCGTGCCAAAAGCGGAAAGAACCAGCACGAGACAGAACACTTTTGACAGTAGCAACAGCCCGGATTCAGAAAGTCCGATCCTGTTCCAGAGGATGTTTTCGATGGCAGTCCATGAAGACATATTGCCGTTTTTATATGCAAGAGCGGCAAGAAACAGAAGCACGCCACCCGCCACAATGCGCATCCAGACCCTTGTCCTGAAAAGCTCGATGAAACTTGCCCGGCTGTATCCAATAAACCTTACGAGCGCGGCTCCGGCCAAACCTCCCGCCAAGGCAATAACCGCTATCGCAACCCAGCCAGTAGCGGAAAACATGCGGTATCCATAAAGCACTCCGCCAAGATCAAAGCCTTCGAGTTTGTATCCGGTCAGGGCTGACAGGTGCACCAGCAGCCTCCCGCCGGTAAAAGCGGCGAGCGATGCAAGAGCCACGGAAATGCCACGGCCGCCGATGCCAAGTTCCATTGGAAGAATCACGGCGGCAAACGGCGCGCCAAAGGCGGCGGAGACACCCGCGGCCAGGGAAACCGCCGCATCCGTCCTCCGGCGTTGTTCAAACCATCTTGAGGTATGCACGCGCGCCCTGGTCGCCGAAGCATGTGCAAACTCGATTGCCGCACCCTCCGGGCCGGCGATGCCGCCGGCAAGAGCAAGAAAAAACGATACGATCCCGCGCACCACCCATCTCAGCACCATGTCGGACCCTGAGGACGCATGAATATGGACAAACAAATCCGGTATGCCGTTGTAATTGCGCGAATCGGCCCTGCGCTCGAAGATGAATTTATGCGCAATCATCGCAAAAAGCGCAACGCCGAGGATTATGACGGGCTGGCTCGGGCGGATGAACGCAAAGGCGGCGCCGGCAAATTTCACCAGAAAAACCACTATGGCCGCCAGAAGACCGACAACAACCGGAAAAAATGATCCATGCATTTTATCATTCCACCGTTACGCTTTTTGCAAGGTTCCTTGGTTTGTCAACATCGGTTCCCTTCAAAAGCGCGGTTTCATAACTCAAGAGTTGCACCACGGGCGCGAGCACGACCGGCAACAACCCCTCGTCGATTTTGTGTTTCGTTGAAACAGGAAGCGGAATCCAGAAATCACAAAGTTCCTTAAGCGAGCTGTCATTGCCGCCGCCCACTCCCACTATCCGGGCTCCGCGGGCCTTTACCTCCTCCAGATTTGAAACCGTCTTTTCGCGCCATGAATCCTGCGGCGCGAGCACGACTACAGCCATATTGCCATCTATCATGGCAATCGGGCCGTGTTTGAGTTCACCGGCGGCATATCCTTCGGCGTGGATGTAGGCTATCTCCTTGAGTTTTAGAGCGCCCTCAAGCGCAACCGGAAATGAATATCCGCGCCCGATGAAGAAAAAACCTTTTATCCCGAGCAATGCTTTTGCCGTGCTTCGGACAGTTTGTGCCATTACGCCATCCGGCCTCATGTAATCTTCGAGAAGATGCGGAAGGCGGATAAGCTCGTCGAAAAGCGATGCGGTCCTCGCCGGATTCAATGCTCCGCGCGTTTTGCCAAGCCACCCGGCCCAGATGAGCTGTACCAGCAATTGGGACAGGAAGGTTTTTGTGGCAGCCACCCCTATCTCGGGACCGGCACAGGTGTAAAATACGGAGTCCGCCTCGCGGGAAATAGTGCTTCCGCGGACATTTGTTATGGCCGCTGTTTGAATGCCGCGCGTTTTTGCCTCTCTCATTACAGCAAGAGTATCCGCAGTCTCTCCCGACTGCGAAATCCCGACAATCACCGTTCCTTCCTGCAAAACCGGATCCCGGTAACGGAATTCGCTGGCCAGCTCCACGTCGACCGCAATCCTGCCCCAGCGCTCAAGCCAGTATTTGCCCAGCAGCGCCGCATGCCAGGAGCTACCGCAGGCAACGAGCGAGATCCTTGTTGCATTTTTGAGCGTTTGCAACCCCTTCTGGTCTGCGAGCACGAACGGTTCGCCGGTGGCGCGATCCAGAATCCCGTTCAAGGTTTCGGAAAGCGCCGCGGGCTGTTCGTAAATCTCCTTGAGCATGTAATGAGGCCAGCCCTGCTTGTCCATCCGCTCGGCAGACCAGTCAATCCGCGTGACCGGCCTTGCGATTACATTTCCATCCGCAAGAGAGGATATTTTGAGGCCGGTACGGGAGCCGGCCACCAGGTCTCCGTTTTCCAGGAATATCACCTCTTTCGTATATTCCACCAACGGCTGCGCGTCGCTTGCGATGAACATGCCTCCATCCGGATCGTGCGCAGCCACCAGCGGCGAACCATTGCGCACGCCGACTATCATGCCGGGCTCTTTTTCGGACATGACAACAACGCTGCAGGAACCTTCGATCTGCAGAAAACCCGCTCGCACGGCATCACAAAGCGAGCGGCCCTTGTCCATTTCTTCCAGCACCAGGAAACCGAAAAGCTCGCTGTCGGTCTCCGACTCGGGCTTGTGTCCGCGCGCGACCAGCCGTCTGCGGATATCCTGGTAGTTTTCGATAATACCGTTGTGCACAAGAACCACATGTCCGGTACGATGAGGATGCGCATTTTGAGTGGTCGGCTTGCCGTGCGTGGCCCATCTTGTATGACCGATGCCACAGGTGGAAGCCGCCAGCTTTTCACGCGAGCCGTCGATCAGGTGTTCGACATTCTCGAGCTTGCCCGAGGATTTGACGACATCAATGGCATCGCCGGTCAGCAGCGCGATTCCAGCCGAGTCGTACCCCCTGTACTCAAGACGCCTGAGGCCCTGCAAAAGCACGTCCACGGCACGACGGCTGCCGACATATCCGACAATGCCGCACATCAGGAGGCCTCACCGCGCAGTTTTTTTGCATATCCGGGCTTTGTCACCTGCCGGGTTCTGGCGATTGCAAGCGAATCGGCTTCGACATTCTCTGTGATCGTGGAGCCGGACGCAACATACGCGCCCTTGCCGATGCGGATTGGAGCCACAATCTGGCAGTCGCTGCCCATGAACACATCATCCTCGATGATGCTTTTGTGCTTGCGTTCGCCATCTATAACACGTCCGTCAAAATTGCAGGTTATGAAACCGCAGCCGATATTGACCCGTTCACCCAGTTCGGCGTCACCTACATACGACAAATGCGCCACGCTGGTTTTTGCGCCGATGGTGGCTTTTTTCAGCTCCACAAAATTTCCGATCTTGGCTTCGTTTCCGACCACTGAATCGGGCCGGAGGTGCGCATAAGGACCGATCTGCGCGCGCTCGCCGATGGTGCTTTTTTCGGCAACCGTGCCCGCTTTGATATTCGCCCCCGGTCCCACCGTCACATCCTTGAGCACCACGCGCGGCCCGATGACGGCGCCGCGCCCGATCCGGGTCCATCCTTGCAGAATTGCCCCCGGCCAGACCGTCACATCCTCCTCGATTTCCACATCAGCATCGACGATCGTGCAGCACGGATCAACAAAGCGCACGCCCTCAACCGCAAGCGCGCGGAGTTTGCGGCCGTTCAAAAGCCTTGCCGCCACTGAAAGCTCATAGGGATCATTCACGCCCATGAGTTCAGCCGC
>MEQJ01000102.1:0-625 GCA_001770165.1 Bdellovibrionales bacterium RIFOXYD1_FULL_53_11 | reverse complement strand
GAAACAGCAACCTCGCGAATTTCCTTTTCGCGCGCAGTGGCTTCGTTTTCTTCGACAATCCTCAAAACCGGGCCGTGTTTTCCGCGCCGGGCGATCCTTCCATAACCGTGCGGATCGTCAACCTCGCACGTCAGGAGCCGCATCACATCGCCACGCTTCATCGGCGCGGCAAGCTCCGCAACCAGCGCGCCGGTGACAAGCGGCGAATCCCCGGGCATGACCAGCACCGGCAGCGATTGACTGATGACTGCCGATCCCCACTTCGATTCCATGGCGCATTTGACGGCATGTCCGGTGCCAAGCTGTTCGCACTGCTGGACAAATTCCAGATTCATATCCGGGAAGGCCTTGCACCCGCGCACCGCCCGTTCGACAAGTTCGCGGCCATGGCCGACGATTATGGCCACGGGCGCCCCGGGAAGAGCGGATTTTATCGTATGAAGAATATGGAAAAGGATCGGCCGCCCGCCCGCTTCGTGAAGCACCTTGGGAATGGAGGAATGCATTCTTTTGCCGAGACCAGCCGCCATGATGACGACACCACACGATAACTGTTTCATTAAGTAAACGCAAGCTGTTGCCAGCCCGCGCTCCTGTTAGAACCGGACTTGCGCAATTTACGCAT
>MEQJ01000101.1 GCA_001770165.1 Bdellovibrionales bacterium RIFOXYD1_FULL_53_11 | reverse complement strand
TTTATGATCCAGTTTGCGGGCGTCTTGTCTCTGCATAGAAACAGAGTACACCCTATCACAGATTATGTGAACTTACTTATGCACTGATTAGTAACCGGTTCAGTCAGATTCATCAGCCGCAAAGCAATTCATGAATCATTGACAGGACGGATTTTGACTGCAGAATTGCTTCCAATGACCCTGCGTGAAATACGAAACGAAGCTTTTCCACGAAAAATCGAAATCCTGCTCAATGAACATCCGGAAAAATTCTGCGCGAAGGAATCTGTTCATTGTTCGCAGACAGAAATGGAACGCTATCTGGTTTTTGGAGGCCTGCCCGGCATCTGCTTTCAACGAACGTCGGCATTAAGACAAAGCCGGTTCCGCGATCACATCAATACCATTTTATCACGGGACTTGAGGCTCATTGTTCAAACGACATTGGATACCGTTACGTTACGAAACCTGCTGGTGACCCTTGCAAAAAAACAAGGGGAACCAATACAATGGAGCAACCTGTGCCGCAGCACACGGATATCAAGAAAAACCCTGCCTGCCATTTTGTCCGCTTTCGAAGCACTTTTTTTGATTCGCTGGGTTAGTTCTCACAAAACCACAAAACCAGTTACTTATTATTTTGAGGACCAGGGCCTGGCATCTTATTTGACCGGATACCAGCCCGGGAGCTTACAGCCTGGAGATCTTACACGATTTATTTATGCCAACTTCAGGGCATTTTTCTACTATGATTTGAATTATCCCGCCCAGGTTTTTGAATATCGTACACGCGGTGGTGCTTGTGTACCATTGGTTTTTCAAACCGAAAAAACAACCTTGGGCATACTGCCGATTATTGAAAAAGAAGCAACCAGATCAGCAATTCTAAGTGCGAACAGTTTTCTGGATTCAGATGCATTCGGCAAGAACAAGCGTTTGGCAATAGCCCACACTGGTGACGAAACAAAGGTTCTTGCAAAAAATTTGATTTCATTGCCCTGGCAAAAATTGATCTAGACACCTGGCGCGGCAAGCGGATTGATCTTCATCTTTTGCCCGGACTTGTGCGATAGTCTTAACTAAACGATGATTTGCACTTACAACTTCATATCAGTTCTTCAATTTGCACTACATTCTGGAAAGTTTTTTTATAAAGAACATTTTGCCTTTTTTTTGTAAAAGTCAGCAATGTATTATGAATGGTTTTCTTGGTTTTTGACAGCTGCCTGAATATCTCCGCTTTTTCCAGGATTTGATTTGAATATTTTTCAGTTAGTTCAAATGGCTCATTAGAAAACTTGATTTCACATAAATTTATTACATCATCATCACGGTCAATTTTGTTGGAAATAATTCCAGCCCGAGTATTTAATCAGCTTGAAGCTGGAATAAGAGGCCGGGCTTGTCTCACGTCACACTTTTGAAAAAGGATTGATCTTCATCTTTTTGTACGCCGAGGTGCGGAATCTTATCCACGGCGTCAGCGCCTGCTCTTGGGCTTCCGGCGCGGCGTCCGGGGGCAGCCCAAGCAGTTCGAGCCATTTCTGCGCGCTTGCAAGCACTTCATTCGTGGCCGCTGCGAAGCCCTTGCATTCGATCATCGCGCCAAGTTCCAGCGGGCTTTCGATTATCGTGCGATACGGTGGATAGCTCCATAGAAAGAATTCTATAACCGGCGTGAGATTCATGTGTGATACGGCAAGTTCAATCTCAGCGAGGGGGGAGGGGTGTTCAAAGGCGGGTTTGAAGCCGCTGAGAACAAGCGACGGCAGGGGCGGCCGCCAGTCAACCCCCGGACTGTCGCCGGCGATTTCAAGCAGTTCGATAAGACGCTCTTCCCCCAAAACGCCCGCAAGCCGCTGGAGTGTCCAGGCGTGGGCTTCGAGCATCATGATTACAAAATCAACCAGTCTCATATGCTCATGCGCCGGTTTTTCCGCGGGCAAACAGGAAAGTCCATGCCGGAGGGGCCGGTTTCATGAAAACACCCGGAATTGTGCCGATTCCCAGGGATTCGTGATCGACGTCGGGTTCAAGAGTTACATACCATCTTCCATGCCACAGCTCGGGCGGAGTCTCTGAACCGGGGCAGGGCGGTATGCTTTCGGCAAACAGGACAATGCAGCGGGGCAGGAGTTTTTCTCCGAGCGCGATGTGGAACTGCTGGGCACTTCTGATGCCCACCCAGGCGTCGAGCAGCCAGAAGCGCCAGCCTTCACGGGCGGCTTCGGCGGAAATGGCTTTTTCCCAGAGCCGGTCAAAACGTTCGAATTTTTCGGCTTCCATGCCGGCCGGGAATTCGGACGGAAGCTGTCTCTGCCGGCTGCCCTCCGGCGGTCGCTTCAGAAGCGCAGGGAGATTTCCGTGCAAACTTGCGGCGTTTTTCAACAGCTCAATTGTAGCTTCAAGCGAGCGGACTTCCTTCAGCTCCCTGACAAGCCCGGTGGCAAGGCAGCGCGAGCGTTCGGCATGAAGATCGCGTGCTATGTCCCGGAGAACGGCAAGCCTGAGCAGGGTTTCGTACCGGTTTCCATCCAGACTGTCCCATCTCTCCGTGCGGCTTGATATGCACTCGTCGGGAGTCATGAGCGTCCGGACTTGAGTATTGCCGTTGTGGGAGTGCTGGCAGAACGGGTCGAGCGCAGATGGTGCAGTTCTTTTGGGGCGGCCTGGAGTTTTTCCGGAACATGGGGTTTGAACGACGTGGCCGCTTCGGAGGCCCTCTCGGCCTTTGCTTCGAGTTCGGCCTTTGCTTCGAGCTCGGCTTTTCGTGCTCTTGCGAGTTCCTGCAGTGTCGGTTTTTTGTTTTCAGCCGGAGCCCCGTTCGCGGCGGCGCCGTATTTTTTCAAAAGCGCATCTATCACCCCGGGGTCCTTGAGCGCCGGAGCATATTCGTGTTTTGTAGCGGCGAATTTTTTCGGCGGGGCCGGGAGCCGTGCGGCCGGGCGGGCCGCTGACGTCAGCTTTTGTCCTGAAAGCGCTGCTTTGGCGGCGGCATTTTTCACGGCGGTGCTTTTGTGCGGTTCCATGCTCCTTTGCGCGATGGCGGCAAGGCCGCCAAGCAGGGAAAGGCTGTCGATCGGATTCGGACACTCTTCCGGGCGCAGCGGTTCGAATTTTTCGCTGTGCGAGAGCAGTTCGCGGGCCATTTTTTTTGTCAGGTCACGATCCATAAAGGAACCCCCTTGAAGTGGCGTGAAAAATATTCGTCCTGTTGTCCGCCAAAGTCGGACCGCGAAATGCCGGTTTGTTTCAGCTTGAGCGACAGCAGGTTTTTCTGGAGAGCCTTGACTGATTCTACGGGCGGAGCGAGACGGTGACCGTGCTTTTCGGCATGTCCGGCTCCTATGACGATGAGATGAAAGGTTTTTCCGGTTTTGACGAGCGGGATGTAACAGCATTCGCCCGTGCGTCCGGTGATAAAGCCCGTGCGGACTGATTGGGAAATTACGCCTCCGAAACGCCAGTCAACCAGGCCGAGCAATCCTCCGAGCGGACGTTCGTTTTCCTGGCAAACAACGGCCAACGCCTGGATTTTATTTTCAAATAGAGCCCGTTCTCCGTCAAGCTCAAGCGTGTTCATGTTACCCCTTCTTCTCCGGATTATAGTTTAACCGGGTGTCATGCCTCCCGGCAAGTACGGGGTTGGGGTATCATTGCTTTTCAATGCCCTTTGCAACGGCATCCAGAATGCCGTTTATAAACGAGGGTGATTCCTCGGAGCCGAACTGCTTTGCCAGTTCGATGGCTTCATCAATGGTGACGGATTTGGGGATGTCCGCAAAATGATTCATTTCATGGATGCTCATCCTGAGCAGATTGCGGTCAATGAAGGACATGCGCGAAAGCTTCCAGTTTGTGGCGTTTGTCTCGATCAGCTGGTCAATGGACGACCGGCTGAGCAAGGTGCCGGCAACCAGCTCGGCGGCAAAAACCCGCAGACCGTCTTCAACGCCGAAGTGGTCAAAATGCCGTGCAATGTCGGCGGCAAGCTGCTCGCCGGTGGGGATGGGCCTGCCAGCGTCATTTTCGGCCAGATCGTAGCCATAAAGAATCTGCAGCGCCACCTCGCGCGCCCGGCGGCGTGAACTCATGAACGCCCGCTTCCTGCGTCTCCGCCGGATTCGCTGTCGTTTGCCGCAAAAGGAAACATCATCAGGGAGGGGTCGTCATTTGCCTGTTTGAAATCCGCATCCTGCAGTTCGGCTACAAATTCTTCGACGTCCTTGAACTCGCGGTAGACGGAGGCAAAACGCACATATGCCACCTTGTCGAGCTTGTGCAATTCGGCCATCACCATGTGTCCCACGGTTTTGGCCGGGATTTCCTTGAGTCCATACGACTGGAGGCGTTTTTCGATGCCCGTCACCAGCTCGTCGAGCCTTTGAGTGGGGACCGCGCGTTTTTGCGTGGCCTTTTTCATGCCATCGAGGATTTTTTCGCGCGCATAGGGCTCGCGGCGGCCGTCCTTTTTTATCACCAGCGGCATGACTTCTTCGACGCGCTCGTAGGTGGTATAGCGCCCTTCGCAGCGGATGCACTCGCGACGGCGGCGCGTGATGTCGCCGGTCTGGTTGATCCGTGAATCAACAACCTTTGTATCCGTCGAAGAACAGTACGGGCATTTCATTACCGCGTTCTTGTATCCGACGCCTTAGTGCGCGTAAAGGGGGAAGTTGCGGGCCAGCTCGCGGACCTCGCGACGGATGGTGGAAATCCCTGTCTCCGCGCCCCTGGAAGACAGAATCCTGCCGATCCAGCGGGCTATGGTTTGCATCTCGGGTTCTTTCATGCCGCGCGTGGTGAGCGCCGGGGTTCCGATACGGACGCCGCTGGTGACAAACGGGCTCCGCTTTTCGTTCGGGATGGTGTTCTTGTTGACGGTAATGCCCGCGGCATCAAGCCAGAGCTGGGCCTCCTTGCCCGTGATGCTGCCGTCGCCGACAGAGGTCAGGTCAACAAGCATCAGGTGGTTGTCCGTGCCACCGGTCACCAGCTTGACGCCGTTTTCCATGAGCGAGGCGGCCAGTGCAGTGGCATTTTTGAGCACTTGCGACTGATACTCCTTGAATGAAGGCTGGAGCGTCTCGCCGAAGGCGACGGCTTTGGCGGCAATTACATGCATGAGCGGGCCGCCCTGGATGCCCGGGAAGATGACCGAATTGACTGCTTTTATATGCTCTGATGAAGAAAGAATCAGGCCGCCGCGCGGGCCGCGCAGGGTTTTATGCGTGGTCGATGTGACATAGGTGGAGTGTGGAACCGGCGTCGGATGGAGTCCTGCGGCCACAAGGCCCGCGATGTGCGCCATGTCCACCACAAGATGCGCGCCGCATTCGCGGGCGATGGCGCCAAGTTTTTCAAAATCAATCACGCGCGGATAGGCGCTGGCTCCCGCCATGATCATTTTCGGTTTTTCCTTGAGCGCCAGTTCGCGGATCATGTCGTAATCCAGACGGTGATTTTCCGGATGCACGCCATAGCTCACGCAGCGGTAGATTTTTCCGCTGAAGTTGACCGGACTGCCATGCGTGAGATGTCCGCCGTTGGCCAGGCTCATCCCCAGAAACGTGTCCCCCGGCTGCAGGAGCGCCATATATGCGGCCATGTTGGCTTGTGAGCCGGAGTGCGGCTGGACGTTTGCGGCTTCGCAGCCGAATATCCTGCAGCTGCGTTCAATGGCGATGTTTTCCGCTTCGTCCACATATTCACAGCCGCCGTAGTAGCGTTTGCCGGGATATCCTTCGGCGTATTTATTGGTGAGAATGGATCCCTGGGCTTCAAGCACCGCGCGGCTTACATAATTTTCCGAGGCAATCAGCTCAAGGCCTTCTTCCTCGCGGGTATGTTCACGCATGATGCAGCCATGGATTTCGGGGTCCTTTGTTTTTAGGGAATCATTGAATGGGTTTTGCGGATGTGCCGTCATATTGCCGTTCCTCTTCCGGATTTTTCAAGGCCGTGTATCTTGCGGATGCGCCGGGTGTGCCGGCCGTCTTCCGAAAACGGAGTTTCGAGCCAGACGCTGGCGATCTCGGCGGCATATTCGGGCGCGAGAAGGCGCGCGCCAAGACATAAGATATTTGCATCATTGTGCTCCCGCGAGAGGCGAGCCGTGACGGGATTGCACGCCAGGGCGGCGCGGATGCCCCGGATCTTGTTGGCGGCGATTGACATGCCGATGCCGGTGCCGCAGATCAGTATGCCGCGCAGTCCCGGACGGGCGGCGAGACGGCGGGCCAGGCGGGCGGCATAATCAGGGTAATCAACGCTCTTTGAACCGTCGGGGCCCATGTCCTCCCATTGCCATTTTTTCAAGGTTCGTTTGATGAAATCCTTCAGTTCAACTGCCGCGTGGTCTGAAGCAATCAGTATTTTCTGTTTCATATTTTTCCAAAGACGAGGCTGGCATTCGTGCCGCCAAAGCCGAAGCTGTTTGACATCGCATGGTCAAAATTCTTGCGGACGGGTTTGTTTGCCGTGAAGTCGAGGCCCGTTGCCGCGCAGTCGGGGTCAAGATCGTCAAGATTGATGGTTGCGGGCACGATGCCTTCATTCATGGCCAGGATTGTGAGCATTGCCTCAAGTGCGCCGGCGCCGCCAAGAAGGTGACCGGTCATTGATTTGGTCGAGCTGATGTGAAGGTGTTTTTTTGCGTCCGGGAATACCGCTGCCACGGCCCGGGCCTCTTCAGTGTCGCCCGTCGGTGTTGCCGTACCGTGCGCGTTTACATAGCCAATCCGGTCCGCATTGATGCCGGCCTCCT
>MEQJ01000100.1:5009-9962 GCA_001770165.1 Bdellovibrionales bacterium RIFOXYD1_FULL_53_11 | reverse complement strand
TTGATACTTCTTCTTCGCCGCGCGGCGTGCAGCCAAGCGTCGTTTTGCCGCTGTTGTTAGTCTTTTTTGCTGCACCGATCTGACTCTTAGCACACCGTGCTGACAATGATGGTTGCACCTACTGATTTCCACGCCACAACAACAGACTTACTACCCCAACAACCACTGCGCTGATACCGACAACCGCGATGATCTTCTTCCGCCGCGTCCAAAACACTTTAGGAGGAATTACTGGCGGTGACGGTACGGTTACGGTTACGGGTGGAGGTGATACCGGTGTATCTGGCGACGTTTTTTCAATATCGTCGCGTATTTTGCTTGTCTCCGCAGCGAAAGCAATTGCACTGAAAGTGTCGTGGGCAAACTGTGGTTGAGATGCTAAAAGCGGGGCCATCGATTCAAACGCCGCGCTTCGAGGATCTTCGAGCCACACTTTGGCGTTCGGATCTTCTGGTCCAACCGCCTTCAACACGGAATAGGCTACGTCAGCGGTTTTTGGCCCGATAATCCCATCGATTTTCAATTCTTCGATTTGTAATACTAATTCTTTACTGGCTGCATTAATTGCGCGTTGGACACCCTCGAAAAGAGCCACTCCATCAGCCGTATCCGCTTTGCAGGACGTCCCAGTGTTGAACCGTGAACAATGCTTTTCTAGAAACGGATTCACGTCGAGCGGGCTCTCAACGTTTTCACCGTTGCCGCTCAACTGATCCGCGAGTGATAGAATAGCTGGACCACCTTGAAGGTTGAACATCGCCTAGAACTCCTGCTTGTCACCCTCATTGGGATGACTCAAGAAGTATGCGCTAGCAGCAGCGAGCCCAAGCGCCCCGAGGAACGCTGCTGTAATCACCAAGGCGCCGATCGGGCGGAACTTGGTGCCAAATTCTTTCTGGATGATTTTCTCTTTCTCGATGATCTTCTCGACCACTTGCGGCGGTGGTCGCAGAGCTTCAGGATGGTTGACTAGTACATCTTTGAAGTAGGTTGTGATCTCAGCGGCGTTAGCAGCTATCTTTTCGATGTCTTTTTTGGCGTCTCCACTAGACGTCAATGCATCTATGAGAACTGGATCAGTTGGTGGGACTGCTGCTAGGAAAGCAGCCCCGATAAACAGAACCCCGATGGCTGTAGTGTTTCCTGGTTGCCCGTCGATTTCTAGCGCCGCCAGTTGCGAAGGCATACTCAGTACTTTTGCGGCACTCATCTGCGCCGAAATCGCCGCGACCGTCGCTTGCAGATCTTTGTAGACTGCTAAGGCGCCACTTCCAATCTTCGCCACACAGCGGTACACGCTAGGCGAGACGTTGGTGCAGGAAAAGTCTACGCCTTTTATGAAACCGCCAAGGCCGCTAAAACCATAGATGCTTTCAACTGTAAGCATTGCAACCTCGCTGTAACTACAGCCTCTACGACCGTGCTGCACGACGAGCGTAGCTCATACGCGGGCCTGCCATGTGGGCGGCGCTGTGCCGTACGCGTGGGCCTGCTACGCTTCTCACGGGGCCTTCTGAGTAGTCGTCTTCTTCGTAGCCACCGGCCTGGTTACGTTTCCAGGTCAAGTAGCCGACTGTCCCGATGCCCGCAACGGCGACGATGCCCAATACCCACCACATCCAACCACCGCCCCCACCGCCACCACCACCGTCTTCCTGTTGTCCCGCGGCAGCCTCGTCATGTGCGTCTTTTTCAGCAACCGTCGGCTTCGCCGGTGCTGGTACCTCTGGAAGACTATATGTTTCAGCGCTTGTCCTAAGTTGCGCCATCAACGCAAGCGCGTTAGCTGCTATCGTTTCTTTGTCCACAGCCAAGGACCGCAGGTCCACTCGTTTGTCTGTTCGGCCGTACAAGTACATGGCCACATTTTGCGCTGCGCTAACAGTTGTTGGGCCGATGTAACTGTCAACATAGATTGGGCTAAAAGAAGCCACAGCGGCATATCGGTTGAGTGCTATTTGCAGCTGCTTGAACAGCTCCTCTACGGCTTTGCTGCCAGCCCAACAAGCAGTCTTGCAATTGAAGTCTTTTCCGGCGCCTTGCTGCAACACGCCTACGGCACCTTCTTGTCCAAGAGCACGGCCGTTGATTCCTTGCATAACGATCATGGCTTCCTCACAGTTGGTGGTCTCGGACCAGGAGTCCGTATGGTTTTCCTAACCTACCACGAGATCGTATCTGTGATCAAAGAGATATGTACTTGTATCTAAACACAAAAGATTGTCAATTGTGTTAGGTTCAAGGAATGACGTGTCTTCCAGCCTGGCACAAACAATTCACAGCACTCAGTACAGGCTCAGATCGGCCAAGAATAAGCTCCGGTTGCGACACCGTCGACGGCAATGTTCAGTGTTATCCCGAGGGGATGCGGGCAACTGCTGAAGCAAAGATGCAAGACCTTGGTCTGTGGAAAGGAAAACTTCCCCTAACCGTGTACACGATCGCACGCTACATCTCGTCTGAGGTTGGCAGCGGCACACCCGAAGAGAAAGTGGCGGTCGCTGAAGCTGCTGTGCATAGAGCCAAACGATTTGACCTACACGACGTAAATGATCTACTCCTTTACAGGCAAGTTTCAGGACACCCAAATCGTGGGTGGTACGGTCCAGTACACAGCGCTGATTTCTCCGCGCCGTATGGACGGTGGGCGTCTACGAGTCAAGATCCAGGGATCGACGATCTTCTAATTGGTAACCTTGTACTAACAGGTAAGACAAAAAACTTCAGTCAAGGTGCTGACGATCAACTCGGAATGGACATCATTCTAAACAGACAAGGCGCTGCAGCTGTTGCGAACACAGTAACATCCAACGCAGCCAGACGACAGTACTGGGTTGGCCCACTTCCTGGTGTTAACCACTGGCACACGTTTCTCTTCAAAGAACGTTCTGACGTTGCACCCAACAGCTCTGTTGGACAAGCCTTGGTGCAACGGGCCTTGAATGCTGTTGCAGATCTTCGACAGCCAGATTGGAGCAGTCTCTCAATCTGCAAACCCCGTCTACCTGTTCCCGTATTCGTCGCGGTCGCGTTGGCAGCAGGTCTAGGATTGGCGTATACAGCGGCTGTTTACAATGGGCGAACCTAACACTTGTCACAGCTGTGATATAGTATTCTCCACATGTTCAAATATACCGGCAACCCGACCGACGACTACCTGCTGCCAGAGCGGCTACAGAAGATCCTGCCACTACTTCCTGAGAGAGTTGCACAGCGAGTACGAGATTGGCTGACAGACCGAGACATCTCTACTATCGAGGCCCAGATCGATCATATTCTAGGAGACAACATTGCATTCCAATTCCATCCGCCGCTGATAACCTCGCCTGCGCACATAGAATCAGGCCCGTTACCAGACGATCCCTGGGATCCCTGGGCCAAGGCTGAAGATCGTGTTACGAGAATCGCAGGAATGTTTAAAGTGCTTACTGAGGCTGGTGTATCAGAGCCTACTGCTATCGCCATCATCACAGATGAGGTCAACGCCATCGATTCGGTTGGAAGGGCGCAGTGTGGTTACGCCTCAATTCCTGTTGCTGGGATGCACATACACACACTACATGCAGCAGGTGTTGAAGTTCCACTCGTCGACGATGACGGTATTCCTTTTACACCTGTGGCGGGATGGCCACCACAACCCATCAAGTGACAACACATGTATACCGCAACTACCGCAAGTCCGCCGATCCTTGTTCGCTACTGTGGAAGATGTGGGCGCCCTGTTCTAACAACGGCGTTGTTGGCTACCCTCCACGGATCTACCACAGTACCCAGCTTTTGCACTTGTATTGCAGATTGGCGGCGGCCAATACCTGACGAGGAACTTCGACATGAAGCGCAAACGAGCTATTGATCAACTGTTCAGCATCATCGAAGAGGTAGGGTTCGCTGAAGTGGTCGACAGGTTGGCTACTATCGCAGCCATCCTCGCGAAGGAACTAGAGCACGAGGAAGACCCAAGAACCGTTGCACACGTGGTTGGCAGTTATGTATCTGCCGCCGAACAACTCGCACAGATTGCAGAGAGCTTACGGGTAGTATGACATGTTTCTGGATAACAAATATACCTATTGGTATTGGAAGATAATCAAAGCTGTCCAGAAGCAATCTCGCAGGAACAAAGAAGGGTTTCACTGTCATCACATATTACCAAAGAGTTTAGGAGGAACAAACAAACTCGCAAACCGTATTCTTCTTACACCTAGAGAACACTATATTTGTCATCTCCTTCTAACAAGAATGACAACCGGAATTGCCAGATCAAAAATGGTCTACGCCTTCTTCAGATTTAGTCCACGAACTAATCCCCAAACTAGTAGAAGTTACGCTCGATTACAAGAATTCTATTCAAAGGCTGTGTCCGGTACTGGGAATGTGTTTTTTGGGAAGAAACACACAACGTATACAAGGAACTTAATATCCCGTAATCACGGCATGCGGGGAAAAAACTGCTTTGAGGTTTGGAAAGAAACCTACGGAATAGTAGAAGCAGAGCAACGTAGAGATAAAATGCTACAAAAGAGATCTGTCTCTATGAAGGGTGCAAAAAATCCCATGTTTGGAGTGCCGAGAACCGAAACCCAAAAACTCAATCAAGCTATAAAGATGACTGGTGCTAGAAACCCAAGATACGGGAAATCGTTTTACTGGATACATCGTAATGGACACACAAAAAGCATCGAACAACAGCTTCTTTCCAAATTTCTTCAAGATGGATGGGCGAGAGGAAGAGGAGGTTCTGGTGGAAGAAAAATCAGATTTCCTGCGAACGAAAGGCACAGGTTGAGATTAAAAACTGACAAACCTGGACCGTCGCGATGCAACGAGGCATCGTAACGCATCACCCAACCCAGACCCGTTTCTCGTATGAACGCTACCGGAAGGGTGATTACGAGCTGTAATTTGAAGCTACAACCGGTTTGTGTTACGTTGAAGCGTGCAAGAAAAAACCTT
>MEQJ01000100.1:3164-4992 GCA_001770165.1 Bdellovibrionales bacterium RIFOXYD1_FULL_53_11 | reverse complement strand
CCTTCAGCTTCCACCACCCGCTAGAGAACGACCACATCGCCAAAAGTCACGCTGCAGGTGTTTTCTATGAGACACCACTTTTGCAACGTGTTCGTGACCTACACCTGCAAGGCCTGTATCTGGACGCTGGCGCACACGTCGGTAACCACTCTGTGTACTTCTCGTGTTTCTGTGGCGCGACCGAGGTTTGGGCCTTTGAGCCCGCTGGTAACACCTTCCAGTGCCTTGTGGCCAATCTAGCAACCAACAACATCAAGAACGTGTTCCCATTCCGCTGCGCAATCGGTCGATCTGCGAACCACGCACAACTCATCTCCGAGACTCCGAACAACTCAGGCATGAACCGTTACGCAGAGGCCTCAACTGGCGACACTCCCCTGTTCTCCCTTGACCAACTTACTGCTGGTGTGAAAGTTGCCGTCTTGAAGATGGACATCGAGGGCTTTGAGGTACCAGCCCTACTGGGAGCACAGCAGTTGCTGACACGTGCCAGACCTGTCGTAATCGTAGAAGCACAAACACCCAAAGAGGCAACTGATCAAGAAAGCATTCTGTTGAAGGCGGGCTACCGACATGCAGGATGTTACTGCGCTACGCCAACACATCTTTGGCTGCCGACATGAAGACCTTAGTCGTCGTACTTACATACAAACGACCCGAGCTGCTTCAACAGCTACTAAAGCAGCTCACAGGATACATGAATATAGACATCGTCGTATTCGATGACGATCCAGACACAACAAACAATCTCGCACCTGTTGTTGAGCACCACGTAGCCTCAATCAACCACGGCAAGAAACTGTTTTGGCAGTGGATCAACCACATTTTCGAGGAGCTTCGTGTACGTCCTGTTTACGATAGATACGTCTTTCTGCCTGACGACATGAAACTGTGTAAGGACTTTTTGGATCGGTGTGAAGAGCGGTGGCAAACACTCCCCAATGACAAAATAGCTCTGAACCTATTTGTGGATCATCGAGCGGGACAGGCCAATTGGACTTGTAGACTGCCTGTACGCTACAACACGCTCGTAGAAGAGACTTGGTGGATTGACGGGTGCTTCTATGCGGAGAGGGCTTTCTTCGAGAAGCTAGACTGGAAAATACACCCGATTCTGACTCGTTGGGACACTCTCTCTGCTGGTGTCCCAATGGGATCTGGTGTGTGGAGTCAGGCAACGCGGCGGTTGCACGAACAAGCATTACGGATGTTCCGCTCGTGGCAGTCTCTTACACTGCATCTTGGTGTTGTGTCTATGATGAATCCGATCGGCAGAGCTAAGTACCCATTCACGACAGTGCGGTGGATCGATGTGTAAACGACTTGCGTGTATTGCGACATTTCCGGGTAGGGAACAAGTAATCGGACAAGCCGTACAATCCCTCTTGCCGCAAGTAGACGAACTGCACATATGTATCAACGGCGACAAGGAGTTTTCATGGTCACCACCGGCTGGTGTACACGTAAGCCGTGTCGTAGATAGAGGAGACGCGTCTAAATTCACACTGGCCTGTCAAGGGGCAACAGGTTACTTGTTCACTTGCGACGATGACATCATTTATCCTCATGACTACATCGCCCAACTGCTTCATTATCTGAAAGCCACTCCAAAGGCGGCTGTTGGAGTGCATGCTGCCAGGTTTCGTTGTAGCCCACCCCGTAACTATCGATCCGATCGTGACGTACGACGGTGTTTGGGGCCTGCCGTACAAGATGTCCGTAAAGAACACCAGCTAGGAACTGGAACACTTGCCTTTCACTCATCTACTATACAACTCAGTTGGAAACATTTTGAAAACGGTTTTATGGCTGATGTATGGTTTGCCCT
>MEQJ01000100.1:0-3154 GCA_001770165.1 Bdellovibrionales bacterium RIFOXYD1_FULL_53_11 | reverse complement strand
GAAAAGTGGTTAAAAGAGGCACGACCACAGCCCGCCGATACCATCTGGGCTCGTATGACACGCGACAGCGATAAACCACAGATACGAGCGTTGAGTCGTGTGAAGGAGTGGAAGTTGTGGTGATCGAAAAATATGAATTGGGTGAGGAATATTGGAACGACAGAGCCGCTACTCGTGGCCTACAGGCTGTAGGACACCTAGACAGCTCCAATCAAGAGTTTCATGTAGACACCGAAGCTGCGTGGAAAGTACTCCAATCGCTCACGCAACATTATCGAGGAGAGGTACTTGATTTCGGTGCTGGTTGGGGACGCTTCACACAACGTCTACTAAAAACACATCGTGTTACAGCTGTCGACAGCTCTCGTACGATGTGCGAAATGAGCAAAAATCTCGTGCAGCATGTCGCTCCCAGTTGCACACTCCCCTTCAAAAACGAAAGGTTTGACGGGTTGTTCATCTATGCCGTCATACAGCACGTCCCTGATGCAATCGTCGAAGCCTTATGCAAGGACATCAGACGCGTGTTGAGGGCAGGAAGCTACATGATCGTGTGTGATGCTGTAGGACCACCTCATAAGTCTCGTCTAGGACATTCAACACGGAGACCGTTGGAGCGGTATCAGAAACTGTTTCCTGGTTTAGACATGGCAGCCACGCAAATCACAGCAGGTGTCTATCAACCAGTGTTGTTGGTCGGCGAACTGGAGAAGTGAAGATGGGCGAATACGGCGAAGTTTGGCAGAAACAACCAACCACGTTTTGGGATTGGATGTGGAAGACGCGGGAAGGTGAGAAGATAACCGAACGGCTGTTGACAGCCTGTCTAAAGGCGTCAACGATCATTGAGATCGGTTGTGGCTATGGACACTTTTGCAAAGAGCTAGTCAAACGAGGTTGGAACGGGAAGAATTATCTCGGCATCGACATCTCAAACGGTCCAATAACGTTCGACAACAGTCACCCCAATGTACACGCCGTTCAAGGAAACTTCATGGATATGCTTGCTGCAGGTCAAATAGTACCTGCAGAATTGGTCATCAGCCAAGCAGTTCTATGCCATCAGGCCCATTGGTTGCCGATGGTACTAGCGGCATTCCGTTGTGGCCGTGCTATCGGTATGGACATCAGCTATGTAACCGACGAGCCAATGCACAACCCCAAACGACGAGACGATGGTTGTTACGACACCTATACGTCACAAACACAGTTGGAGAAGGAGATTAAGACGTTGGGTCTGACAACATCATTGAAAGTGGAACGCGTCTACAACAAGGCTAGAAAAGCTCAAGAGCTGTTTCTAACCGGCAGCCTCGATCCTAGCTGGACGTTGCACCCATGAAAATAGCTGTCATCACAGCGTTTTGGGGACGGTTCCCCACCGTGAAAGTTGTGTTGGAGCATTTGGTAGAGCAGCGGCACAGACTCGTCGACACAGTAAATTTGATTCCTCTGACAATCGGTTCAGAAGGTAGCCGAAGCCGCGAATTGGCAGAGTCTTGCGGCGCCGCTTATGTGGAGTTTCCGAATGAGCCGCTAGGAAACAAGTGGCAGTATGGCCTAACCTGTGCTCGAACACTGGATCCTGATGCAGTCATGACCTTGGGTAGCGACAACATGGCCAATGATGCACTCTTCGTGCAATGGGTCCAGGCACTACGCGACGGAATAGACTACACAGGAATCTACGATCACTACCAGTTCAATCCACACTACTGGACACTGGTTCATTGGCCTGGCTACAAGGGGCCACGCGAAGGCGAGCCGATTGGTAGCGGCAGATGCTACAGTCGTGAGTTGCTCTCCAAACTCGACTGGCAACTTTGGGATAGAGAACTGTCAAACAGCCTCGATTACAGTGCTACACAACATCTCAAAACTGTGACGCATAAGGATCGTTTCACTTGTATGCGCCACACCGATCTCAAGCATCTAGGCATTAAGCTCCATCAAACGTTGAGTTCACCGCTTCAATTCGAGAACAACGTTGAGCACTTTGATCCGCGCGTCTTGATTGACTGGTTCGGTACCGAACTTGGACACAAAATTCTGGACCTGAAGAACCACAATCCCGAAGAGCCGTACCGCCCGAAGGCGTGATCACAACAGCGATCAGTCCAATTACTTGAAGTATAACGGCAAAAGCGCGATGCTACGTGGATGCGCTTTGGTATTTTAGGAGTTGGTGGCTACGTAGCTAGAAAACACATGGAAGCAATCACAACTGTTGGCGGCCAAATCGTCGCTGCGTGTGATTTGAGCGATTCTGTGGGCCAGTTAGATCGTTACGCCCCACGCTGCATGTTTACAACACGCGATGAGGTCTTTTGGCAAGACCACATCCACGAGATTGACACTGTCGTATTGTGTACTCCAAGCTGGCAGCACATTGGCCAAGCCATTACGGCACTGAAAAACGGTAAGAACGTCGTCATCGAGAAGCCATTAGCACTTAGTCACGAATCTGGCAGTCGATTCATCACTGACATACAACAATACACTGGGCGTGTTTACCCAGTCGTACAGCTTCGTTATCACCCTGAAGTAGCAACGCTCCGTACGGCCATCGACGGACATTGTACGACTTTAGACATCGATTACGTAGTGTGTCGCGGACCGTGGTACGACGAGTCCTGGAAAGGTCAGTCAAAGTTGTCAGGCGGGATCCTAGTCAATATTGGGATTCACCTTTTCGACCTTGCTGTCTACCTGACCGGAAATGTCGTCGATATCGAAGCCGCAGAGGTTGCTTTGCACGAAGCTCACGGTGTCTTCAAGACCGAGCACGCCCGCGTTACGTGGCGGTTGGCGATCGTCGACGATCCAGCAGCTGTGCACCGCCGGTTTACTGTTGGGCCGGTTTCACTCGACGTGTCAGACAAAATGTCTAACCTGCACAAAGAGGTTTACCGGCGTGTTGTAAGTGATGAAAAAGGCTGTGACGTAGCAAGTGTTATCAAATCACTACACTTGATCGACGCCATCAAGACATTCAACATACAACATGACTAGTTCTTCACGTAGCCAGCTGGCACGTACGGACCTTGCACAGCCCGCACGCCCATAGCTGGGTTGCAAGCTACGTGGACAGCGACAAAGTCAACGTCGTCTTTTTGCCAGACACGACGGTAACAACGACACTGATCACAAACTA
>MEQJ01000099.1:40295-47749 GCA_001770165.1 Bdellovibrionales bacterium RIFOXYD1_FULL_53_11 | reverse complement strand
AATTCTCATGCCGGAAAGAATCGGGAAGAAATAAACAAAAAGCGCTGTCGCCGCGGCAAGAAACACAAGTCGCAGCCATTTGACTTTTTCGAACGCGGCACCGCGTTCCCAACTGTGAAAAACAAATGCAATGGCAAGACTGAGCATCATTCCGGCTGGATAGTAATAGTAATAAAAGGCGATCTTTCGCGGGATCACGGCCCACGGCAGCTACAGTGCGGCATAAAAAGCCAGGATCAGGAAGGCGGCCCGCGAACGGTGCGCAACCCACGACCACAGGCAGGCAAGAAGAGCAAGAAGTCCTCCCCACATCAAGAGCGGATTGCCTACCAGAAAAACTCCGCGAACCCAGTCGGTGCCCTCCTTGTCAAACGCATACCAGATCGGGCGCGAAAGCAGCGGCCACTGTGTCCATGAACTCATGTACGGATGACTGGTGACAACCCGCTGCTGGCCGTCCCACATCCTGGTTTGCATGCTGAAAAAATCCAGAACCGAATACGGCGGAACCTTGTGAATGAAAAGAAAAGGGATGAAGGCAAGAAAATACACGAATACGGGAATCACGACCAGGTACAGCATGATACGGAAAACACCCATGCCGCCAAGCATCCCGGGAGAATACCAGTCGTCGTCCGACTGGCCGCCAAACGAGGTCTTCCAGCTCTGCAACAACTTTACGGACATCAAGAGTATGATGCATATCGCCCACGGAACAACCGCCGCCCACTTGCATGCGGTAGCAAAGCCAAAGAGCATACCGGCAAGCGCCAGAAGCAAACGCGTGCGGGCCGGATTCAAACCCGTGCGCCATGCCGCCGCGAAGGCGGCAAGTCCCCAGACCAGTAATGCAAACATGAACGTATCGAGCATCCCGATCCTGGACTGCACATACAACAGATTGTTGACAAGCGTGATCGCGGCGGCAAAAAGTGCGGTTTGTTCATTCCTGAAGATCGCAAACGCAAGGATGAACAATCCCACAAGCGTAAGTGCGCCGAAAAAGGTGCTCATCACGCGCCATCCGATGGGGCGGTCGCCCAGGGCGGAAATTCCCACGGCCATTATCATTTTTCCCAGCGGGGGGTGCTCCCAGTTCTGATTCTCGGTCATGGCCAGAAACTGCTTGGCCGACGGGACGTAATGGAATTCGTCAAAATTGTGGCCCTTGGGAAACTGGATATTGATCAGGAACAGGGTCTGCGCCGCTACAAAAAGAACCGCGCTAATGATGATCAGGCGTTTTATTCCGGCTTTGCTGGCTTGCACAAATGAACACTAAAGTCTTGGCATGGCATTCGTCAAGGGGCCAGGCGCCTGCGCGGGAGGGTCTTTGCGTTACGGTCGACAGTCGGCTGGGTTTCGCCACCACTACCACTGGCAACAGGCCTTTGAACGGCAGTGCTGCCTTCTCCGGTCTGTGCTTCGCGGAGCTTTCGTATTGTCTCCCTGTGTGCACTCAGCACTGGGGGCTCTGGAGCGGTCTTGAGCAGTGCAGCATAGTTGTCGTATCCGTTTTTGACTGCAACGCGGCCATTCTTGATTTCAAAATGCCCCAACACCCACTCCTTGCGTTTAAGTATCCAGCCAATCACGTCATTATCAACACGGCCCTTCAGAACGGTCCGGATGGCGTCGTTGCTTACAGAAGACAGCTTGCTGAGGATGCGGGCACTCGGGATAGAGAAAACAGGATCATATCCGCTGAGATACCCTTTGTTGCCCATGAAACTGAAACCATGATCGATCGCATGTATGTTGTCTCTTGCCCCCACTATTACATTTTCACCGTGCCGGTCCCAGTTGAATGTCAGCCAGTCAAAGAACTGCATTTCGTGGTGCTGTACCGACGTTTTGACGGTTGCAATCCTGGAAGCGGGCAGTTTGTTGAGCACTTTGCCTTTTACAAAAATCTGCAACGATCCGGTAGTTTCAACGCCATTTACCATGAATTTTGCTTCCACTGTAACCGGCACTTTGCCTATGCCAAGCAGCTTGTCCAATTCATATGCGGCGACTTCGTGAAGATGATTGGATGCCACCATCGACGGATTGTGGGGCTTGAAAACAGCTTTTACGCCATCTCCAAGATGGACAAGGCGCGGTTTTGTAGAACCCATGAGTGCCTTGGAATTTGTATCGTCTATCACCCGTCCGTTGAATGACCGCATCCGTTCTTCGAGCTTTTTTTGATAATGCGCGGCGATTTCGTATCTGCCGGTATTCTGAAGTTCGAATATTCTGTCCTGGAGCTGTGTCGGAGTGTGCTTTGCCCAGAGGACATCCTGTATTTCCGGGTTGCACGCCACTTCGGCGTACGCTGCGGGGGGGGGCGCAAACGGGGCAAGAAGTACAAGCAAAGCATAGCCAAGCAGACGTATCATCACATTCTAACATCGGAACAAACCGACTGGCACATTAGTGACAATATATTGACGGAGCTATTCTTTGTCTTTCGCGCCCCCTGGCACGGGGAGACCGCGTTCCACAAGTTCTTCCTCAAGGGTGGCCCAGCCGGCCGTTCCATATGGCGGCTTATGGGATTTTTTTATGAACCAGCCTTCTTCAAGCGAGATCTTCTCAAGGTTTGGATGAGGATGCACCGCCCACACCGCGTCGCGGGCAAGGCGCATCATGGCTTCGTCCAAAAGAGCGTTGCCGGCGGCAAACTGGATCGGCCCCTTCCACATTGACAGGACTTTTTCGGCCTTGCCCTTTCCGGTCCAGCTTATGCCGCTGTGGCGGCCGGTCAGGATGCCGTTTGCGTCAACTTCGAAGTCCATTCCGATGATCTGATCTACCGGCATCTGCCCAAGAAGCGGAAACAGCGTGTCGGTCGGCGAGCCTGTTACAACCCAGATTTTCATTCCGCGCGAAGCAAGCTCATAAAGCATGTCTATCGGTTCCTGGATTTTTTTGAGTTTCATGAAGTCGCGCCAGTAACGGTCGATCCGGGCGGTGAGATCCGAAAGCCTCATGCCCTTGTAGAAGGTGAGCAGATAGCGGCAACCGGTCGGCGCGTCCTTGGCATAAATGCGCTTGTACTCGGCCCACTTTTTTTTGTCCGCCGGGATATAGCCGTTTCCGATCATCCAGATTGTCGTGTCATCGGCAATATCGTTCTCCCAGAGTGTGCCGTCGGCGTCAAAGAGCGCCAGGCGCGGCTCGTCCAGCATCTGTATTTTTGAAAGCATTTCCTGCATCTGTTTTGTGATCTGTCCCATCTTGAATGGGGCTATAGCAAAAAAATGTTTTTATCGCACCGTCAATGCCATAGAATATTAATCATGATAGCTGAACTCAAAAAGCTTCTTTCAAAAGTGTCCGCGGATTATGCCGACATCCGCTATGAAACAAAGCGCGAAACCACGGTTTCCTTCAACGGCGAGACGCTCGGCGGCGTGAGCACAAGCGACGGCGACGGCTATGTGTTGAGGGTTTTGAAGGGTGGGGGATTTGCCACCGCATCCTTTACCTGTGCCGGGGATGCACAAAAGGCAATCAAGTCGGCACTGGCAAACGCAAAGCTTCTTTCAAACAAGGGCGGACAAAAGGTCAAACTTGCAAAAACAAGAGCCATCAAGGACGAGTATTTTCCACTGCTTGATGAGGACCCCGCAAAAGTATCGCTTGAGGAAAAAATCGCACTTACCAGGAAATACAACGCAATTGCCCTGGAAAATCCGAAAATCATCACGACAGTCATCAATTACGCCGAGACGGACCGGGACCGGTATTTTGCAAGTTCCGAAGGACACGCAATCAGGGAGCGTCTTGTAACCGCATCCATCTCGGGATCGCTTACCGCAAAAGAGGGCGCGCTGCTGCAAACCGTGCGCGTCAGCGCGGGCGGCAGCAACGGGTTCAAAACGCTTCGCAACAGGGACGACGTGTTTGCCTCAAAAGCGGGCATAGCCGCCGAGCTGCTCAAGGCCGAGCCCGCACGCGGCGGTGTTTATGACATTGTCCTCGACCCCGAGCTTGCCGGTGTGTTTGTTCATGAGGCATTCGGGCATTTTTCGGAAGCAGATCTGATCGAGGACTCGCCAACCATGCGCGCAAAAATGGAGCTGGGCGCGCGTTTGGGCAGCGGCATCTTGAATATAAAGGACGACCCGACGCTTGCTGCGCAGCTTGGGCATTACAAATACGACGACGAAGGCGTTGCAGCCCGTCCGGTGCAGCTGATGAAGGGCGGGGTACTTGCTGGTCGCTTGCATTCGCGCCGGACCGCAACGGCATTCGGAGAGCCGCTCACCGGGCACTGCGTGGCCGAGGATTACAGATACGCGCCAATAATCCGCATGGGCACGATCATGATCGAGCCGGGAAGAGGCGGAGATGTTGGTGGGCTTCTGGCAAAAACCGGAAACGGTCTGTACATCCTTGGCGCAAAGGGTGGCGAGACGGCGGGAGAGAGTTTCACTTTTGGCGCTCAATATGCTTATGAAATCAAAAACGGAAAACGCGGACGGATGCTCCGGGACATCAATATTTCGGGAAATTTATATGCAACACTGGGGTCCATTGCAGATGTCGGAAATGATCTCAGATTGTGCGAAGGCGGCGGCGCCTGCGGCAAGGGGCAGCTTAACATCCGTTCCTGCATGGGGTCTCCGCATATACTGATCCGTAAAATGGTAGTTGGGGGCGCGGTAGCTGTCCCCGCAGGGGGCGCGGTAGCTGTCCCCGCAGGGGGCGCGGTATGATTAAAACAAATGATCTCGAAAAACTCCTTGAACTTGCCGCCAAAAGCGCCGACCAGGCCGAAATCTTCGCTCTTGGCGAGGATTTCACAACGCTTGGCATGGAGAACTCCGAACTCAAGAGCGCGTCGAGTTCGCTTCTTTCCGGCGTGAGCCTTAGAGTTGTCAAAAACGGCAGGATCGGCATGTCATACAGCCGGAGCCTTTCCGATCCCAGAACACTTTTGAACATGGCGCTCGGGGCGCTTGGCGGCGGATCTGAATTTCCGTGTCGTTTTCCGTGTGCGCTTTTCAGAAAGTCTCCAAAGACCCATGATTCCGGAATTTCAAAACTTACTGCCGCAAAAATGGCGGCGGAGGGCGTGCGTGTTTGCAAAGCACTCAAGGATGCCGGCGGACAGGTCAATGTAGACGGGATCGAGGCGGGAACAAGCACCATCAGGGTCCTTAATTCATCCGGCGCCGATCTTGCTGCAAGGAGTTCCGCATACTGGCTTTCAGCCTCCGTGCTCATGCCGGGATCGTATTCTTCGGTCGGGACGCTCACGCTGGGCAGGAATTTCGTGAAGACACCAGACGCTTCGCTGAAGCGCATAAAATGGCTTTATAAGGCGGCACAGAGAATTGCGCGGCCCCCGTCCGGACGGATCAAGGTGCTGTTTCTTCCCGAAACCATGTATGCGCTCATGTGGCGGCTTTCGAGCGCACTTAGTGCCAAGAATGTTTTTCACAAGCAATCCCCGCTTGCGGACCGGCTCGGGCAGAAAGTATTCAGCCAGATGCTTTCGATTTACGACGATCCGCTTGACGACTCCGGTCCAGGCGCACGGGGCTTTGATGACGAGGGGACGGTTTGTAAAAAACTGGCGCTGGTTGAGCGCGGGGCGGTCAAAAACTTTTTTTCCGATCTTTACTATGCGCATAAACTTGAAATGAAACCGACGGGGCACGGCTATCGCACCACGATGTTTGAAGGGGATGCGCTTGCCTTGAAACCCGTTCCCGCAGCCCGCCATCTCAACATGAAGCCGGGCAGCTCGTCCTTTGACGACATGATCGCAAAGATGGACCGCGGCGTCATCGTATGCGGCATGCTTGGCGCGCATAGCGGAAATATTGTAAATGGCGACTTTTCGGTCGGACTTTCGCCCGGAATTTATGTTGAAAACGGTGAGCCGGCGGGAGGCATCAAGGATGCCCTGATCACCGGCAATATTTATGAGACGCTAAAAAACGTGGTTGCGGTGGAGGATTCCGCATGTCGTGTCCGGGGCGGGGTATTTCCGGCGGTTCTGGTGGATGGAATAAGTCTTTCGGCAAGGGGGTAGGTCGTATGCGCGCAATTTACATGCTGCTTGTGTTGCTGCTGTCAACAAAAGCGGGGGCCGTGATTGAAACAAGAATCTGGTATTTCGAAGGCGAACCATCGGGTTCACAGGTGGCCTTGTGGAATGCCAGGCCGGATGGCATCCGGAACATGATATTCACGGCATACATGTTTTCACCGCGCGGAATCGCCAACATCGCCGCCATTGAGCGGGTGGGGGAACTGGAGGCAAGAACAAGCGTATTTCCTTCGCGCGAAAGCGTGAAGGCCTGGAAGCGTCTTGCGGCAATTCCTGGAATGTCCATCCATTACAAGGCATCAAGGCTTCCGTCCGCATTTGAACATTCCATTTTGAAGGAAATCGGCTTCAAGAAAATCACCTTCAACCTGACCTCGCTTCCGGCAAGAAACGAAGCCGCCTTGCTTGCTGATCTCGCCGGTGCCGAGGTCGCGCTTGAGATGGATATCGGCAGGCTTCCAAATTTTGACGACAAGCCGGCGTTGATGAATGTTCCCGCGTCAGTGCTTTTTGTGCACAAGGCCGACTACTGGCCTCGCTACATCCAGATGGACGTCATGAATCTTCTGCCGCACAAGCATGTTTTGCACATTTCGGGGCAATACCCCGTCATGGAGGCGTTCCCCTATCTTCATGGCATCAAACGTCTCCAACGTGTTGTGGTGGACGCTGATTTCGAACCATCCGGTGCCGGAGTGTGGACGGAATTCGGCGCGCTCCCGGTTCAATGGCGCTCTTATCGGGCTGTACCGGGCGCCTCCGGTTTTTCGGCTTTTGCGTCCAGCCTGTCTGCGGGGATGCGGTCTGTCAGCGTTGATGCAGGCGAGATCACGCTTTCCGGTGCCGAGGTCGACCGGATGCGCTCTGCCGGTGTGCCGGTAGCGTGGACACATCCATCACCCTGATATTTTTTGACATTTGACGGATAAACATATAAGCATACGTTTATATATGGGTACGTCAATAAATTGTATCTGTAAAAATAACATCGCCTCGGCTCTCAAATCGCGTGATGTCTTTGCCGGTCTTGCAGAGACCTTCCAGGCGCTGGGAGACTGTTCGCGCGTGCGTATTGTATGGGCGCTTTCAAAGGGCGAGCGCAGCGTGGGTGACATTGCAAGGCTTGTTGACATGAGCCAGCCGTGCGTCAGCCATCATCTGCGTACGCTCCGCAATCTCAGGCTGGTGAAGGCAAAACGCGAAGGCAGAACGGTTTTTTATTCGCTCGATGACGGCCATATAGAAAATATCCTTAAAGAGTGCGTAAGACATGTAGAGGCGCACGGCTCATGACGGCGCGCTCGCAGGCCATAGACCGCTACGTGCTGCACCCCGTTTGGGGCACAATTATACTTGCACTTGTGCTTGGCGCCATGTTCCAGGCCATTTTTGCCCTTGCCGT
>MEQJ01000099.1:3902-40279 GCA_001770165.1 Bdellovibrionales bacterium RIFOXYD1_FULL_53_11 | reverse complement strand
CCATTTGCGCTCGCTCCTGTCGGGCGGCATACTTACC
Source organism: Bdellovibrionales bacterium RIFOXYD1_FULL_53_11 (assembly GCA_001770165.1). Classification (GTDB taxonomy): domain Bacteria; phylum Bdellovibrionota; class UBA1018; order UBA1018; family UBA1018; genus XYD1-FULL-53-11. Next base: position 40,242 of record MEQJ01000099.1, on the reverse strand, counting down.
GGCGTAGGTGCAGTGCTCATGTTCCTGCCGCAGATAGTACTGTTGTTCCTGTTTCTTTTTGCGTTTGAAGATTCCGGCTATATGCCCCGCATTGCTGTTTTGACCGAAAAGCTCCTGGGCCGGTTCGGTCTGAGCGGCTGTTCCGTGCTTCCGATGTTGTCATCGTTTGCCTGTGCCGTGCCTGGCATGATGGCCGCGCGCACCATCAGCAACAAGCGCGACAGGATGATCACGCTGCTTGTGGCTCCGCTGGTGCCGTGTTCAGCGCGGCTTCCGGTATATTCGCTTCTGATCGCCGCCTTCATCCCGGACCGCAGCGTGCTCGGCCCCGTAAGATTGCAGGGGCTGGTGATGCTGGGGCTTTATATCATGGGGGTGGTGGTCGCGCTTGCCGTGACGGCGGTCTTGAAAAAAACCGTGTATAAAAAACTGGAAGCTCCCGCATGTAACATCAGCCTGCCGGAATACCGCCTTCCGTCGGTGCGCATTGTCTCCACCGGACTTTTCGAGAGCGCCCGGCTTTTTGTCCGCAAGGCCGGAACAGTCATTCTCCTTTTTTCGATCGTGATATGGTTTTTATCGTCGTTTCCGCGGCCGCCCGCAGGAGCGACCGGGCCGTCCATTGCGCACAGTTATGCCGGCATGATCGGAATGGCGCTGGAGCCCGTGATAAAGCCGATAGGTTTCAACTGGCAGATCGGCGTTGCGCTCATTCCTTCCTTTGCCTCAAGGGAGATCGTGGTAGGTGCGCTTGCAACGGTTTACAGCGTCGAAACCGACAGTACGGCTGCGATCGACGTGCTCGGACGGATACTTTCAACCAACTGGAGTCTTGCCACCGCCATGAGCCTTCTGGTGTGGTATGTGCTGTCATGCCAGTGCCTGTCCACCATTGCCGTCGCCCGGCGCGAGAGCGGTTCCTGGCGCCTGCCGGCCCTCATGATCGGATATACGACAGTGCTCGCATATGCCGCCTGTTTTCTGACCTATAATATCGTGAAGGCATTTACCGGTTGATGGTGGCTGAGGGCAGGATCGAACTGCCGACCTGCGGGTTATGAATCCGCCGCTCTAACCATCTGAGCTACCCAGCCACGCGTCGGAAGATGTTTTTATACATTAATCAAAACGCGAAACCAATACTGAAAAACGCAGCAGGCGAAATCTTGTACTGGTTGTAGAAATTTTCAAGTTCCTTTGTAATCTTCTTGTCCAGATCCTTTTTTGCGCCAGTAAGGCCGTCATCGCTGTCCGGGTCGGCCATAATGGCCATACCCGCAAGGCCGCCGATATCCAGAGTGTGTTTGGCCTGAATGAGATACATTCCACCGATTGCAACATTCAGAAACAGACCGAATCCGAACTGCGCTTCAAGGCCGATCAGCAATGAAGTGTGCGGGACCCATACGGTCAGATCAGCACTGACAACATCATTCATTGTAAAGCCGGTAAGCTCATCCCTGAAATCGGCGGATATGTTGCCGCCAAGTCTGAGTGCTCCAAAGCCCGCGTGAAGAAAAAGCACCTGCGAAAACGGGAAGAATCTGATGAACCCACCCATATTCATGAGATTGTACTCGGCAGTCGGAACAAGATAATATGGGTTTTTTGAGATGACTCCTATCGGTATCGGGTTCAACTTGTAGTGATCATTGATATATGAATCAACTCCCGGGTACATCCCGAATTCGGCCCCAAAAGTCCACTTTTTGAGGCCAATAAAGCCCATTTGCAAGCCAAGCAGATTTGGAAGCCCGCCTACAACAGCAACCTGCGCATCCTTGCCCCCGCGGCCCCTGCCGGCAAAAGCACTGGTTGCCATGAGAAAAAATACCAATAAAAAAACAAATTTCTTTTTCATTCCCGTATTTCATTGTGCCAGACTTTTTAAGGAAAAACGCTTGCTTTTTTTCATCCATGCGTGGATTTTACCGACCACATGAAAGCACGCAGCAATACGGCCGCTGCCAGATATCCTGTGCCCGGAAAAACCGGTGGCGCGTTGATAAGGGAGACAATTGGATTTCTCAAATCACAAGGGCTGGCGCTTCCGCTCAGGGGCTCCGTGGTGGTGGCTTTTTCCGCGGGCTGTGATTCGATGGCGCTTGGGCATCTGCTGGCGACCTATGGCCGCAGGATTGTTGACAAGGGTCGGCTTTCGTTTCTTCATATCAATCACGGCTGGCGCGGGGCCGAATCCGATGGCGACGAGCAATTTGCCAGGGAATGTGCAAGAAAATTTAACGTAAAAATCACTGTTGTCAGGCTCAAGCCACCGCACAAGGGGCAGGGGGGATCACTCGAAGACCTTGCCCGCGCTGAACGGAAAAAAATATTTGAAAAAGCCACCCGGCGATCAAATAAAATGATCTTTACCGCGCACCATGCCGACGACCTGGCCGAGACAGTTTTATGGCGTATCCTGACAGGATCGTCATCGACGCATGGCGGCGGAATTTCTGCTGTTCATGATAATGAGGTTCGACCGTTTTTAAGGGTCCGCAAAACTTTGCTAAAAAAATACTTGAAGGAAGAGAAACAACCATGGCGAGAAGACAGGACAAATCATGAGGGAAGTCTTTTAAGGACGCGGATGCGTCGCGAACTAATGGGGCGTATTGAAAAGCTGTTTCCAAAGGCGGTTGATCATCTGGTCAGACTTGCTCTTGATGCCCAGAATGCTCAAAAGCTTGAATCAAAACTTCAAGCACGGCAGCTGGAGCCAGCGATCATGCTTACCGCTGCTGGGGTTGGCATGCGACGAAGCCACTGGGAAATGCTGGATAAAATCCGTAACCGCGCCAAAGGGTGGCGGGGTGGCATAGACCTGCCCGGCGGGTGGCGGCTCGAACGGACCGGGCCGGCAACCGACCGGAAAATCGCGGACAAATGGATATTGCAGAAAAGAATGTAAATTGAACTTTGTATGCATGCATGTTAGGTTCTGTCATTAATGAAGCAATCCCATAAGACTATAGCCTTATGGCTAGTCTTGATTTTGTTGTTTGCAAGCCTGTTCAAGGTCATTGATCCCGGCAGTAAAAACCGGCGTGAAATGAAGTTCAGTGAATTTGTCCAGTACGTCAAGGAGAACAAGGTCGCAGATGTTACGTTCAAATCCGATAACGTTATAATAGGCAACTTCAAGGAACCCGGACCCGACGGCCGGAAAACCTTTGAAACGGTTGGTGATACTGCAAGTGCGAAGATTTTTGAGCTGCTGGAAAAAAACAATATTATTCCAAACTATGAACGTGCCGAGAAAACCCCGGTTTGGCAGCAGGTGCTGATTTCATGGTTCCCGATGTTGCTCCTTTTTGTGTTTTTTTTCATCTTCATGCGCCAGATACAAATGGGCGGCGGAAAGGCAATGTCATTCGGTAAAAGCAAGGCGCGCCTGTTGACCGAATCGGGCAACAAGATAACCTTCAAGAATGTCGCGGGCGTTGAAGAAGCCAAGAACGAACTTGAGGAAATCATAGCATTCCTCAAGGACCCTAAAAAATTCACCCGCCTTGGCGGACGCATTCCAAAGGGGGTTTTGCTCATGGGCCCCCCCGGCACCGGCAAAACACTTCTAGCAAGGGCCATTGCCGGTGAGGCCGGCGTGCCGTTTTTTTCCATTTCAGGTTCCGATTTTGTCGAGATGTTTGTCGGTGTGGGCGCATCGCGTGTGCGCGATCTTTTCGAGCAGGGCAAAAAACATGCGCCATGCATAATCTTCATCGATGAAATCGATGCGGTCGGACGTCATCGCGGCGCGGGACTGGGCGGCGGACATGATGAACGCGAACAAACGCTCAACCAGCTTCTTGTCGAGATGGACGGATTTGAATCCAATGACGGCGTCATATTGATAGCGGCGACCAACAGACCGGACGTGCTGGACCCGGCACTTCTCAGGCCCGGGCGTTTTGACCGCCGTGTTGTTGTTTCAGGGCCGGATGTCAAGGGGCGCGAAGCAATTCTCAAGGTGCATACCACAAAAACCCCGATTGCCGGAAATGTCGATTTGTCGGTAATAGCCCGCGGCACGCCCGGATTTTCGGGGGCCGACCTCGAAAATCTGGTCAATGAAGCGGCGTTGCTGGCGGCACGCGCGGACAAAAAATATCTGGAGATGGTTGATTTCGAGCAAGCCAAGGACAAAGTCCTGATGGGCGTTGAACGCAAAAGCCTCGTAATCAGCGATCAGGAAAAAAGAACAACCGCTTACCATGAGGCGGGGCACACGCTGGTTGCAATGAGGCTTCCCGGCATGGACCCCATCCACAAGGTCAGCATCATCCCGCGCGGAATGGCGCTCGGACTCACCCAGACGCTTCCCAAGGAAGACCGGATGAACCTCTCGAAGGAAAAAGCGGAGAACACGATTGCGTTCATGATGGGCGGCAGGGTTGCCGAGGAACTTGTATTGCAGCAGAGAACCACCGGTGCCGGCAACGATATCGAAAGGGCTACAATGCTTGCCCGCCGCATGGTGTGCGAGTGGGGCATGAGCGACGCGCTGGGGCCGCTTTCCTTTGGACAGAAGGAAGAGGCCATTTTTCTTGGACGCGAAATTTCCCAACGTCGCGATTATTCCGAGAATACCGCGCAGATGATCGACAGGGAAGTCCGTGATGTGGTTGAACGGAATTTCGCGCGCGCCAAAGAGCTTCTGCAAAACCACATGCAGCAACTACACCAGGTGGCCGCCGCACTGCTTGAGCATGAAACGCTTGACGGCGAGGAAATTGAAAAAGTCCTGCGTGGTGAAACCATTACCAAGGGACCGGTGTCCAGCCCGCCCCCTCCGGGTGCCGATGCGCCCGCGGCTGAAAAAAAAGAAACCGAAGGCGGGGGCACTCCGGTGCCGACTCCGGCATGAAGCAGCAAACAACGGGGTAGGCCGGTGAACGATCTTTTTACCAACATCCACTCCAGCGTAAGGTTTATCGACCTCTTGGACGTTGGCATTGTCGGTTATATCGTTTATAGGATTCTGTTGCTGATCAAGGGCACGCGTGCAATGCAGATGCTGACAGGGCTTGGCATACTGGGCATTGGTTTTTTTCTTTCTTCCACGCTTGAGCTTTTCACCACCCACTGGCTGTTTTCTTATTTTTTTGATTATCTCATATTGATCGTTATAGTTCTTTTCCAGGACGATCTTCGCCGGGCCCTTACGCATGTGGGAAAGAACCCGTTCTTTTCAAGTGCATCGGCTGAGGAAGAACGTGAAATGATAGATGAGATCTCGCGTTCCGCGACCCGTCTTGCCAAGGAACGCATTGGCGCGCTTATTGTGATTGAACGGGAAACAGGACTTAAGAACTTCATTGACACCGGTTCACGTTTGGACGCCCGGGTCAAATCCGAGCTGCTGTATTCCATTTTTGTCCAGAATTCGCCCATTCATGATGGAGCGGTTATTATCACAAATGGAAGAATTGCTGCCGCCGGCTGCTTTTTGCCTCTTTCAAAGGATCCGAACATCGATCGCAAATATGGCACCCGCCACAGGGCGGCCCTCGGGCTCACCGAAGATACCGACGCCATAGTAATCCTGGTTTCCGAAGAAGCGGGGGAAGCCCATCTCGTCAAAGGCGGGAAGATAACGACAAACCTTAACGAGCAGGAGTTGCGTCAGAGCCTTGCGGCATTGCTTGATCTCACGCGGGGGGCGACAAATCTTCCGCGCAGGATGCGCGGCTGGTTGACGGCCGCCCGCACCCGGGGCGGAGGTGAACGAAGATGATCGAAAAAATCCTCGGCATGTTCACCAACAACATCGGTACCAAGCTGATTTCCATAATCATTGCAATAGTGCTCTGGTTTGTCGTGCTTGGGTCGCGCAATGTAGAGGTCACCAAGGAAGTTCCGCTTGAGATCATCACCTCCTCTGAAATCGTACCGTCTAACGATATTCCGGAAAAAATCGCGTTCCGGCTTTCAGGTCCGAAGGCGTTTTTACGCGCGGTTCTTGACCGGCGCGAGGATCCGATCCGGGTCAATCTTGCCGGCTCCAAGCCGGGACTGGTTACTTACAGGTTTTTTTCGGACAACATCCGGGTTCCGATCGGTGTAAAAGTCCTTTCAATCAATCCGACCGCAATACTGGTCAAGCTCGAACACGTCAAACGCAGGGATGTTCCGGTCAAACTTGAGTTGCGCGGAATGATACCCGAGGGTTTCAGGGTTTTGCGTACCGAAGTCAAACCCCAGGTTGTCCGGATAAAAGGCCCCGAAAGCAGGGTGGACAGCATAACCGAGATTGCCACCATACCTTTGGATATCAGCGGCATCAGACAAAACACTGACCGCGAGGTTTCACTTGATATCAGCAGATACGGGCTCCAGATGGAGGGAGCGCTTCCACATGCGGTGATCCTGGTCGAACCCGAAAGCGCGAATTTCCGCATCAAGAATGTCGAAGTGCGAGTTCTTACAAATCACAAATCCACTCTGTCCGACAAAACCGTGACCGTATTTGTCCGTGCCGCGCAGGACGATCTGAAAAGGCTGGACCGCAAACATGTTTATGCGACGGTTGACCTTCGCGGCAAACCAAAGGGCAGATATTCGGAGACTGTGAAAATCACGCTTCCCGAGAACATCGGGTTTGTCAAAGCCGTGCCCGACAAGGTCAGTCTTAAACTTCATTGAACAGGAGAAGAAATGGATAAGCTTTTTGGAACCGATGGTATCAGGGGTGTTGCCAATCAGTTTCCGATGACTGGCGAGATTGCAATGACCGTGGGGCGGGCGGTGGCATATGTGCTCAGAAGCCATCTGAGCCCCGTAAAAAGTTCGGTTCCGATCGGTCTCAAACCGCTCGATTCCAACAAGCCGGTTAGACGTGCAAAAATTGTGGTCGGAAAGGACACGCGTCTTTCCGGTTATATGCTGGAGCAGGCGCTTGCGTCCGGCATCTGTTCGATGGGCGCTGATGTGATTCTGATCGGACCGCTTCCGACGCCGGGGGTGGCTTTTGTAACCCAGAGCATGCGAGCTGACGCCGGAATCATGATTTCAGCTTCGCACAATGCCTATCGCGACAACGGGATAAAGATTTTTTCTTCAGATGGCTACAAGCTGCCCGATGAGATTGAAAACGAAATCGAGCGGCTGGTATTTTCAAAGGACATGGACAAGCACCGACCCACCGAGGATCTTGTCGGGAAGGCGTTCAGGATCGAGGATGTTCATGGACGTTACATAGTATTCCTTAAATCCATCTTTCCTCGCGAACTTGATCTCATGGGAATGAGGATTGTCCTGGATTGTGCAAACGGCGCGGCCTACAGAGTGGCGCCGCTCGTGTTTGAAGAACTCGGAGCCGAAGTGATCCGCAAGGGCGTTAGTCCGAACGGCCTGAACATCAATGACAAATGCGGCGCGCTTTATCCGGAGAATATCGGCGATGCCGTCGTTGAGTATCGGGCGGACATCGGAATCTCCCTCGACGGCGACGGCGACAGATGCATTTTGTCGGATGAAAACGGGGAGATTGTCGACGGTGACCAGATCATCGGACTTTGCGCGCTACAGATGGCGCAAGAAAAAGTACTCAAGGGCTCAACCGTTGTTACAACTCCAATGTCAAATATCGGGCTGGAGCTTACCCTGAAAGAAAACGGCATATCCATGCTCCGTGCGCCGGTTGGTGACCGCTATGTGGTTGATGCGATGCGAAAGGGCGGCTTCAATCTTGGGGGTGAGCAGTCCGGCCACGTTGTATTTCTGGATCAATCAACAACCGGAGACGGTGTTGTCGCGGCGCTAAGGGTGCTTGAGGCGATGCGGCGTACGCACAAGCCTCTTTCGGAGCTAAAAAAGGGGATCAGGCTGTTTCCTCAGATCAAGGAAAACATCCGCGTTGCAAAACGCGAACCTCTCGATTCAAAACCCGAGATAATGAAAGCCATTAATGATGCACAATCGAAGATTGGAAGCCGAGGACGTGTTTTTGTGCGCTATAGCGGTACTGAACCGCTGGTCAGGATCATGGTTGAAGGCGAGGATGAAGTGGTGATAGCCGAGCTGGCCAGAACTCTTGTTTCCACCATCAAGTCGTCGATAGGTTGAAACAATGCCTTTCCCGATAAGAATATGCACAAACGATGAAATGAAGGAGGTGGATGCTTCCGCTCAGATTGATTCCGGCATCAGTCAGGATGTTTTGATGGAAAACGCCGGACATGCCGCCGTGGAAGTGATTCTTGAGCGTTTTCCATCCGCAGGTCGTGATACTGACGTACTTGTTTTTGCCGGCAAGGGCAACAATGCCGGTGATGCATTTGTTGTTGCCAGGCGGTTGCATTGTCTGGAGCGCCGGGTACGGATATTCATGCTTGGTCCGCCTTCCTCTCTTACGGGCAGCGCCCGAAAAAACCATGATCTGCTGTTTAAAATGAAAGCCAAAATCATTCAAATCGAGAATACCGCCGAACTTGAAGCATTTGTTTCCAGTGCTTCCGGTCCCTTTACCGTGGTTGATGGTCTTCTTGGCACCGGCCTCAAGGGGGATCTTGACGGCATTTATTATGATGCGGTCTCTATCATCAACCGCCTGGATGCAAGAGAAGTGATATCTCTCGACATTCCGTCGGGCGTAAGCGGCGATACCGGCCTCGTGCATGGCACGTCCGTTCTGGCCACCCTCACCGTCACTTTTGGTTTTCCCAAACTTGGTCATTTTCTTCCGCCGGGAGCAGCAAGACGCGGCGAACTTGTTTGTGCGGATATTTCACTCCCTTCCAGATACAGATTTGAAGGTGACAAATTCCTTCTCACAAAAACTCAGATGAGCACTCTCGTCAAGGAACGGGACCGCTACGGACACAAAAACTCTTTTGGCCATACGCTTCTTGTCGGTGGCAGCCCCGGACATCTTGGTGCGGTTGCCATGGCGGCGGGAGCTTGCCACAGGATGGGGACCGGTCTTGTAACGGTTGCAACCTGGGATGATTGTTTTGAAGCACTGCAGGCAAAAATCTCTGACCAGACGATGATACTTCCACCGAGGGACAACAATGGGATTTCGGTCACGCCCGAAAGCATAAGCCCCTTCTCTTGTGTGGTGGCGGGGCCCGGCCTCGGCACCAGGCCCGGAGCGGAGAAATTGATCAAAGACATGCTGATGGAATATCGCGGCCCGGTTGTTCTTGATGCAGATGCGCTCAATCTTGTTTCCAGGCACCAGATGCATGAAATGCTGCGCGGACGACCATATCCCAAGATTCTTACGCCTCATCCGGGTGAGATGGCCAGGCTGCTCGGTTGTTCAAAGGATGAGGTGAAACTCGATCCGGTTGGCGCTGTCCGAAGGGCTGTTGAGCTTACCCATTGTGTCGTGGTTCTCAAGGGCGCGGCTACGCTGATCTCTTCGACGGAGGAAAAAATATTTCTGAATCATTATCCGAACGACGGCATGGCGACCGCCGGAAGCGGCGACGTTCTTTCGGGAATGATTGGCGGGCTTGTCGGGCAGGGGATGGACGCGTTTGATGCCGCACGGCTCGGGGTCTTTCTTCACTCGCTTGCGGGGGATCTTGCAGCCAGACAGCATGGACATCGCGGGATGACCGCGCCTGACATGATCGGGAACATCGGAAATGCATTCAATGAACTCAAAAAAGCGGCACATCCGGCGCAGCAGGCCCTGGAGATCCGCACAAACATCCTCTGATCGGGAAACGGCGCTTCTTGCGAATCGTCTCGCTGCCGGAATCGCTCCTGGCGAGTGGGTTTTGCTTGAAGGACCGATGGGTGCGGGTAAAACAGTGTTTGCCAATGCTTTGCTTCAGGCGTTTGGCGTTGGGCAGCCCCCCGGGGGCAGCCCTTCTTTCCCGATTGTTCATGAATATGATTCCATCACCGGCGGCATTGCACATATTGACTTTTTCCGGCTGAAAAATGCTAATGACGCAGATGCCGTCGGCATCCCCTCATACTTCTGGGAACGGGAAATTACCGTCGTGTCCGAATGGACTTCCACAAATCAAGAATTGTTCGAACGCCTTCTCCTTCCGCGCAGAAAAGAAAAAACATGGCTTGTTAGAATTGATTTTGACGGATCAGGCGGATTAAAAAGAATTATTGAAATAAATGTTATTTTCCCGGCATCTTCGCGTTAAGAAGAGGCAGCAAATCCTTGACGGCCATGATGATTGATTCCCGGGAAACAAATCCCAACATGCCGCGACATGCATTTGCCGGCCCCGTCCTGACCAAAGTAATCCAGTCTGATAAAGCTATTCCAAAAGCATCACGGACAACATTACGGCTGCTTTTTATGTTGGTGTTTGCGCTTGGGGGAGGAAGCTCCAGAAGTCCGGATTTGACAAAAACATTCCAGATATCTGGAACCACCCTTGGATCCCACCGCATACCGGTCCAGATTTCTGGCTGGACATTTTCACCGGCCATGGCTGTAGCCAGGAATACCGGAAGTGAAGATCCGGCAGGGGGCGGAGAAATGGCAAGATACAGCACTCCGCCTGCCCCTTTTTGGAAAAGTTTTGCAATTGCCCTTCCAAGAGGGTCGGTGCCGTTTTCTATCTGAGCCAAATGCCATGTCACTAATGGTCGAGTTCCCTCTTTTGAGCCACGTCTTGAGGCTCTTTGAATTTTAGGATTGCTCAATTCGGGCGCCGGAGCCTCCGTGACATTAACATTTTCTTCAACATTTATTTCTTCCGGCTCGGGGGTGGAAGTGCTTATTTTTTCAAGGCTTTTACGGTTAAGCAGTTTGGTGACACTTGGCATTTCCATGGTGTTTTCTGGATCCAAAGTAAATGTGCCAGTGTTTTTCTTTTTTCTATCAGATGCCATATTTACATATATATTATCGGTTTTTTTTTATGACTTAAAACACAAATAAAACACTACCAAATAAATACAGAATATTAGTTGACGGGCAAACTACAGCATGGTAACTCATATATCAGGTTTATGAGAGGGAAAGGAAGATATAAATGCGTTTAACCTCAAAAGGACGATATGCGGTCCGGGCAATATTGGATCTGACATTCAATTCAAATGGACGTCCAGTGCGTCTTCAGGAGATATCCGAACGCCAGAGGATCTCACTCCACTATCTGGAACAGTTATTTCGCCGCCTGAGAAAAGGGTCGGTCGTTAAAAGCGTTCGTGGCCCGGGTGGCGGCTATGTGCTGTCACGCTCCATGGATGAAATATCAATTAAAGATGTTTTGATCAGCGTTGGAGAAAATATCAATCCGGCCCGTGATCTCATCGGCACCGGTGACATCAAGAGTGACACCGTAGAGTTCATCCTCACCAAAACATATTTTGAAAATCTTGGCGTTATTATGCAGGAATATCTGACCACAACGTCGGTCGGTGATTTGATCCGCAAGGCGCGCGGAACCCAGGATCTGCCCAAGGTGGTTTCAACTGCCCTTGATGGCGCCGGAATTCAACCTCCAATAAACACAAATGCCGGCAAGGCACGCGAACTCGGCTGAAAAGAATCCAGATTTCTACGGTTCTCCTGCTGCTTTTAATGAGCTCCAAGAGTTTGTGTAACATCCATGGTTAAGGAAAAAGCAAAAAAAATCCTGATTGGACTGAGCGGCGGGATAGATAGTGCTGTTGCTGCGGGTTTGCTCAAGCGCCAGGGATACATGCTGTCTGCGGTATTGATCAGAATGAAGAGCAGGAACTGTGCTCCAGTGCTTGAAAAAAATCTGAACTGTCATGATGACCCCGAAGTGGTCAAAACAATATGTAAAAAGCTTGAGATACCCTTTAATGAAGTTGACGCATCGGAAGTCTTCAATGACAAGGTCATTGATTATTTCATCCACCAGAAACTTCTTCTGAGGTCATCCGACATATGCTCACAATGCAACAGCGAGATAATCTTCAAATATCTGTTGGATATTGCCGACTCCCACGGCATTGATATTGTTGCGACCGGGCACTACGCACAGATAGTTCATGATACAACAAGCGGTTTGGTGCGTCTCTGCAGGGCCGCTGAAGCCCAGAAAGACCAAAGTCATCAGATGCTGCGTCTGGGGCAGGGTATTTTGAAGCGTATTATCACTCCGGTTGGCAGCATTCCTTATTCCATGGTGCTCAAGCTGGCTGCCGAATTCGGTTTTGACAAACTGGCGGAAGGCCATCGGCTTTGTTTTGGTGATTTTTCATCCATGATTGAATTCATGGAATCACGGACCGCCCAGGTTCTGTGGCCGAAGGGGGTTATTCGCACGCTTCATGGAAATGTTGTTGGAGAACATGCGGGACTTTTCAAATACAGGATCGGACAGGAGGATGACCTGCCGCTCAATCAATTTGAAACCGCTAGCGGGCTCAAGGTGATTGCACAGGAACTGGTCCACCAGGCGCTTATTGTCGGAGAAGACAAACACCTTGCCGTCAAGGAAATCACCTGCAATGAGACGATGTGGCTTCGCAGCGTTGAAGGATTGCGCGCATTCAAGGTTAAGGCCCGCATCGCAGGCAGGCCCGAGGAAAAAAACTGCCGGATATTTGTTTTTGAAAATGATACGGTCCAGATCCTGTTCGATGAACCCGTATTTGCCCCCTGCTATGGCGAAGAAGTCGTGTTTTATGATGATGATGAGATCATGGGCGGCGCCAGAATAAGCAAGATCAAATTTCCATTTTTGATGAGCTGATCATGAAATCCGCCGGATTTGTCATCAAGACGCTTGGGTGCAAATCCAATTATTGCGACAGTATTTCAATACGATGCTCGCTCGAACAGGCCGGCTTCATACATGTCGCCGGCGGACAAGCTGATTTCTGTGTCATCAATGGATGCAGCGTTACGGCAGAAGCTGAAAAAGAAGTGCTTCGAACCGCCAGAAGGCTGCTCAGGGAAAATCCGGGCGCTTTTACCGTGCTTGCCGGATGCACTGCCGAGCTGATGTCAGTCGGCGGGCAAAAACCATCCGGAATTGATCTGATGGTTGCCAATCGGGAAAGGCATCATATTGCCCGGATTATTGCTGAACATATCCAGAAGACATCCGCAATGCCCGCAGCAAACAAGAATATCACGTCATGGCCCGGAGCTATTGAATCCTGTCCCGCGCCTCATGGTGATTCTTCTACGTCAGCCAGGACAAGGATGTTCTTGAAGATACAGGAGGGCTGCGGAAATTCATGTGCATATTGTGTGGTTTGTCGTGCCCGGGGCCCGGCGAGAAGTATATCAATTGACGAGGTTGTTTGCCGGATAACCAAGGCCGTTTCGTGTGGATGCAGGGAAATTGTGCTGACGGCTACAAATCTCGGCGAATATGGAAAAGACTGGAATAGCGGTCATGGCGGGCTTGAACTGCTGGTGTCCGGGATTTTGAATGATACTTCCCTGGAACGGCTCAGACTGAGTTCCCTTGGCCCCATGGATGTTTCAGAACAGCTTCTCCAGATCATGGAAGACAATTCAAGATTATGTCCGCATCTGCATGTTTCACTCCAAAGTCCGGTTTCAAAAGTTCTGGCGCGGATGAAACGTCCATATGATACCGGTGGCGTTGAAAAATTGCTGTCTCGCATTGATTGCATCCGCCCACCCGGTACCAGCAGGGTTCATGTTGTTATGGACGTTATCACCGGATTCCCGGGCGAAACGGAAGCTGATTTCAGGGAAGGCCTGCTTATTCTTGACCGCATGCCGTGGGGGCGTCTTCATGTGTTTCCATACAGCGACCGCTCCGGCACTCCCGCAAGCATGATGAAGGACAAAGTTTGCATGAATCTTGTTCGTGAACGGTCGGGACAGTTGAGAAATCTCAGCTTGAAACGTCTTCAGTCCATTCATGCGCGATTGCTTGAATCCCCGGACCCCGGTCTTGACGGTTTGTTGATTGAGTCCGCCGCAAAAAAAGCTCCCGGATGGATGTGGGCAAGAAGCACCGGCTATTTGAGAGCCATGATACCCGGAATATCAGCCGCTGATAAGAATTCGATTTTCAGTGCAAGGATGTCCTCGTATCGTTCGTGTTCCAGAACCGGTGAAGTCTGGTTTATTGCTTCTTCGGCCAGGAAAACCAGTTGATTGCTTCATCATTGCCGTGATTAACCTCGCCGTCATTGCCGGAAATATAGGCAATGACCGGACAATTTCCATCTTTGCTTGGAACAATCACATTCCACTCGATCACGGCTGAATGCATCGGTTCAAGAACCGGAATCAGCATGTCTTTTCCAATCTGTCTTGATTCCGGCGCCAGAAGATCAAGCGGATCGTCATATCCGTATAACGCGATTCTTGCGCCGCTGTTCGAGACACTGATTCCGTAATTGTGTACCATCACCCTGATTTTTGCCGTCACCGCATGCTTTGTGATTTTTACGGGGACCCAGGAAATATCATGCGGCAGGATGGCCAGATCCGCTTTTGCGCTGCGAATACGGCTGCCGATTTCAATGCTGTCCGGGCCGATGGGCGAGATGCGCTTGATATGATTTGCCAGTGCCCGCCAGTTTTCAATTCCCGTATCTGAAATATCATACAGTGGCAAAGCCTGCGGCAGGAGATCGTTGAGTAACGACACGGCATTGACAAGGCCGCCTCCGGCTACGACCCTATATGTTTTTGCGCTATCGAGCGGGAAACCGTTGATCTTGATGTCACTGATGATTGAGGATTCGATTGAAAAACCATTCATCAACTGCAGCATCGCATCCACAGGATCCGGCCGCATGAAGGACGGCTCATCTTTGACGTTTTTTGTCATGGGATTGTAGACAAGACTTAATCCTGAAACACTGAGTGAGGCATCCTGGGCCAGCTGATTGGTGGCATAAAGCGCATTGAGAAACCAAAGAAGAGTTCTTCCTTTTATTCCAAAAGTTCTCACGGTCCAGGTAATTCCGGTTTTGGGATTGTACACATTCGGATTGACGTTATAGACATCCGCACTGTTTACAATACCCGGATGCAGCTGACCCGCAAGAAGGGAAGAATGTTCAAGAGCAATATCGGCGTCCGGTACAAGCTTCCTGTAGGCATCAACACTAAGATTGCCCATCAGATTTTCAACACCCCTGCGGCTTGTATGAATTGTATTGACGGCAATGGCATCATCAAAGATGCGTCCGAATTTTTTCTGTAGCCTCTGTTCAATATCCTCAATGGCGGCAAGTGTTCCAGGGTCTTCGGGTATATGGCTGTCAATCTGTATCAGTTTGAACGAAGCCAGCGAATGATCCCTCTTGCCGGAGCCAGGATTTATAATATCAATATCCATGCGCCCCACCAGTCGGCCCCAGGCTCCGGCTTCGACAAGATAGCCTTCGCGAGCGCCTTCGCGCCGGACCTTGATGGGACGGCGCGTAATTTCGTGGTCATGCGCTCCAATGATGAAATCCAGATCCGGTATCCTGGCCAGAAGGCCTTCGTTGAACTTCAGGGAGTTGTGCGAAAGTGCGATCACAACATCCGACTGTTGTCTTAATTGTGAAGCAATGGATCTGGCCACCTCAAATGGAGATGTGATTTTTACCGGGGCAAAATAGCGGTCGTATACAATCTGGTAGTTGACCAGACCGATAAATGCCACTTTGGACTTGTTGATTTCCATGACGACCCAAGGTGCAACAAGGCCGGATAATTCCTTGCCCCTTTCATATGGCCCCGTATCGATATTTGCAGCCAGTATAGGAAACCCCGGTGAAGCAGCGCGAAGCATTTCGAGCAAATGATCAGGGCCATTGAGCCATTCATGATTTCCAATAAGCGCGGCGTTATAGCCAAAGGCCCTCATCATCTTCAGTGATTCGATTCCGGTGCCTTCATTATAATAGATATTACCTTCCGACCAGTCTCCGGCATCCACAAGTACGGCATCAGGAGAAGTCTTTCTGATTTTATCAACAAGCGTCTTGATTCTGGCCAGGCCCCCAAGCCCCCTTGGCTCCTTGTTGGGGCGGAAATGTGAATGAATATCATTGGTAAAGATTACAGTTACACGATCCGGTGCGGCCAGTGTTTCAATGGTTGAAATGAAAAATACAACCGGCAACAAGGCGGCCCACTTAACAAGTATCTGAGCAAGCATTTATAAACCTCCCCCCAATAATATCAATTGACTTTTGCAGAGAGTTTTTCTTTGGCAAGTGAAAAAATGACATTCTTAACTCATGCAATTTTTTTTCAAGGTTAATTCTCCGATTATATTGAATAATTACGATAATTTGACAGTTTTTGATTGGTATTGTAACACTGCGTTAGGATTGGACTTGCGGATGAAAATACAGTTTCTGCAAGAGCGGCTTGGTTATAGCTTCGGTGATCGCGGAATTTTGTTGCAAGCACTCACGCACACCTCCTTCGGGCATGAGTTCCTGCAAGAAAAACCTGTTGCGCTGAGGGACAACGAGCGGCTCGAATTTCTTGGTGATGCGATTCTGGATGTTGTCGTTTCGGACATTCTTCTCGAAGCATTTCCAAATGCAAATGAAGGCCAGCTTTCAAAAATGCGAGCTGCCGTGGTAAACGAAAAAACCCTCGCCCTGGTGGCAAAATCCATAGGACTGCAAGAGGTGGTCCGCCTTGGAAAGGGTGAGATACAAACAGGGGGCAATCTCAAGCCCTCCATTCTTTCGTGTACGCTCGAGGCACTTATAGCTTCCATTTATCTTGACGGCGGTTTCAATGCCGTCTATCCGGTTGTCCGGCACCTGTTTTCACCGCTGTTTTCCGAAGAGCGCGAACTTATCTCGTTTTGCGACCACAAAACACAATTGCAGGAGATAGTGCAGGCAAAATGGAAAGTCACGCCATCATATCATCTTCTGGCCACATCGGGGCCGGATCATGCAAAGACTTTCGAGGTCGAAGTCCGGATGAAGGGAAAAATCCTCGCAAATGCAAAGGGGCAATCAAAAAAGGAGGCGGAGCAGAACGCCGCAAAAGCCGCTATCATGACGGTCGGCTGAACTCCTGAATCCCCATGCCCAAATCAGGTTATATTGCAATCATCGGCAGGCCGAATGTCGGCAAATCCACGCTGCTTTGCAGGGTGCTGGGCTCGGAAATCTCCATTGTCACACCGAAGGCGCAGACAACCCGTGAGCGCGTATTGGGAATTCTGAGCGATCCGGCCAGGGGGCAGATGGTGTTCATAGATACGCCTGGCATCCACAATGCAAAACATGGGGGGTTCAACGAGTTCATGGTTGGCGAGGCCCGCAGATCCGTCGAAGAAGACCGGCCTTCCTGCGTCTGGTATCTTGCTGATTTCGAATTCTGCCTGAAAAAAGGGATTTCCTTCGAGGATCCGGTACTGGACATCTTGAAGGCGGCCGGATGCCCTGTAATCATCATTGTCAACAAGGCGGACAAATCCCGCGATCCGGATGAGCCCGCATCGCTTGCGGGCAGAATTGATCTGCAGGCAAGAGACAAGGGTGTATCCGTAGCTGAAGTTCTTTCCATCTCGGCAATAAACGGAAAGGGGGTGGGGCATCTGCTTGAACTCAGCTGGAAACACATGCCGGAAGGCGTGCCGTTTTATCCGGACATGGACCAACTTTCCGACAGGCCCATGAGGTATTTTGCGGCAGAGCGGATCAGACAGCAGCTGTTTTTGCATCTTGGTGAGGAATTGCCGTATTGTTGTGCTGTAAGGATCGACAAATTTGAAGAAAACCGTGTTCCAGTCCGCATCGAAGCCACGATATTTGTGGAAAGAGAGTCGCAAAAGGGCATGGTGATAGGCAAGGGCGGAGCAAAACTCAAAGCCATCGGCACGGCGGCGCGTAAATCCTTCGAATCATTTGCGGATCAGAAAATATTTCTTGGCCTTGATGTCCAGACGCTCAAGAACTGGACGCGGGACAAGGAACAACTTAGAAAGCTCGGGTACGCCGTATGAGCAGCAGGATCAGGATTGCCATCATCGGCAGGCCGAATGTCGGCAAAAGCACTCTGTTCAACCGGTTGACCGGCAGAAAACGTGCGTTGGTGCACGACAGGCCCGGCGTAACCCGCGACCGCATCGAGACAAATGCACAATGGTATCTTCACGGCAAAGCAGTGGCCGTAACCCTTGTTGACACCGGCGGACTTGGTGGTGAACACTTCGAACAGGAAATCCGCGAGCAGGTTGCAACTGCGGTTGATCATGCGGATGTTATTCTGGCGGTTTTTGACGCTCAAAGCGGGCTTATGCCCGAGGACATGGAAATTACGCGCGAGCTTGCAAAAAAAGGGTTGCTTGGCAGGATTCCGGTGATTGGAACGATAAACAAGGTCGATGCCGAGTCGCATGAACTGCTTGAATCCGAGTTTCATGCCACCGGGATTGATCACATTGCAACCGTATCAGCCGAGCATGGTCGCGGGATTGACGCCCTGAAAGAACTCCTGTGGGATCTTGTTCCGGACAAAACAAGACAAAACGCCCTGGAAACGGCTGCCGGACAGGATGAAATTGAAGAATCCGTTCCAAGAATCGCGATAATCGGAAAACCGAATGCCGGCAAAAGCACGCTTGCCAATGCACTGCTTGGCAGCAACAGAATGATCACAAGTCCGATTGCCGGTACCACGGTGGATGCTGTTGATGTGACCGCTGTTCTGCCTGGCGGCATAAGGGCGGTTCTGGTGGATACTGCCGGCATCCGCCGTAAAAGCAGGACAGAGCAGGGGATTGAAGTGCTTTCGGTAGTGCAGGCCCGAAAAACCATCGAGCGGTGTGATGTTGCGGTGCTGATGATAGACGCCGTTCATGGGGTCACCGACCAGGATGAAAAAATCGGCGGGCTGCTTGATGAAGCAGGATGCGGCGTGATCGTGGCGGTGAACAAGTGGGATACACAAAAAAAGCCGGACAGCCCCGACATGGAAACCGCCGCGGACATTGTTCGCGAACGCATGGGTTTTTTGCGATATGCTCCGGTCATTTTTATAAGTGCTACAAGGAATGAAGGACTTGAGGAAATCGGATCGCTCGCGGTCGAAATACTCGAGCAGCGCAAGACAAGGATTCCGACACATGAATTTACGGAGTGGATCAGAGAGGAATCAGGCGTGCATAACCCCAGAAACGCGAAATTTTACATGTGTCATCAGAGCGGACGCAACCCGCCTACATTTGTCTGTCATGTCAGTGATCCCGAAAAAGTCCACTACAGCCTCAAGGGGCATCTCGTAAACTCGATGAGAAAAAGATGGGGATTCATGGGCAATCCCATCCGTCTTTTGTTTGTCAGTGCGGGGCAGGGGAAAAAGAAGCGAGCTACCAGGTGAACATTATTCCAAGAAGCGTCTGATAAAATCCGCCGGTAAGATCCGGCAGGGAATGCGTCTTGATGAAATTCTGGGTATAGGTGTCCTTGAAGTTTATGAAATGGTATTTCCCTTCGAGTGAAAGATAGATTTTCTTCTGTTTGATGGCAAATTCAAGCCCGCCTCCCGCCGCGAATCCCATTCCGGAATCCGAATTCACAATCTTGTCATTATCCGAGGATTCATTTTTTGAAAATGATGCGATGCCGGCAAGCACATACGGGTGCGCGGCCGTGAGCGCCGCAGAAAGATTGCGCGTGTCGAAATAATATTTAACATCAAGTCCCATCTGGAACATGCTGATGTCGGTTCTTCCGGCGGTGCTCGTACCTTCGTAGTAATGTTTTACGCTGTTGATCCCGATATCAATCGCCACCGTGAAATCAAACCAGTAATGAACTTTAACGTCGATGACCGGGAACCCGCCGCGCCAGAGCTGGCCGCGATTGCCGGTCAACCCCTCGTAGCCGGATCTCAGGCTGACCCCGAAAAACCTTCCCTGCTGGAAAAATTTCGATTCTTCCGCTTCTTCGGCATCTTCATTGAACTCACCGTATTCCGTAAACGGAGTCGATGTGAAATCATCATCTTCCGGCTGGAGCGTCTTGTCGGTTTTTTTATTTCCAGCTCCAGGCTTGTCTGCTTCTGCGGCATGGGCTTGCCAGACTGGAATGACCATGAAACATCCCAGCATCAATGCCAGAGCATAAGATTTTTTAGAAATAAAAATGCATTCCCGCATTAATGAAACTCACTCCGATGGTTTTGACAAGAAAGCTGCCCGTCGCATTGCCAATACTGGCCCCCAGTTCCATGGACAGTCCAAGGCTCTCAATGCCAGGTATGAAAAACTCGCTTCCAAAGCCGGTTTGGAACTCAAATCCCGTACTTCCGGCGGCCACAATGCCGCCGCCGAGCATGAAGTAAAAATTCAAATTTGTTTCATAAAATATGTTTTTGAAGAATTTTACGGCAGTGACAAGATTGAGGGGCGAAGCGGTGGATACACCTCCGATCCCTTCGAATCCGATATCCTTCGTAAAGGCGTACTTCAAACTGAGTCCGGGGGTGCCATTGGCAACCGTGGCATTTGAAAACTGGGAATTGTAACCAATACCAAGACGCCCTTGCAAATCCCTCGCATGGACCACTGTAGCTGCAAAGACCGTCAAAACGACCGCCAGCATCATGCACCGCAGCATTTTTGGCATATCATCCCCCTTAAACCAGCGTAACCGTGACCTTTCTTTTTGACAACCCCCATGGAGTACTCTAAACACAAAGTTATGTCACAAGATATTGATAGGAAGACGCTGAAGAAACCTGACGAATTCACCACAAAAGTCAAAAGCCTGTTTGACCTTATGGCCGATCATTCGCGGAAAATTCTCTTTCTTCTTGGAATAGTATTTGTTGCGGCATTTGTATTTGCCCTGCTCAGCAGCCGGTCAAATACGCGCAATGAAGAGGCAAAAGGCTCGCTGTTCCAGGCAAAACAGGCTCTTGATAAGGAACTTGCTGTTATTGCATCCGCCGAAGCGCCGGCAATGCAGAAAAAAAGCGCGCAACCTTCGCCGGAGCTGGTTGCATTCAAACATTTTGACGTAAATGCAAAACTTGCCGGTTCCGTGGGTAAATTAAAAACCGTGATCAAGCAATACGAGGGCACAAAGGCGGCACTTGATGCAAGGATGACGCTGGGTGATCTGTATTTCAATCACGGACAATATGCTGCTTCAATTGAATGGTATCAGCAGGCGGCCGACAAGGCATCCGGCACGTCGGATCGCGCCATGGCGCTTCTCGGATGGGGATATGCTCTTGAAAACTCAAAACAGATAAATAACGCCATAGCAGTCTATGAACGGGCGCTCAATACCGGCGATGGAATGATAAAGGGTGATTCCATGTTGTCTCTTGCCCGTTGCTTTGAACTTGCAAATGATAAAAACCGGGCAAAACTGATGTACGAGAGGATTATTTCCCAGCTTCCTGATTCGCCCCATCAGCGCACTGCCGAAGACCTGAAATCGAGGATTGAGTGAACGCAGCGGGGCTTCCAGCCATGGCAGTCGTACTCGCGGCCCTGGTATCTTTTTCCGCCGGTTGCGCGGGCAGGAACATCCATAAAAATCTCAAGGCGGACCCGAAGCTTCTTGTCCGCAAATGGGTGTTTCAGACGCATGGACCGTTTCTCACCGGCGACAGGGGGGTTGAATACTCGAATCCGATCCTGGTCGAAGGCGCCCTGGTATTTGGCAATTCAAGCACCGGCCTTGTATCGATTTATCCCAAAACATTGCAAACAAGATGGGTGCTGCCGGTACCCGAAGGTGTAATCAGTGAACTGGCTCATGAAAAGGGAAGTGTTTTCTTCGGTGGCGGCGACGGTTTTTTGTATTGTGTCAACGCAGACAACGGGAGGGTATTATGGAGATATGATCTTCACAATCCCATGGTTTCACAGCCGACACTGAGCGCCGGCAGGCTGTTTGTAACAACCACGGATGACACCATATATGCTTTTGATGCCGGGACCGGCAAATGGCTCTGGCATTACAAAAGAAGGTCGGCGCAGTCATCCACCATTTTTGGGGCATCGGCGCCGCTGGTGGACGGAAGTGAAGTGCTTGCGGGCCTGAGCGACGGTTATCTTGTAGCTCTTTCGATCAATGACGGTCAGCTCAAATGGGAGCGCAAGCTTCATTTCGGAGCCAAATTTACGGACGTGGATGCTCATCCCGTTCTTGAAAACGGCATTATTTACATTCCATCGTATGACGGCGTGCTTTATGCCTTGAAACGCCAGAACGGCGAGGTGATATGGCGTTTTGATGCAGGAGGCAGCAAACGCGT
This sequence comes from Bdellovibrionales bacterium RIFOXYD1_FULL_53_11, assembly GCA_001770165.1. Lineage (GTDB taxonomy): Bacteria > Bdellovibrionota > UBA1018 > UBA1018 > UBA1018 > XYD1-FULL-53-11. Next base: position 18,104 of record MEQJ01000099.1, on the reverse strand, counting down.
TCATATTGATGGCGAAAAGATTTATTTTGGTTCTTCGGACGGAAGCATCTACGCAATCCAGAAAAACAATGCCAAACAGCTCTGGAAATTTGAGATGGACGGTGGCGCACCGACGCAGATGGTCGTCACCGACAAACACCTGATTGTTGGGTCGAGTTTTCAGTATTTGTATATGATCGACAAGAATACGGGATTGGGTGTTTATCGCTATAATGCCGGTGATGGCAGCGGTTTTTCCGGAACTCCTGCATATGATCAAAATGTCCGCAGGCTGTATTTGCTGTCCGGAGCGGGGAATCTGTATGCATTCATGCTTAGAACACCGATACCGAACCGTCCGCATGTGCTTACGGACGCGTATGATTGATTTCTTGGTTTCAGGCGACGTCTGATAAGAAATATTATGTCAACCAGTAGATTTATTTTATTTTTATCTTTGCTTCTGGCAAGCGTTGCCTCTTTTACTGTCACAACCCCTTCGATTGCACTGGCAGATGGCTGCAGAATTGAAACAAAACAGATCCTTGCAATTGAAAAACCACTTTTTCAAAGCCGTTCACATGCCTTTGGAGGCGCAAAAAGGGATTTAGGTATTCCGGCAAACCAAAAGCCATTGCAAGTAAGACTGGTGCCCCTTACGGATAGAAACGAGCGCGCAATCATTGATTCAAATGGCAAACCACAACTGTCCAGAGAATACATTTATAAAAGGCCTTCCAATGGAAAACTTGTTGTCATCCAAGAGCATTCTGCAGGGCATCATTTTGGAGAAAAGGGCGGGGTCGGGGATCAGGGGCCACATTTTAATGTCAGGCCTGTTGAAGACACCCGTCATGGCCGCATAGAAGGAACCAGGGATCATTACTCATGGAAATAATGTGGCATGAGTTGTCAGACAATCCAAAAATGTGTGAGGCTTTTTTTTATCAATCCCCTTCCCTTCACAGCATTGAATTGCACTCTATCAATTTCGATAGAAACGGGCCCTCCGCAAAAATCTCTTTTGTCCTGCCCGTGCCACCGCAAAGAATCCCTGTAAAATTGAAAAATGGCGACTTTAATTCGGTTTTTTTTGAAATATCATTTTTCCCGCTATGTTCGATAGAACTAACTGACTGGCAGGAAAACATGAATGTCAGCATTGAGCTGTCCGGTCAGAAAAATTCAATCGTTCTTGTCGTCCGCAAACAACCTGAAAAGCAGCCTTGTATACGATTAATGGCCCGCTGCTTCAGGTTTGAAAAAATATCGCCGTATTTGAAGCAATCCTGCAAATGAGTTTATTCGCGATAAATGTTATTATCGCGAATAAGAATGCGACCGCAGGACAGAGCCTTTTTCAGGTCTTGCCTGACACATCTTAATGACTCCGCCAAATGGTCGATAAGATTATGTGGATTTTGACAGGACTCCGGCTGACAGCCGGGAAATATTAAAGTTTATCTCTAGCGTCCGTACAGGCAGGGAAATGCTGTCGGCCTTTTTACCTTTATATACTTCCGGAAAGGTTGCCATTGCCCCCTACCCCGTCAAAGTATTGACCAAGCTGAGGGCTGTACTTGGCGAGGGGCAGCCGGTGGGGGCCTGTTTCATGAACGACGGATCGCGTGGAACCATATATCTGGATATGGACACTCCGATCGGTGTTCTTGCTCCATTTCTTATCCATGAAATTGCGCATGCCCTGGATGAGAACGTATGGCTTAGAAGAATGAAGAGCGATCTCCAGAAACTTGCCGTGGAAGCGGGCGCATTTGACCTTCAAAACAGATTCATGACGGAACTCAGGAATTCATTTCCGGAATACCAGATGTTTCTCGAAACAAGATATCCCAATGCCCGTGTTCTTGTAGAAAAACTGTCACACGCTGAAATTTCCAGATTGTACGGCTTCAAGGGCTGTTAATCATTTTTTGCGGAGCCGACGCAACAACCGGCGACATATCCGACGCTCTGTCGCACGCTCCGTAATTGATGGCATGAGCAGCCGATTTTTCGACTGAACTGCGGCGTTTGTCATAGCGGGTAATCATGTCCGGGGATGCCCAGCCTGCAAACTGCTGGATGGCACGATCCGGCACATTATGATCGCGGGCATTTGAGATGGCGGTTGCCCGGCAGGAATGAGGCGAAACACGGTTAGCCACTCCGGCCTTGCGGGCATATCTGGTGACAATATAAAAAATCATGGAGGCATCGAGTGGCTTTATTGTTTCACCGGTCCGGTTGTTGCGGATGGGGCTGAATAAAAAAGTATCCTTGCGTTCCGTGGAGGGTGATCGCCTGGTAATGCGAAAATAATACTGAAGCGCGTTCCAGACCGGCTTGATCATGACAACAATACGCTCGGCATCCCCCTTGCCCGTGAGCCTGAGGACGGCCAGTCCGCGTTCCGTTGCGATATTGCCGGTCCTGAGGCCACAAACCTCCGAGCGCCTGAGGCCGCAATAAAACAAAAGCATCATGATTGCATAATGCTGTGCGCCCGTCCGGGTATGTAGATTGGGTTGGGCAAGCACCCGTTTTACCTCCTCGTCAGTAAAACCCACCGTGCGCGAAAGTCGTCGCGGATTCATAAAACGCACCCCCTCGGCAGGATTTTTTTCCAGAAGACCGTCTTCCACAAGCCATCTGAAAAAACTCCTCAGTGTAGCCACATGCCTGTCTACCGTGGTGTGCTGCAATCCCTCTGACAACAGTGATTCCTTGTAGGCAATAAGCACAATGCGTGAAAGATTTTCCGGACCGCGATCAAGCTTGCGCACGAGCAGAAACCGGACAAACCGCTTGAGGTCTTTTCCATAAGCGCGTCTTGTATGCTCCGATCTCTGATCCACCAGGAATGCTTCAATGCTTTGACGCAGCTTGTCCCCGGGACGGACAAAGTCGGAAGTGGTGATGATTGAACCCGTCTGGGGATTCTCCGCCTTTATTGCCACAGGTTTTTCTGCCGGGGCTGCGGTCGGCAGCACGGCAGCAACAACCGCAACGGTTTTCACTTTGCGGGCAATCCGCCAGCCACGATGCGTCTTGAGAAAGGAAAGCGGAGACCGTCTGCCCCCGCTGCGAACATGGATACTTGTCATTGCGTTGCGGACGCGAAGACCGCCCTTTTTGGATCTGAATTTTTTTAAAAGAAGCCGACCCAGTTTCATCGCTTGAAGGCCCGTGCAAAAGCACGTAGTGCAGCATGATCAAGCGGGGCGCCGGCCATTCCACCCTTGCGGATGGCCGAGCCTACTATTACTCCATAAACAAGGGGTTTGATTTTTGAAATATTCGCGGCCGTACAGCCGCTTCCGGCATAAAGTTTTATACTGTGTTTTTTTGCGACGTCACGGGCAAGTTTGAGCTGGCCCAGGTCAACGGCCCGGCCCGTGGTGCTTCCGGTTACAATCACCGCATCGGCCATCGCGCGGAGCGCGGTCTCTTCAACCGCAAGTGCGATATCGTCCGAGGATAGCTGGCGGGCGTGCTTTACGTGTACATCAGCCAGAACCGATATGTTTTCAGCTGAAAGCTCCATGCGTTTCCGCATGAGCATGGCGGCATCCCCATCAACAAGCCCTTGATCGGTGGCAACCACCCCGCACAGGACATTTACACGTATGAAAGAACAACCCGTCACCGCGGCCACAGCCAGTGCCGAAGGGCCGTCGTTGCGCAAGATATTTATTCCTACCGGGATTTTTACGCTCTCCCTGACCGCCGCCGCGATAATCGACATGCTTGCCACCGTCTCCGGCGGCACGGTGCATTTGAAAAAAGGGGTATCCGCAAAATTTTCAATAATAAGTCCGTCAAATCCCGCCCGCTCGAGCATGACCGCTTCTTTAACGGCGCGCTCGCCCGCTTCAGCAAGCAGACATGAAGGATCTGCTCCAGCCCCGCAGGGCGCACCAGGCAGCGGTGTCAGATGCAATACGCCTATCAGTCTGGGCAGTGCTCCACGGGGCTTTTTTCTCATTTGTATCTCCCGCTTTTAAGCCAGCAGTCCTTGATGATCCTTGCACGCTTGCGCCATGCCGACAGGAAAAGTTCGATCACCCCTCCCCCAACCCTTCCCTGCTTGTCAAGAATGCCAAGGCGTTTGGCATTTTCGTATGTATTGCGTATGATCCGGAGGGTTTCCCAGCCGTCAGCACTCATTTTTCCGGACTTCATCATCTTGATGATTTCACCATAGGTGGCGGCTTCATCGGCGCCTCGTGATCGCTCTCTCATTTGCCTGTAAAATCCCGTGAGGTCAAGCTTCTCATTCGTGGTCATTGCTTCACCGGACTTTATTGCCCCTTTGCGCGTCTGGGTCCGGAGTCCCCTCATGGTGGCTCGCAAATCACGGCTTCCAAGCACCTTGCCCAGTAGCGCCACTTCGCGGCCGGTCAGTCTTTCGCGATACACAAGCGGCATCAAACGTGGATTGTCGCGCACCCGGCGCATGATCTCTTCAACCAGTCTCGACTTGTCTTCGAGCTTGATCCGGTTTTCCGGCGGCAGGTGCTCGTTGATGCGCCTCGCGATCCTGTCAACCTCATCTGGAGCAGTTTCCATCCTGCCTTTAAGGAATTTTGCGGTTGCAAGTGCTCTGGCATCGCCAAATTCCTTCCACGAAATCTTCATTCCCTTGGTTTTTGAAGCAAAACCAAACTCGTCAAATGCCGATTTGAGGGACTTAGCATCAACCCTTGCAAGCAACTCAAGAACCTCGCCGGGTTTGCCGCGCGCTTTTGCGAGATCGTCACCGATGCCAAACCGCCTGCCTACTCTCGACAAGAAGGCCGTGTCATTTGTGGAATTGAGAAGTTTTGCCATCCGCGCAAGCCGTGAAGCCTGACTCATGGTTTTGATCATCCCGCTGAGCCAATGGAAATCAAGAATCAGTCCGGCACCATCAAGCAGCTTGAGTGCGATATCCCAGCCGTTCAACCTGCCCATTTTTTGCAACTCCGCAAATGCATCATCCATGGCGCCGCAGGAGCCGATACCGGCAAAGCATCTTGTTGTCACGCCCTCAAGTTCGGCCTCGCGCTTTTGTCTCTGTTTGTGCTGATCGTAAAGAAATACAGTCGTTCCGGCTCCAGGTACCATTGCCACAAGCGCAATGCCGATCATCCTGAGTTCTGCAGCACTTTTCTTGATCTTGTTATCGACAGCGGTTTTTGCAAATTCACGGCAAAACACCCAGCCACCGTCCGGATTGTCGTCGATAAACGAGCGCATGAAGGAATCGTTGAAAAGAAGATGTTTTTTTACAAACGTCTCCGGCGAACCGCAGGCTTCGGAGACAAATTCGATCTGAATGCGCGAAATGCTTTTTGAACTCTGCCGGACGCGCTTGTCGTCCAGATCACCGTCAAGCGCACTGCGAAAATCCATAAGCATGTCGAGCAAAACTGCTTTGACCTCGGAATGGCGCCGGGCGGAAAGCGACATGGCATAATCTTCAAAGGTCATGTCACCAAGGCGCGCCCGCAGATAGTGCCGGCTTCCTTTCCATAGAATCTTGAGATGGGGTCGTGCGGTATATATGGCGTCTATTTCACCTTGCAAGTCGCGCATGTCGGCGCAGCGAAAATCCATCCTGTCAAAGCACTTCGGTTTTTCGCCATGTTTTTCCTTCATGGCATCAAGTTCCTTTTTCAGGCTTTCGATGCGCTGGAGGTCCTTGATCGATTCGAAGGCAAACAGTTCCCTGAGCGACGGTTGCCCGGACTTTTCTTTTGTAGCTTTAGTATTGGAAAGGATTTTGTCAATTTCAGGGCTAATGCCGCATGACATTGCTGCTGTTTTCAGCCTTGCGGCTGCAATACCCGCGGATTTGCCCGGAAGAACCGCATAATTTCGAGCCATGGTTTCGGCTGTCTGCCTTGCAAACCGCCGCACAGTTTCAATGTAAAAATTGTTTGTACTGTTTGCATAGCCAAGATGTTTGAAAATGCCTGAAGTGGAATCATCCTCTTCAAGAGCGTACTTGCCTGATCTGGGAATATAGTTCCGTCCACGGACAAATGCCGGGCAGGTTTCCTTCCAGCCGTCTCCCCTGCCGTCTCCCCGAGGAATAAGATCATCCGGATATTTCTGACGCCTGAAGAAATTCCTATAAAAATCATCTTCCGCGGCATTTCCATTTTCATCATTGCCGTTTTGACCGAGTGTGTCCTTGATTGCGTCTTTTGCGGAATCATATTCGATGGCACCCGCGTCTCCGGTGGCAACCGCATCAATTGCCCCGCGCCCGGTCCCGGCCGCGCAGGCATTTGCCGGACATCCTGGTGTTTGCGAGGCTTCGGGCGTTGGTGGTCTGCCGGCATCCACATAAGCGGTCATCCCGACCGGATTCCATTCAATCGATGCCATTGCCGGAAGCTTGCGAGTGAGCGTGCAGTTTTCGCCATTCAAAAGCCGGCAGCGTTTGCCCGCAATGCCCCAGGCACCCTCATAGTATATTGCGGTTTCAATCGAGGCAGTGGCCACTGATATGTTTGTAACGCGCCACATGCCTTTCATGCGTTTTTTATCATATTCCCTCTGCTCATCGCCAAAGCTGTCCGGAATTGCGGCTTTTTCATCATCATAAGCATGTTCAAACGCCCTTCCCAGGCATTGCAATCCTTCGTATGTGGTTCTCATCTGCGAACATCTTTTTCCGTTCTCACGATATCCGGGAATCCGGTTTTTCTTGCTTCCAGAAAACAACGTTACCGGTTCACCCTGGATGTGCATTCTGTAAAAACCGTGGATTTCGCGCACAAAACGCTTCCAGGAAACATCACGTTTGTCGACAAATCCGGCCTGCAACTTTTTAACACAAGAAATTGATTCAGATGGTTTTGCAATCTTGTAACACGTTTCCAGAGCGCGGCTGTCCTCTGCATCAAGTTTTGTGGTTTTCATGTCCACAGTTTTGGCGACAAAATCGTCTTGTGCTGATGACGGCTGTATAAACAGTAAGACCGCTAAAGAAGCTATTCTGAGCAATGTCCTTGACAATGAAATCATTGACAACCCCTTATGCATAGCGTCATGCCATAAGTTAGCGCAATGCGCTAGGTAATGACGTAAAAAAAGTAAGCGGTTGGTGAAAACTAAAAAACGTCTGCTTTACATACAAAAGCTTTTGTTGTGCCGGGACCAAAATCTTTTATAAGCATCCATTTGGCGTAAACACTTCCTTTATCGACCGTAAAGCGTTCAAAAAAACCCGGCTGCATTGAAGTTACAGGTGCATCAAACACCAGATTGCCCTCGATATCATAATCACCATCAAGACGGGAGATTAATTGACGCTGTTTGTCGGTTATAGCCACTCCATATTGAAGTCTGCCAAGTTCCTGGTTTTCAAAAACCACAGCTGTATATTCTACAGTAGCAATATCCCCTTTGATTTTCAAAGCCTTGCAAACCGAAACGGTTTTACCGTCGGTCGCCAAAGACACTCCAGCAAGTGCCGATATGACACAAAAAACAATAAAACTTGTTTTCATGATTCCCCCCATTTTCCCAATCCAGCCGGCACCCCTGCCGACCAGTCCCTTTATGTGGGGCGTTGTACTTGTTAACGCTTAGTGCCGCAATATTTTTTTTTTGATTTGATTATATTGCACAGCGCGCAAAATCATCGCTACTACTGCCTTTATTGCTGTTGACACGAAATGTTTACGATCAATAACCCTTCGCCTTGAGCGTACGCTGGATGTACTGATCAGTCGTTGTTATGATGTCCCTCACCTCACTACCGTCAAGATCCGTGGCATAGGCAAGAGCGCGGACATCATTCAATACCTGTTTTCCGGTTTCGGGCGTCGGATTACGGCTCCAACGCTCGAGCATGCGGTCACGCAGCCAGAGACAAGCGCCATCCACCGAATCGGGGTCATATTTTTTACCAAAGTTCACCATGTATTCTCTTTGGGCACTGGCAGGCTGTTTGGATATTATCCTAAGTTCATTGATCAGCGGGGTATCCCTGCCAAGTATTTTTGAAACATAAATATTGGCCGACACCGGTTCATTGCTGGCCATGATAAACCAGCTTTCCGATCCGAAGTTGAACTCGATCAATACCGCTTTTCCATTTTTTGCAAATGCAACGTCAGCGCCGCCGGAAAGATACCGGAACTCTTCGGGAGCACTCCGGAAAAAAGAGTTGATGACTTCTTCGGCCTCGGCGGCTTTCTTGGGCAGATACTCGCGCGAGTGCCGCGTAAGCGAGCGCACGGCTTCCCCGTCCACAAAATCCACTCTGAACTCCATGATGTGCCCCTGCGGAGTGGTTGCAAGTCGGATGCGTTTTTGAATCATGATGTTTTTGGGCTGGAACAAAAACTTGTGAACAAAAGCCGCTTCTGGCACATCCATGGCGACAAGCGCCTCACTGAACTCCTTTGTGTCCAGAGCAAGATCGGGGCGACCGGCTTCTTTTCTGATCTTCTTGACGGCATAAAGATATTTTGACACGAGCGAATTAACCTTGCGCGCCTGCCATGTCCGCTCGGGTGCCACACCCGCCTTGAGATCAAATGTTGTCAGGATCTTTCCGCTGTCTGCCGTGGCTGCCTCGTCAATCTGCTTGATAAAAGCCCCGTCCGGAAACATGTCGTCAGCCGCATGAAAGAATTCACGCAGCTTTTGCTTCAAAAGCGCCGCATTGGCATTATGAATTTCGCCGCCGCTACGGTTGAGACCGGCTATAACGCCGTCAAGATGCGTACGATTGGTCTCGAAAAAAAGCCCTTTGCCCGAAGGAAGCGAATCGGACCGGAGTGATTGAGGCATCAGTCCGGGCAGCACCGTATCTGCAAACTCGTACTCGTGCCACTTGCTGAGTTTGCCGTGCAGAACACCGTAGCCCATATGCGGATTTATTCCGCCGCGATAAACATTTGCAAGCGGCACCGGCTCACCCGGATGAAGCACAACCCCTTTTTCGCGCGTTATACCCGCGGCATTTTTAAAGTCATCCATGAAAACCACTTTTGTCCCGTAGCGGAATTCGAACGCAGCCACCTCTGCCGCGGTTTTGGGGCGCGCCCCGAAAACAACCGTTGTGATCCCGTGCTGCCTGGCATGCTCGCGGATTGCCGCAAGACCTCGCGGGCGTATGCCGGTGAATGGTTCCTTGAGAAGCTTCCACGGCGCAAAGGTGCCTATGAATTCCTGTGTTTCGATTTTAAGGAGGGACTTGAAAACTTCACCAGGACTGCAGGGCCCAAGAGGGGCGGCAAACGAAAAGGTGTCAGCCGCAACCGCTAATATTGAGAAAACAAATAATGTTGAAATGACTGCCTTGCTTTTTGAATGCTTCCCCATGATCACCCAGCCCCTTGCGTCTCCCCGTCTGCGTTAACGCAATGGGTTATCTGACATTTTTGACGCGGTTTGGCAAATGAAAATATCTGGAATAAACCGTCCAGATCCCACAATCATGTTTTTTGTAACCGCTTGCCAGCATCCGCCTGAGTTCAGCTATTCTATCAATATCCACCCACGTATCGCTGACAATGTATCTTCCATTGTATTCAAGCACTTCGTTGAGTGTTTTGTTGAAAAGCGGAACATCATACCAGCCTCTTGCAAGCGGCACCGAACTGAAAAATATCGAATGGGAGGGATTGCCCAGAAAATAAGATGGTCCGCCGAATTGAATATAAAGAATCTTTTCGTGTTTCGATTCAATAATACTCCTGGCGCACAAAGCCGCCTGCTTTTGCTGCTCTACCGTCTTACTGTATTCGCCATAACTGTAATACCACTTGAAGGGAAGATACCTGCGAACGATGCTGTCAGGATAATATTTTCCAAGCGGCGAAAAAAACATGGCATACAATAATACGCCGAATCCGACCCATATCACCGCCGCCGCAATAATAGCCCTTCGGAGCGCGCGCAGAACATTCCAGCCCCCAAGCCGGGAAAGCAAATCCATTATCGCCATCATGACGCCCATTGGTCCAACCACAACAAGAAATATCCGGACCAGACGCGGCAGGTGCGGATATGCAATCAGCAAAATGATGATGCCGCCGTACAACAGGCGCAACCGGCGCAGATCTGGCACGCCAAGCTGACCCACCAGGCGGAAATAAAACCAGGCACCCGTCAAAAATGCCGGTAAAACGGTCATGAAATGATAACCAAAAGCCCTGTTCTGAGCCACCACGGGAGCAAGACAAAGCACATATGAAACAAGAATCAATCCGGCTTCCACCGGTTTTTTCATCGCGGCCGTGAGCGCCAGCGCCAGCATCGAAAGCGCAGCACCACCAACATAAAAAGCATGATCCGCCAGTGAGCCGCGGAATATCAGGGTATGTGACCGGAACATGCTCCATAAAACACGAGGCGTGAAATCAAATCTGGCTCCATGCTGCAATTCCCTGGTAATATGCACATTGTTCACCTCGCCGGGAAAAAAACAATACACCAGCAGCGCGATCAGAAGCGCGCTGATAATGCCTGACATGCAAAACACCAGAAACTTCTTCCAGGTAGCCAGGCCGCACCAGAGAAGGTATGCGGCAATAAAAAACACAAATACCGACAAGGCGGCCGTGACAAATTTGATATAAATGACATAGGCCGCAACAAAACCGGCCAGGGCGAATGAGAAGGTTCCACCGCCCACCAGAAGTCCTACGGCCAGGACTGCAAGTAGTGCGGCAATTTCTTCAGCCTGTAATGACGTAACAAATGAGGAAGCCAGGAAGACCGCGGTCAAAAAGAAAAATGCGGACTTCATTCGCACCCCGAAAACGAGGGACAGCCGGCGCGCAACAAAAGCACTGATGCCTGCAAAAAACAAGAAATAAGACAGCTTCAATGCAAACTCAAAAGCCGGCTTGTTCCAGAAGTCCGCAAAACACGTGGCAGTCCGGTACAGCAGACTGTAAATGATCCGGAAGCCGAAAGGCTTCATATCCCAGGAATTCATGATCCCGCCGATCCCGCCGCCGTACTGGTGAAAAGCGAGATGCGGAAAACTCATCATGGATTGCTGGTCGGCACCCAATGGAACCATGAAATAATTAATCATGAAAACCGCGGACAAAACCAAAAATACAATTTCCACCGGAGATAACCGCTGTTTATTTTTCATTTTTGCAAAAGCCTTGTCCTGAGGGCCCGGATATCGGCAATGCCGGTCCGACAGCAGCCGCCGATTATCCGGGCGCCGGCTTCAAACCACTGCGGCGCAAAATCCGCCGGCTTCACAGGGCCATGGGCCGGAGAAACCCAGGTGCGGCGCCTCGCATCCCAGATTTCACTGCTGTTTGGATAAACAATTATTGCCTTGTCCGTGCGGCTCCGGGCCGCACGGATGAGTGATTCTACATGTTCCGGCGCCGTGCAGTTCACGCCGATTGCGACAATCTGCGGAGAACCCGCCACAATATCAATACAACGTTCGAATGGAACCCCTTGGCACACGCTCAGGCCGTCCTTGCAGCTGAACGAAATCCATGCCGGCTTGGCTTCGCCTTCCTCAAGTAGCCGGACATATGCTTCCGCCTCCTCGGGACATGGCACCGTCTCGAATGCAAGCATATCAGCCCGGGTTTGCACCAATGCCGCAAGCCTGTCGCGATGAAAATCGGCAAGTTCACGTACTGAAAGACCGTAAAACCCGCGATATTCAGAGCCATCGGCCAGGAATGCCCCGTATGGCCCGATCGACGCGGCAATGAGCGGCTTTTCACGTCCGGCCCGGGAATCCTGAACCAGCCAGAACGCATCGCGCGCTTCGACCGCAATCTCAACGCTTTTCCTGATAAGCGACGCCGCTTCATCGTATCCTATGCCAACTTTTTCAAACCCCTGAAAAGTGGCCTGATAGCTGGCAGTCGTGGCCACATCGGCGCCTGCCGCAAAATAGTCATAATGAATCTGCCTGATAATACCCGGGTCATCACGCAGAAGGCGCGCGGACCAGAGTTCGTCGGTAACATCAGCGCCGCGAATTGCAAGTTCGGTACCCATTCCGCCATCGAGTACAACGAATCCCTGTTTTGCAATAAAACGTGAAAACGGCATATAGCAGTCATGTAGCAAATCTGGTTCAATCAACAACAACAAAGTATTTTTGACGCTCCGCCAAAGTCTCTGATAAGGACTTTGTCAAAGAGGTATTGAATATGTCGCCAATGGGCCCCGGCAAAGCAACCACCGAACACAAGATGCACACCTGGCGGGTTTATGTGTTTGCAAGCACCTGGTTCAGTTATGTTGGCTATTATTTCTGCCGGAAGGCATTTTTTGTCGTAAAGGGCGACCTTACCACGGACCTTGGACTTGATCCTTCCATGCTCAGCAAGGTCGGAATGGCATATCTTATTGCCTATGCAGTCGGCGAATTCAATGCCGCCGCCATGGGAACAAAATTCGGACCCCGCAAACTTGTTCTTACCGGCATGGGAGTTTCCGTTCTCTGTAATATTTGTTTTGGTTTTGCAAACAACATGTGGACGTTCATGGCGTTCATGTTCTTGAACGGTCTTGCGCAATCAACGGGCTGGTCCGGCAATGTGGGCACCATGGCCCAATGGTTCAGAAAATCCGAGCGCGGCCGCGTACTGGGCGCCTGGGGAACCTGCTTCAGCGTGGGCGGCGCGGTGGCAAAAGGCTTTGCCGCATTCATGCTGGGTCTTGCCGGCTGGAGATGGTCGTTCTGGGCGGCTTCTTTGGTGCTGGGCGCGATATGGCTGCTTTTTTATGCCCTCCAAAGGAACAAGCCCGAAGATGTCGGCCTTCCTCCGATTGATGATGCCGCGTCAGAAGCCAAACCGGTATCCCAGGTTGATCCAAAAAAAATCCACGCCAGGGAAGATTCCAGCGGCGGGTTTTCAATGAACCTGCTGACAACAATTTTAATGATGGGTTCGTTCTATTTTTTCATAAAATTCATCCGCTATGCGCTCTGGAGCTGGGCACCGTATTTTTTGCAGCTCAGCTATGGTCTTGCCCATGACAAGGCAGGATATTTTTCGACGCTATTTGACATATTCGGTTTTTTTGGCGTGATCGGGGCCGGATACATATCGGACAAGTTCTTCAGAGGTGGTCGCGCGCTGCTCTCCTTGATCATGCTGGTCGGGCTCACCCTGACCACTCTGGTCCTGTGGAAATTCGGTTCGCATTCACTACTGATATTCGGAATAACCTATAGCCTTATTGGCTTCCTGCTGTGTGGTCCCGACTCGCTGATCAGTGGTGCGGGGGCGATAGATGTCGGTTCAAAAAAATACGCAGTCGCTGCGGCGGGAATGATTAACGGCATGGGTTCGATCGGCTCTGTCGTACAAGAGATTTTCATCGGAAGAATTTACAAGGCCGGCGGTGATGTAACCCCCATTCTTTACATGCTGCTGTTTTCAGCGGCATGTTCGACGGTGATGATCACGCTTCTCGTTTTGCGTGCGCGAAAAGGAAAATGCAATCTGTAGCGCGGCGCTTATTCAAAGCACCCCGAACCTGAGGCCGCGCGAACTCACCAGACAGGTTGAAAAATCCAGAAGTTCCATGGCGCGCCAGAGTATCAGCGCGCCGGCAAGAAGCACATCCTCGCGTCCGCGCTGCATGCCCGGAAGTTCAAGCCGTTTTTCGGCCGGCAGCATCTTGAGTTCCTCCGTCATGCGGTGCACATCGCCGCGTGTAAGAACAGCTTCGTCAATCCTGGCGGCATCATAGCGCGGCAGACGCAGATGCCACGCCGCCAGTGTCGTGGCGGTTCCAGCCACTGCAACAAGCTGCAAACCGGTTTCAAGATTTTTACGCCACTCCACCAGGGGGGCAAGTCCTGCGTCAACCGCCGCCTGGCATTCCCAGAACTGCTCGTCACTCACGCACCTGTCGCATGGCACATTGAGATAACGTTCGGTAAAGCGCACCGAACCCACGTCAACGCTCACGCCTCCCGCACACGACATGAGTTCCGTGCTGCCACCGCCTATGTCGATTATCGCGGCCCTTGACGGATCAACCCCCGGCACAAGGCCTCCGGTAAAACTGCAGCGCGCCTCCTCGTCGCCGGACAGGACGCGGAAGTCAAATCCGGTTTCCTGTTTTACCCGCCTGAAAAAAACTGCGCCGTTTTTTGCGTCACGCGCCTGGCTGGTGGCCACGCAAACCGTTTCGGCAGGCGCTATCCCGTGGCTCTTGACGATTTGAGCATAAGACACGAGACATGCAATTGTGCGCTCCATCGCG
>MEQJ01000099.1:0-3875 GCA_001770165.1 Bdellovibrionales bacterium RIFOXYD1_FULL_53_11 | reverse complement strand
ACGGCAGGACACTCCGCCACTAGCAGCAAGCAGGTGTTGGTGCCGAGATCGATCGAAGCCCGCTTCATCTGCCGAATAATTTCAGTTTTTTTACGGCATTCTGCACGGGCGCCGGCGCTTTCTTCAAAGCCTCCTGGGCACGCTTCTGGACTTCCGCCCTGGCCTTGTCTCCAGCCGCCCTTGCAATGTTGGCCCCCGCAATCCGGGCAAAATGCTCCGGCACCTCGGTGTACGAATAACAAGGTGCCTTGAGCGAGCAGCCGGCGGTAACCGGAAACCTGACCGGTTCGCTGCCTTCGGCAAGCACATGCTCCACCCTCACCCCCGCCTGCTCGACATTGATGTCGCGTGCTTTCGTAAGATTATGCGTATCGATCACCTGCCAGGCGGCCTTGAGCGAAAAATCATTGATGCCAACCTCAGTGTTGCCCTTGAGATCGATACCCTGCCCCGGTTCGGATTTGGCATGAAAATTCGGCGCCGTAAAACGGGCGTGGGCGATTGAAAAATCCGACCCGACAAACTCATAGCGCGATTCGCGTCCGCCCGGGTCCTTGATGCTCTTGCCCTTGAGTTGCGGAACCTTTTCGCCGGCCCTGGCAAGCGCCTTGCCGATCCCCTCGGACGCCATCTTGCCGACATCAATGGTGGCAAACGCGGCCTTCTCGACCTTGAAGCTGCCTTTTGCCACAAGATTGTTCACGGCCGGCGTTGGATTGAAACTCGATCCGCTCGCATCGAGTTTGAAAAACAATTTGCCAAGCAGCGTATTCTTGAAGAGCGCAAGCTGCGAAGTGACCGCCTCCTTGAGGTCAAGTCCCGCGACTTCGGCTCCGATCTTGTACACTGGTGCCTTGGGTTTGAGATCCGCCGACATTGACGCCTTGATGCTGCCGCGGAAAACCTTCATGCTGAATTGTTCGAGCGCCACTACAAGATTTCTGAACGTCTTGCGGACCACGATATCGCTGATACGGATGTTCATGGCTTTGATGAACTTGATATTGGCGGTTATCACGGCAGAAGCCTGGGCCGCCATCGGATTGCGGCGAAGCGGATCAAGCATGGCGTCGAAATCCGCCTCGGTATTCTTTGCCGCCTTTGGCGCGCTCGCGGCTGCGCCGGCGGCATCTCCTGCCGCGACGGCCTTGCCGGAATTTTTCTTGTCCGCTTTCGGCGCGGGCGGCGGAAAATCCATCAACTGGTCAAGATCCATTCCGGTTGAATGGACTTCGACAATAAGCGAGGGCTTTGAGAACGATACGAGCCGCGCATTCATTTTCAGGTCATTGCCAGGGGCGCGCATCGTGAGAAACATATTGTCAATCCTGTCGGTCTCGATTTTTACGCCCATATCTATCACGGGCTGAACCTTCAGGTTGGGCGCTTTGGCTGTTACACCCTTGAGCGCAAGATTTGCATTGTAGTCAAGCTTGTCGGCCGGACCATTTGCCGCCGCATCAAGCCTTGCATTGCCGCCAAGCTGGTACTGCTTGAGCATCGGAATGAGCTCGACCCAGGGCTTTAGCGCGATATCATTTGATTTCACCGAAATGGCAACCACCGGGTTTGCCTTGCCCGCGCCCGCCGGCGGCCTCAGCTGCGTTATCCTGCCGGTGGTCGTTATTTCCGCATTGAAGAATCTTACGACAAACTTGTCGATCTTCGCGTCCTGCTCGGTGGCGGAGATGCTGCCCTCGGCATTTGCGGCAATCCCTTTTTTCTTTTCAAAAAGCCCTGGAATCATGATCTCAAGATTGTCGAGATCCACCTTTAGACTGGCCACAAGTCCGCCGATTTTTCCGCCGTCAATGGTTGGCTGTGCCTTGGCGTTTAGTTTTATCGGACCGACGATTGACATGGCCCCGCTTTTGCCGCTCTGGCGCGTATCAATGTCGGCCCAGATTTCGAGTTCGGTCGGCCTTGAAAGCGATATGTCCCGCACAACAACATTCAGGTTGTTTACTTTTGAAGAAAGTCCACCCGCCGCATCACTATACGTAAGCATTGCGTCCCGAAGCTCGATACCCATTCGCGCTCGCGTTGCAATCGCCGGGAGAGCCATCGTGCCACCGGACGTTGCTTTGTCGGCATCCTTTGCGACCGCCTTGTCGCCTTCCGCCGCCGTAGGCGCTGATGGAACGATTGATGATGTTTTCGGTTTTTCTTTTATTAGCTTCATTGCATTGAGTTTTCCGTCGCGTTCCTTGATGATGCTCAGTTCGGGTTTGATCATTTTGAATGTAAGCACGGGAGAACCGCTGAATACGGAAGTAAATGGAAGATGGAAATATGCGTCCTTGACGCTCATGATCTGTTTGCCGCCCGCGTCCTTGAGCGTTACCCCTCCTACCTCGATTCTGATCTGGCCCCAGAGCGACAACTTCAGTTTTCCAAGCTCAAGCCGGCCGTTGATGTTCTCGTTTGCAAGTTGCACTATCTGCGGCCTGTATTTGTCCACATCAACAACAAGCGGAATAATGATCATTGCCGCAAGAATGATTACAACAAACGCCCCCAACACCATGCCTAGCTTTTTCACGTTTTTTTCTCCTTTTGGATGCCTTAGATATAAATAATATCCTGTCATTTCCTGCGGGTACAGATAATTTCTGAATGTGAATCCGGCAAAATAACAGCCATATTGCACAATCTCACTGTGCAATATACAATACAATTATGCATGTAATTGACCGGTCCCGGCTATTGGATGCCATACAAAAAAGCGGGTTTGACTCGGTGGATTCTTTTGCAAGAATGCTCGGACTGCATCGCAATACCGTCAATTACTATCTTTCCGGCAGCGGGGTGTTTCCAAAAGCTGTTGAGAAAATGCTTGTTGCACTGAAAAAAGAACCGCAAGAACTGCTTGTCAACAAATCAACTTTCCGTGGCGTTGATCATGAAGCCCTTGTTGCCGGCCTTGTGGATGAGTTGCGCCGGAAATCCGCTGACGTGACATTCGTACTTTTTGGTTCCAGAGCCAGGGGGACGCATAAAAATTATTCGGATATCGACATCGGATGTTTCAAGCAATCAAACATGGAGCACAGCGAATTCAGAAAAATGCTTGTGCTTGCAAAAGAACTTGCGGAGCCGTTGCCGGTTGCGGTTGATCTGGTGAATTTGAATGCTGCTGGACCGGGGTTTTTGAAAAATGCGGCAAAGGATTGGAAGTTCCTGACCGGCAGCATGCAGGGCTGGCTCGCCCTCAAAGAAAGGATGAAAAATGGATGACAGGAAGGATTTTCTGGATTCGCTTGAGGCGCTCAGGAATGCACTGAAGCATGAAAAAGAGGCGAAAAACAGCAAGCTTATAGCTGCCGGCATCGCCAAGTTGTTTGAGACGTGTTTTGAATATGCCTGGAAGCTGCTCAAACAAGAGGTCAATAAAAGCGGCATCGAAGCTTATTCGCCACGCGATACGATAAAAGCAGCCGGAAGGACCGGCGTCCTTGGTGATGTCGAACTCTGGTTGGGATTTTTGGAGGACAGGAATTTGAGCATGCATGACTATATCGGCATCAGTAATGACGAGTATCTCAAAACCATAAAGGCGTTTGTCATCGAAGCTGGAAAACTATAACTGTCCGACGTTGAGTGTTGTTAATCGAGGCTGGGGGTGGAGCAGCACTTGTTGAATAATTCTTCAGCAAGTTCACATATTATACCCACACAGATTGTTTATTGCAGAGAGGTCACTTACTCAGAACATGTAACTGGCGCTGTTTTCACGACGGCCTTATTGCATGCTTCAGCTCTCTCGCGTAAGGTATCGAACCCTCACAGTACATCCGCCACTCGCGATTCATCGACGGAACCCGCGAACAAAGCTCACGGCACCCGAAAAACTCCCGGAACTTCAAGGGTTTCTT
>MEQJ01000098.1:15099-16283 GCA_001770165.1 Bdellovibrionales bacterium RIFOXYD1_FULL_53_11 | reverse complement strand
ACGCCTCTCATGGCAGGCCCTGCGCTACACCGCCGTATCCGGAGCAAGCCTCATCCTCAACAGCGGCGGGGTGTGGTTCTTCACGGATCTCGCCGGCTTCAAATATACGACGTCAAAAATACTGACCGCGGCACTTGTGGGGATCTTTTTCAATTTTCCGCTGCACAGATATTTTGTTTTCAAGGGGAGCATCAAACATGATCAACCAGCCTAAAAACCAGAAACAGGAAATCCGCACCGCCATCCCGGGACCCCGCTCGCGGGAACTCAGGGAGCGCGAGGACAAGCATCTTGCCCCGGGCCTGCAGGGCTTTGCGCTCATGGCGGGCATTGTGGTCGACCGCGCGCGCGGCAGCACCGTCACGGATGTGGACGGAAACACCTTCATCGACATTATCGGCGGAATCGGGGTTTGCGGGCTCGGGCACTCGCATCCGTCCTGGGTCAAGGCCTTGCAGGAACAGGTCGGACAGGCTTCGGTCGGCAGCTTCACGTCACGCGCCCGCGTCGAATTCATGGAACGCGCGGCCGAGCACCGGCCCGCTCCGGGCGTGCACCGCGTGCAGCTGTATTCGAGCGGCGCCGAAGCGGTCGAGAGCGCGCTCCGGCTGGCAAAATGCTACACGGGCAAATACGAATTCGTGAGTTTCTGGGGCGGCTTCCATGGCAAGACAATGGGAACCCTTTCTCTCATGGGATCGACCTTCAAGGAAAAACTCGGTCCCATGGTCTCCGGCTGCCACATGGCACCGTACGCAAGCTGCTATCGCTGCCCGCTCAAGATGAAATATCCCTCCTGCTCGATGGCCTGCCTGGACTTTGCGCGCGAACAGCTCAAAACCACGACTGCCGGCTCAATCGCCGCGTTCATACTAGAGCCGATGCAGGGTACCGCCGGCAACATCATCCCGCCAAAGGAGTTTTTACCGGGCGTCCGCGATCTTGCGAAGGAGTTCGGAGCACTTCTGATTTGCGACGAAATGATCACGGGCTTCGGCCGCACCGGAAAATTCTGGGGCTGCCAGCACACGCTTGTCGAACCCGACATGGTCACGATGGGCAAGCAGTTCGGCGGAGGATTTCCGGTAAGCGCCATCATGTCCCGCGACGAGATCGTAAACGTCAAACCATGGTCCAACCATTCCGGCTCTTCTTCAAGCTATGGCGGCAATGCAATGGCATCG
>MEQJ01000098.1:12573-15042 GCA_001770165.1 Bdellovibrionales bacterium RIFOXYD1_FULL_53_11 | reverse complement strand
GGGAATATTTCCTGAAAAAACTCGAACCCATGGTCGACCGCTATCCGTTCATCGGAGAGGTGCGCGGCGCGGGGCTTTTTATCGGCGTCGAGCAGGTGCGCGACAAGAACACGCGCGAGCCGATGTCCCGCAAGGCTTGTGCCCGGATTTTTACCGAGTGTCTGAATCGCGGCCTGCTTACAATGGCCTATGCGCCGAGCTTCCGCATCCAGCCGGCAATGACCATTGACGGGGGCACGATCGACAACTCCGTGGAAATCCTCCGCGAGGTTTACGACCTGGTTGAAAAAGAAGGGCTGTGGAAACTCTAGCCGCCCGCCCTAGGTGGCAACCGTTACGCGGTTGCGCCCGCCGGTTTTCGAGCCGTAAAGCGCCTTGTCCGCCAGCTTGAGAAGCGTCTGCGCCGATTCAATATCCGCCCTGAGTTCCGCCACCCCGAGACTTGCCGTAACCGGAAGCCGTTTGCCCTCATAGACAAACGCATGCGTCTCTACGGTGGTGCGGATTTTTTCGGCGGTTTCGGCGGCCATGACCGCATTCATTCCGCCCAGCAACAGGACAAATTCCTCGCCGCCATAGCGGGCAAAAACATCCTTGGGCCTGACATGATTGGTGCGGATCAGCGTGGTTATTTCCTTGAGGACATAATCACCCGCATCATGCCCGTAGGTGTCATTGACCTTCTTGAAATGATCGAGATCAAAAAACACCAGCGAAAAATCCGTATGCAGCGCCTTGGCGCGCTTGAACTCGGCCTCGAGGGCATCAAGCAGGAACCCCTTGTTGTAGATTTTAGTAAGCGGATCCGTGTGAGCGGCCGAGCCGAGATTTCCGTAAAAAAGAATCTCAAGTTCCCCCGCCGGAAGGAATTTGAGGATGGTGGCCCCAACCTTGATCATGTCTTCCTTGGCAAGCGTGGTCGGAATATTCGGCACAAGCTTCTTGTCGTTGACAAACGTGCCATTGGAAGAACCCATATCCATGATCGTCACATTACCGCCCGCATCACCCGCAAGACGCGCATGTTTTCGCGAAATATTCTGGTCCGAAATGCTTATTTCCACCGAAGGGTCGCGACCAATCGTCATCTCGTTTTGCGACAGGAAAAAACGGTGCCCCTGCGGCGTCCCCCTGATAATGATCAGACAGGCGGCCTGTTCCTTGGCCTTCTGCATCTCCTTCTTCAGCGTATCGTCTTTTAGAACGGTCGTTTTTTCATCGGCATCGCTTGGGCAGCTCATTTTATCAAGGATAGAATAGGCATGGCCCCATAGTCAACCTCCGGTTTGTGCGCGGATTTTTTCATCAACCGGAGCAGAAAAAATTTTTTCCGGCCGGGATGACTATCCTTGCGCGGCATGCAATACTTTTGCGTATGGTGGGGGACGCGGGGCTGCAGCCTGTCCAGATAGTATTAAATTATTGGGAATATAATGCCAGGACTGTGGCAAATAGAATTGATGAGTTATTGCGTTCGGGCGTCAGTTCGCTGTGCACTTTTGTGCCCTGGCAGGCGGTTGAATCCGACATTTCGCACTCGCTGGTGAAATTCATCAATATCGCCGCAGAAAAGGGCGTCAATCTCACCCTCATTCTCACGCCGGAACCGGGCATTCATTTCCACAACTCCGGCATCCCGCGCGACCTGCTCGCAAGACCCGAAGGCATCGCCAAACAATTTCACGACGAGCCCGTCAGTTGCGTCCTTCCCCCGAACATCTTCCAGGTGCCATCGCTTTTTTCGCCCGAGTTCACCAAGCGCTTCAGCGGATTCCTTTCAAGGGTGGACGCCATGATCGCGGAAGTGTCGCGCTCCAATCCCGCCGTCAGCCGTTCAGTAACCGCGATGATCGGCGGAAGCTTCTGGAAGATGTACCGTTCGGCGGCAGCCTCGGGAATGCATTCGTTCGGCGGCCCCGCCGGAGACCATTCCAACTGCGCTTCGCTCGCCTTCCGCCAGAGGATCGAACAGTTTTTTTCACAACGCGAATTCGCGGATCCGAGCCCCGCGGCGGCCAACCGCTGGAAAAGCCGCCAGCTGGAGCATGCCAGCCGCAAGTGGTTCAACCAGCACTCGGAGGAATTTTTCCGGACCCGCTCACTCCAGTGTCTGAGGCGCAGTGAATCGTGCATACGCACCGGACAGATGGAGATCCATACCCCCGAGGCGGATCCGGCTTACGCTTATTCTGAACTTTTGAGAGTCATCTCCGGAGGAAATGCC
Source organism: Bdellovibrionales bacterium RIFOXYD1_FULL_53_11 (assembly GCA_001770165.1). Classification (GTDB taxonomy): domain Bacteria; phylum Bdellovibrionota; class UBA1018; order UBA1018; family UBA1018; genus XYD1-FULL-53-11. The sequence goes on along the minus strand of MEQJ01000098.1, from coordinate 12,818 downwards.
GACCTTGGCCGCCTGTCCTCGATGGTCGATCACGCGGCAGAACGGATGAGCCATGCGGGAGGAAATGAAGCCCCTTCCTTCGTGCATCTGACCGGGCTGGGTCCGTTCAGGTCGCTGGCTGACGCTGAAAAGCAGTTTCTGGTGCTGAAATCGCTCATTCTCATGGGCTCACGCGGCGGCGGCGTGCTCATTGATGACTGCGAATGGCTCGGGCTTTCACAGCTTTTCAGGGCCCGTGCCGAGGC
>MEQJ01000098.1:8890-12551 GCA_001770165.1 Bdellovibrionales bacterium RIFOXYD1_FULL_53_11 | reverse complement strand
AACTCTGGAACGAACTTGCTGCGCAGTCCGGTGCCACTGCGCGGATCGCGGCGAATCCTGAAAGCGCCGCCCTTTCGCTTGACGCATCTCTTCTTGTGGCTGATCCCGATTTGATAATCACGCAGGATGCCATCAGCAGGATAATCGAGTGGGCCCGCGGCGGCAGGCTGGCCGCACTGCCCAGAACCGCCCTATATACCGAATCCGCCAGGGCAATGCTCGACCAGCTCATGTCCGGGTCCGGCGGCCTGGATCTCAATATCGGAACCACCTACCGGATTCAACCTGCAGACGACGGAAGAATCGTGCTGTTCGATGTTCCTGAACACGGACAACTGGCAAGATTCACCGCATCGCTCCTGTCCTTGGCCGGCATCCCGGCAAAATGCGCGCCTTCTGATGCCAGGCTGCAGCTTGTACCGCTTGACCGGGACGACGGCGGCCTGGGCCTCTTCATTCTCAACAGCACGGGCAGAAAGATTTCCGCAGATGTCTTCTTCCCTGCCGAAGTCACGGTTTGCGACATGGCCAGCTACTTCACGTCCCAGCACTGCCCCTCCGAAGACATGGTCGCACCGGCGGACCGCTTCACGCTGGAAGTTCCGCCCTGCGGGGTGCTTCCTCTTGCGGTGGATGGTCTCGGCCTCGACGTCGAGGAGCGCAAGGCGGCCGCAGTAAGCTCCAGGGTTCTGGAACAAAAAGTGACAGAAGCCGCGGAAAACGAGCTGCCGGGGCTGGCGCAGTCCGAAGACATGGGTGCTTTATGGAACTGAACTACGACTGGAAGTCTTTCCAGAGGATTTTCATTCCGAAAAAACGCTCAAGCGTGCTTGCGAACACTTCCATTTCAGCAAAAGCATTTGTTGTCATGGAGGGCGGTTGCGCAATCTCGGCATATTGCGACGGCAGCGACGTGTCCGGCTGGACAGGCAAGAACGAAGACACAATCCGGACCCTGGCCGGCAACAGGGAGCTGACCTTTATAGAACGGCCGGAGCTTGATTCATGGCTTGCAAGCTGCAAGGACCTCCCGCATTTCCATTCACAGCGCCGGGCGCTGAGGCGGAAACACGGCATTGCCGGAAACGAAGGCTGGCACTTTCTTCTCGATGCCACCAACAGCTGGTGGGGCAGGATACTTCCGTCGAACTACGGCATTTTCATCATGCTCGACAATAACGAAGACAACTCCATACTTGCCATAATCCGCCGTGGCGAGCTGCATACTTTCCATAAGCCGGATTTTCCGGCGCAGAAAACCGATCGCCAGAGACATCCTTCCGAGCTTGTAAAATTTCTTTCCGACAAATACGCCGTCCCGGTGCAGGGGCTTATGGCCAAACAGGAAGACTGGGACTGCTGGTCGTCCGATTCAAATCCATGGCGTCTTATTGCCAAGGCGGTGCGCAGCTCGCGCGCACGCATGGTGCCGCTGCGCTGGCCGATTGCCATTATGATGTCATTCAGGGCTTTTTTCGGGCTCTGACGGGATGTTTTTCCAGTCACTCGACAAAAAGGAACTGGCAGAACTGGTCAGGACTGTGGATATACGGGCGCGGGAACGCCTCGCCGGCGCAAGATCGCGGCAGCTTTTCAAATGGTTCTACCGCAAAGGGGTCACGGACTTTGAAGCGATGTCCGACGTTTCGAAGGAGCTGCGCGCATGGCTCCACCAAAACGCCCCGCCCTACTCCATTCGCGAGAAAAACCGGCAGACATCCGGTGACGGAACCATAAAATTCCTGTGGGAACTTGATGACGGCAATACCGTTGAAAGCGTAATCATCCCGGCCGGGGAACCCGGCGATGAAGAAGATGCGGACAGTGGCGGCGCGGGGCGCGTAACGGCCTGTATTTCGAGCCAGGCCGGCTGCGCCATGAACTGCGCTTTTTGCAATACAGGACACGCCGGTTTTGAACGCAATCTCGAAGTGCATGAGATCATCGGACAGGTTCTGGCCATGCAGCGCGCGGCGGAAAACGCGGTTCCGATCACAAACATCGTCTTCATGGGCATGGGTGAGCCGCTCCTTAATCTTGAAAACATCATAAAGGCCTGTGACATCCTGCTTGACGGCGACGGCCTCAATTTTTCGCGAAGGAAGGTAACGGTCAGCACCTGCGGCATCGTGCCCGCGATGGCGGAACTCGGCTCCCGCTGCCCGGTATCACTCGCCGTTTCGCTCAATGCAGTGACGGATGCGCTGCGGGACAAGCTGATGCCGGTCAACAAGAAATGGAACATCAAATCCCTGCTTGCCGCCTGCCGTAAATACCCGCTCGGACCGAAAAGACGCATCACGCTCGAATACGTCCTCCTGGCCGGCATCAACGATTCTGATGACGACGCGCGAATGCTTGCCCGGCTCGTCCGCGGGATGCCCGTTAAAATAAACCTGATACGCTTCAATGCGTTTGCCGGAGCCGTCCTGGACGCGGTGCCGCTACAGGGGCCGTCAGCCGGGCGCGCACGAAAATTCCAGGAGATACTCATGTCGTCGCATATTGTCGCCACGCAAAGGGCCTCAAGGGGGGCTGACATTCTCGCCGCCTGCGGACAGCTCCGGAACTCACAAACTTCACGCGTGATCAGTCCCTGACCACCACCCTGAGGCCGCCCTTGACCGCGCCGGCAAGCGCAGGCACGGTTTGCGCCGATGATTTCAAAAGCGCGATCAGGCATTGGTAGTCCGTGCAGGACGGATTCGCGGCAAGCATCCTTGCAAGCGCGCCTGACGTAATTGCGGCGGCAAGGCCGGTGGATGTCGCGCGCGCGCGCCCGTCGCGCGGCTCGGCAACCCGGAGTTTCCGGCCGGGGGCCGCAAGGGTTACGGATTCCGGGCTGTAATTCGCGTACCAGCCGTATTCCTGTACAAGACGGTCGTTTTCGTCCACGCCGGTCACGGTTACCACGTTGTCGTATTTCAACGAAAGCACCGCCGGATATGCGGGGCTCGATCCGAGATCGTCACCCCTGTCGCCGGCGGCCGCAATCACCACGGCGCCCCGCTGGCGCGCGTAGGCAACGCCCGTTTCGATCGCTCTGGAATACTTTTGCGTCGCCCAGCCGCAAAGGATGATTTTTGCGCCGTGGTCGGCGGCATAGACAAAAGCTCCGTAAATCGAAGCCGAATTCGTTATCCCCCACGGATTGAACACCTTGAGCGGCATTATGTGCGCGCCGGGCATTACGGCGGTAACAAGGCTTGCCACCTGCGTGCCATGGTAGGAATCATCAAACGGCTTGCTGTCGCCGGAGATGAAGTCCCAGCCGTACCTGTCAAGATTTCCGCGCGCGTCCTTGTAAGGATTCGGATTTAGCCAGAGCGCGCCATGAATGGCCGAATGATTGTAATCAACGCCGGAGTCGATCACGGCAACCACCGGCGGACGCGACGCCGCGTGACCGGGTTCTTCCGGAACATTGGTCAAACCGATCTGTTTTGCCCAGGCCTCTCTTCGTGCGCTTCGCACCCAGTCCCGAATTGTATCCGGCGGCGCGGCCTCTTCGCCCGGGGCATATGCCTGAGCGCCATCCGCGCTTTTTTGATATGTCTGGTCGTATTTGGCATAACGCCAGATCCTGTAAAAAAGCGTGAACCCCTCCACAATGCTTTTGAGAATGGCCGCCCCGAGCGACAAATCCGGAGTCGCGACACCG
>MEQJ01000098.1:286-8828 GCA_001770165.1 Bdellovibrionales bacterium RIFOXYD1_FULL_53_11 | reverse complement strand
TTGCTGACACCACGGCTGCGGCCGTGCTTGCCATGCTCACGAGCGGCTGCGCGACCGGAGCCGCCGGTACGGTGTCAAGCGATGCGATCTGGCGGATTATCCTGCCGGGCCGGGCAAGACTTTTATCTCCGCGGACAACCGCTGCGGCCGCGCCGTTTTCCTGCGTGGCAGTGACACGGATTGCAAGACCGGGAGCGCCCACGATTTCATACAGCACGCCGGGTTTTATGCCGGAGTTCAGTCCGGTTCCCAGAAGCAATGTTCCGTCGGGCAGTACGCTGTCGATCATGCCCGTAAGCGGAAGATCAAGCACCGAGCGCTCAAGCGCGCCATAGGCGCCGGCAATCGCTTTTTTGAAGGCCTGCAGCATGGCATCCCGGCGCGCGACGCTTATCCCTGCGCTGTACCCCTTGTATGCGCCGGCAAGATCAAAATAAAATCCAGACCCTTTTACCTGCACCAGCGTGTAATCATGCCGCAGGGCAAGCGGTGCGTCGACCTTGATCCTCAGACTGAGCGTTGCCTTGTAAACCGCGTATTTGAGCGCAAGCCACACAAAAAAAACATTGATGCCGAAGCCGTCGCCGATATCAAGCCCCGTGTGGGTGTTCGAAACCATGTCGCCTTTTTCGTCAAACAGCCGGCCGAAATAATTGGGCTCGATGGAAATTTTTTTGAGCGGAAACTCGTTTTTCACCGCTCCGTTTTTTCCGTCATTGAATTCGTTGGTGAGCCGGTCGTCAAAGCCGTAGAACATCCTTTCGCCGCGCGAACCGGTCGAAAACGTCATGGCATCGACTGCAATCGAAAGCCTTGCGGCCGGCACATGGGTGCCATGCCAGTCGTAGTGCGGCTGTTCGCCCCAGCCCGGCGCCATGAGCGCGCTTGTCATCGCGCTTTTTGCGGCCATAACCGGCAGCTCGGTCGCCACGAGGAATTTTCCGCTGTCATGGAGTTTTTTCCAGAGCGTCGCTTCAAAATCAGGGCCGAAATTATACACCTTGGAATCCGGCATTTCGATCGAAACATCCGGCACGGGCGCGACGAGCAGCACGCGTTTGCCGTCCTTGGGGCTGCTCGCGGGTTTTTTCTTTGCGGCGGCCTGCGCGCTCCCGCCCGTGACAAGCGAGAGCGCGACCGCTGCAGCAACCAGTGCTCCGGTTCTCATGACATCCGCCTCCTAGTGACAGGTGTTGGAGCCGTTTGCCACTTCATGAATGCGTATTACATCGCCCTTCTTGATGTCCGTGACATTACCAAGGCATGTGGGCTCGATCTCAAGCACGCTTGACGTCTGGTAAACATCAACGGTGTGCCCGAGCGCGACGCCGATCGACGTGGCACAGGCGCCTTCGGACGGCGTCACCTTGTAAACCTCGAACATCTGCTTGGGCTTGAGGCCGTATTCCCAGCCGGCGTCAAATATGATGTGCGAAGGTTTTTGCGGATTGAAATCCTGCGCCACGAGCGCAACCCACGGCAGTTTGTTGAAGTCTTTTGACTTCGCGATTTTGCGGAGACCGTTTTCCATGATCTTGCGGATCTTTTCATCAAGATCCTCGCTGAAGTTAAGCGTCGGACCGACCTGCAGCTCGCTGAAGTTCATTGTCACGCTGAGATCAAGCCCCGACAGTATTGCGCTTGACGAGTCGGACGCAGCCACCTGGATGCAATGATTATCCTGCGTGCATCTCCAGAGACCGAAGGCCATGGTGATGTTTCCTATCTTGAAGGAAAGAGCGCCGGTCAAACCCGTTAGCGGCCCGGAGCTTGAATCCCCGGACGGATTATAACCGATTTTTATTCCGACCTTAGCGTTTTCCAGTTCGAAAATCGTCACCGCCGATGAAAGATACAGGTACTCTCCGCAGGCGGAAGGAGTGGCGGGACCGGCCGGATAGATCACATGCGTGTCGCCGGCCGCGTTTTCAAGGGATTTTTTCAGGGCTCCCGTGATCGTAACTGCGGCGCCGCCCTGTCCGCTCGGGATTTTAAATGGAAGGGTCTCAACTTCGCCAAGAACCGCAACGCGGGCCGGCGTGGGCGTTGAATACGGGAATTTCGGTTTCTTTTTTCCGGCGGCTTCGGAAGCCGGCAATCCCATCAAAAAAGCACAAACAAATACGAAGGCAAAAAGCAGGGTTTTATGCGCATCAGGCTTTTGCATAACCTCTCCAGTTTTCTGCCGAGTATTTATTAATAAAACTTAATACTATTTAGTTATACTAACTTTTGGCGCGTTTGTCAACCGCATATTTTGACCATACTCCCAAAGTGTCGTACTATATGGGAGTATGGTCAAAAGAGACTTGGAATTGAGCAGTTCCAGCAGCTTCTTTCTTTTTGGAGCCAGGGGCACCGGAAAATCCACCTTGATTCAAAAACTGTATCCGCACAGTTCCGTTCTCTGGATTGACCTGCTTCAAGAAGACCAATACGAATTATACCGGAAACGCCCGCAACGGCTGTCGGAGCAACTGGTCAAATCGCCTTCAAAATGGGTGGTAATCGACGAGGTCCAGAAACTTCCGGTACTGCTGGATATCGTGCATTCATGCATCCAAAAAAAATTATCCAGATTCGCCCTAACCGGCTCCAGCGCGAGAAAGCTCAAACGCATGGGGGCAAATCTTCTTGCCGGCAGAGCATTCACCTATAATCTTTATCCGTTCACCTCCACTGAGCTTTCCAGGTTGAATCCACACATTGAACTCCAACATTCATTGGAATGGGGTTCGCTGCCCGGCTTGTTTGAATTTTCAGCGGTTTCAGACAAACATGAGTTTTTGCGAAGCTATGTCCGGAACTATCTTCATCAGGAAATCATTGCCGAACAGGTGATCCGGAAAATCGATCCATTCAGGGATTTTCTTCAAATAGCCGCCCAAAGCAATGGTGAACCGATAAACTGTTCAAGAATATCCCAGGATGCCGGGACGGATCATAAAACCATAGAAAGTTATTTCCAGATTCTTGAAGATACCCTGGTCGGATACCGCCTTCCCGCCTATCACCGCTCCATACGAAAACGACAAGCCGGGTCCCCGAAGTTTTATTTCTTTGATACCGGAGTCAAACGCGCGCTTGACATGACGCTGATGTCAGCACTGAATCCAGGCTCCTCTGAATATGGACGGGCACTTGAACACTGGCTGGTCATCGAGGCAATTCGAAAGCTGGAATATTCACGGGCTGATTACAGGCTCAGCCATCTGCGCACAAAGGATGGAGCGGAAATCGACCTTGTCATCGAACGCTCTGGAAAAAAAACACTGCTTGTGGAGATCAAGTCCACGGACACGGTTACCGAGCGGGATACGCGCGTGCTGGAACAGTTCATTCCCGACTGGGGAAAACCCGTGGAAGCCCAGGTCTGGTCACGGGACAGCATTGCAAGAAGGCTAAAAAATGTAGAGATACTTCCATTTACCGAAGCGATCAGAAATTTATAGCTCCAGCCTCAGCCGCCTGAGCCTTCTCAATTTGTCCCTCAGAGCCGCGGCTTTTTCAAACTCAAGCCTGCCCGCGTGCGAACGCATGTCTTTTTCCATCGCTACAAGCGCGCGGTCGATCATCTCCGCAACCGGCACCCCGCCCTGCTTGAAATATTCGCCCGCCACTTCGCGCACGCGCTCAAGCACCGGGCGCGGATCGTATAGATCAAGCCGCTCCATCGCAAGAGCGCCACCGTCGCGCTCCAGCGCCGTCTTTTCGCCCGGCGGCGGGACGCCCGCTCCCCCCACCGGCGCCCGCACCGCCTTTACCACCGTGCGCGGCGTGATGCCGTGCCTGTCATTATATTCCGACTGGATTTTGCGCCGTCTAACGGTCTCGTCAACCGCGCGGCGCATGCTGTCCGTAACCCTGTCGGCATACATTATCACCCGGCCGGACGCATTGCGCGCGGCACGCCCCATGGTCTGGATCAGCGAGCGCGTACTCCGCAAAAATCCTTCCTTGTCCGCATCAAGTATCGCGACAAGTGACACCTCGGGCAGATCCAGCCCCTCGCGAAGAAGATTGATGCCCACCAGAACATCAAACGTCCCGAGCCTCAGATCGCGGAGTATCTCGATCCGCTCAAGCGTCTCGATGTCGGAATGCAGATATTTCACCTTCACGCCCTGCTCCTGGTAATGGCGCGAAAGATCCTCGGCCAGGCGCTTTGTAAGCGTGGTGACAAGCACCCGCTCGCCGCGCTCCGCGCGCTTGCGCACCTCCCCGAACAGATCGTCGACCTGGCTGCCCGCCGGACGGATCTCGACCTCCGGGTCCAGAAGCCCCGTGGGCCTGATCACCTGCTCAACCACCTCTCCGCCCGACTGCGCGAGCTCGTAATCACCGGGCGTCGCCGAAACAAACACCACCTGGTTTACAATCGCCTCCCACTCCTTGAAATCAAGCGGACGGTTGTCAAGCGCCGACGGCAAGCGGAACCCGTGCTCCACAAGCGTCGTCTTGCGCGAACGGTCGCCCCGGTACATCGCGCCGAGCTGAGGCACGGTCACATGGCTCTCGTCCACAACCAGTAAAAAGTCATCCGGAAAATAATCAATAAGCGTCGGCGGAGCCTCGCCCGCGCGGCGCCCCGTGAGATGACGCGAATAATTTTCGATCCCCTGGCAGTAGCCAAGCTCCTCCATCATCTCCAGATCAAAAAGCGTACGCTGCTCAAGGCGCTGCGCCTCGACAAGCTTTTCCTGTCCCTTCAGCTCCTGCAATCTCCCGCGAAGTTCGATACGGATCGACTCGATCGCGCGCTTCCGCGACTCGGCGGTTGTGACGTAATGACTTGACGGAAAAAGCACCATGCGCCCGATGCGCTCCAGCCTGATGCCCCGGAGCGGATCCACGATCGAAATACCCTCGATCTCATCCCCGAACAGCTCGATCCTTACCGCCCTCTCCTCTTCATACGCCGGAAACACCTCGATCATGTCGCCGCGCACCCGGAACGTGCCGCGATGAAAATCAACATCGTTGCGCTTGTACTGCATCTCGACCAGCTTGCGCAAAAGCTCCTGCCGCTTGATTTCATCCCCCACGGCAAGCGCGAGCCGCATGCCCTCATAGACCTCGGGCGAACCGAGGCCGTAAATGCACGACACCGACGAGACGATCAGCACATCCCTGCGCTCAAGAAGCGAGCGCGTGGCCGAGTGCCGGAGCTTGTCGATCTCGTCGTTTATCTGCGCGTCTTTTTCGATGAACGTATCCGTCTGCGGAATATAGGCCTCGGGCTGGTAATAGTCATAATAACTCACGAAATATTCGACGGCGTTTGAAGGAAAAAACTCCTTGAACTCGGAATAAAGCTGCGCGGCCAGCGTCTTGTTGTGGCAAAGAACAAGCGTGGGGCGGTCAAGACGGGCCACCACGTTTGCCATCGTGAAGGTCTTGCCCGAGCCGGTAACCCCGAGCAGCACCTGCGCCCGCCTGCCGCCTCCGGCGCCGCGCACGAGTTTGTCTATGGCCCCGGGCTGATCGCCCGTGGGACTGAACGGTGTTTTAAGGTCGAACTTCCCGGTCACCCCAGCGAACCGGAAAACTGGGCGGCAAGGCGGTACCGGTTCACGTTCCCGCCCGTATCGCGCGGGATCGAATCAGTGAACACAACCGCCACCGGCACAAGATCGGACGGAAGCTGCGAAGCAAGATGATCCAGAATCTGCTTTTCACTGAGCGAACCGGGATTTTTTACCGCAGCCACTACGAATTTCTGTTCGTTTTTCGAATTTTTAAGGACAAAACCTGCGCCGTCGAAAACCCCGGGAACCCCCTTGATGAACTTGTCAATCAGGTTCGGTATCAGAATCTCATTGCCGTTTCTGATCCCGTCCTCGCGGCGCGCAAGAAATGTTATCTTGAGCGTCTCGCCTTCGCCTTCGAGTTTCGCGTATTCGCCGGTGTATAGCCACGTGCCGCGGATGGTCTGCTTCGAATCCTTGTCGTTCTCGAAGTAACCGCTCATCATGCTCGGCCCGGTGATACAAAAAAGCCCTTCCCGTTCTTCACCACCCGTTATCTCATCGCCACCGGCGTCAATGACCTTGTACTTGAGGCCCGCAAGCCCCTTGCCGACAAATATCCCCTTTTGAGGCCCGGCTGGCGCTTCCTTTGCCGCCTCCGGCTTTGGTCTTTTCTTCTTGCCGTAAGCCGCCTCTTCAGCCCCCTCCTTGCGCGTATCCTCCATCGCAACGGTCCAGCACGCTTCGGCAAGGCCGTAGGTGTTTGTAACGGCAATATTCATCATCTCAAGCGTCTTGCGGACTTCCGGATGAAGAGGCCCGAGCCCGACAGTAGCTGATTTCACGGCAGCCGGCACGCGCCGCTTTTCATCCCGGCACGTGAGAAGCACTTTGAGATAAAACGATGGAATGCTTACCATCCTGCTCACGCGCGACTCGACAAGAAAATCCAGAAGGTCCTTGCCTTCCAGACCATGATCGATGATCACCGTGCTGCCGGTCATGAGAGGCATGAACATCGCATGCATGAACGCATAGGGATGCGCCCACGACAGGTTGGTATAAAACCTGTCCGTCGAACCGACATGATACGGCCCCTTGAGCGCGCTGGCGGCGCCTGTAAGCTGTTTGTGATTGAACCCGACGAACTTCGGCTTTCCGGTGTTTCCGGCCGTCCTGAAAAGAACAATCTGGTCCATCTCATTGGGCGGATTGTCGGGCGGCGGGGTGAACGACGTGGCATATTCACCGCCCTGTTTCTTTTCCATCTCGATGATCGGAAGATTGATGTGCCCGGTCATCATGATGTCGCGCACGGGCCCGACAAGATCGCCCGTGACGGCCACGTGCGTGGCCTTCGAATCCTTGAGCCACGCAAGCACCTCCTCGGGCGGCTTGTTGGGATCGACCGGGATTATCACCGAACGGCAATTGCTCAGCGCAAATAAAGTCGTGATGTAAGCAGGACAGTTCCGCGCGACAAAAGCCACCCGCGCCCCCGGCCCGACCTCGCTCAGGTAAAGATAGCTCAGCTTGGCGATCTTGGTGCGGATGTCGCTGTAATTGGTTTCCTTGCCCAGATACCGGTACACGCCTTTGGCAAGATTTTTAGTCGCATTAAGATTGAACTGTTGGGATATGATCATGGCTATATCCCGTCATTGCCCGCCATATATCATTATCTTCACGTCCTCACGGAACACCACTTCGATCTTGTTCGGATAGATAAGCCGGCTGACAATGCCCTCTCCAAACGAGGGGTGCTTCAACTTGTCGCCCAGAAGGAACTTGCCCTTCATCGTATAGCCTTTTACGGGGGCATCCTTGTGGGATGTCATCAGCTTTTCCCATTCCGCCTCGATCGAGCTTGAGGTCTGCTCGGCCTTTGATGCCTTGCTTTTTTTCTTGGCCGGCTCCTTGGCACCCTTGGGCGCCTTGTATGCATGTTCCTTGTTGCAGGTCTTGCACTGCGCCTTTACGATCTTGTCCCCCTTCATGGCAACAACGATATGGCTCAAATCCATTTTACAGCTTGTGCAGTATGCCAGGACTTCCTTGGCGACTGTTGATGAACGTGGCATGCAAGTTTCTCCTGTTTCTGTTATATAATTAATAATACATGGAAAACGGCGGCGCTCAAGACGCGAGTGCAATTAAATCGGTACTGCTCGAAAAAGCAAGGGGCATCGGCTCTTCTGCCGGCGTTTATCTCATGAAGGACGATCGGGGCACGATCCTGTACGTCGGAAAAGCAAAAGTCCTTTGCAACCGGCTTATGTCGTATTTCCAGCCTGCGGAGCATGAAAACCCGCGAACCCGGCTGCTCGTGAGCCGCATCAGCGGTTTTGACGTCATTTTGACCCAGAGCGAGGACGAGGCGCTCATCCTCGAATGCACCCTCATCAAGAAGCACAAACCGAAATTCAACATCCGTCTCCGGGACGATAAGGCGTACCCATATCTGCGCATTGCGTCAGGCACTGGGTTTCCATGTATTGAGTGGGTCAGACGGGCGCCGAAGGACGGGGCCAGATACTTCGGTCCCTATCCATCCGCCTCCGCTGCTTACGAAGTCAGGGATTTTTTGACGGCTGCGTTCAAGCTCCGGGACTGCTCCGACAATGTATTCCGTCACCGCAGCCGCCCGTGCATCCTGCATCAGATGGGAAAATGCTCCGCACCATGCACCGGACTTGCCACAGCCGACGGGTACGCTGGCCAGATCGGCCGGGCCATCGGCGTTCTTGAAGGAAAAAACACCGCCTTCATCGCGAACATCCGCACTGACATGGAAAAAGCCGCAGCAGCCGAAAATTTCGAGTTGGCCGCCAGGCTGCGCAATCTGCTCGGCCACATCGAAACCGTGACGGCCATGCAGGCGGCTGATGAGGCCGGCTCCGGACGGAGCCGCGACGCGGCGGTCCTGGTGCGAAAGGATGGCGCCGCGCATGCCGTTGTGCTCCAGATACGCGACGGCAGGATGTCGGCAATCCGGCATTTCGGGCTGCAAAACACCGACAAGGACATGCCGGATGAAGAACTGATGCACGGGTTTCTGGAGCAATATTATCTTT
>MEQJ01000098.1:0-227 GCA_001770165.1 Bdellovibrionales bacterium RIFOXYD1_FULL_53_11 | reverse complement strand
GAGGTACTGGAGCGCAGTGCCGACCTCCGGTTCACAAGGCCCTCAACATCCGTTGATCAGCGCATTATGGCGGTGGCAAAAGCAAATGCCCTGCATGCCATCGAACACTCCGCGCGCTTTGCGGCCGAAAAAGACGGTCATGGCACGATCGCCCTTGAAGACACAAAAAAACGGCTGAACCTCGCGCGCTTTCCACGCCGGATCGAGTGTTATGATATTTCAAACCT
>MEQJ01000097.1:44096-48575 GCA_001770165.1 Bdellovibrionales bacterium RIFOXYD1_FULL_53_11 | reverse complement strand
TACGCGCACCAGCTCGGCGATGTGTCCGGCATGGGAGCCGCAACAGCCGCCGATCAGGTTGACCCACTCGTTTGCAATGAATCGGGCCATGGTGGCGGCCATTGTCTGCGGGGTTTCGCCGTACTTTCCGGAATCGTCGGGAAGGCCGGCGTTGGGGACGCAGGCGACGGGAAACGGCGAGAGGAGCGAAAGGGAGCGGAGCAGGTCCGTCATGCCGGCGGCGCCGGTGGAACAGTTGATTCCGAGATAAAGCAGTTCGCGGTGCGAAAGCGATGTGACAACTGCTTCAATGTCCTGGCCGGCGAGCATTGTGCCGCCCGGCTGGATGGTCACGGATACCGCCACCGGAATCCTTGTGCCCAGGTCACGGGAGCGTTCGTCAACAGCGCAAAGTGCGGCCTTGATGTTCAGCGTGTCGTGGCAGGTTTCGAGCAGCAGAAAATCCGCGCCGCCCTCCCAGAGCGCGCCGGCCTGTATTTGATAGTGCCGCATGAGTTCGTCAAAGCTTATGCCGCCGGTGACCGAGAGCGACTTGTTGGTGGGGCCCATCGAACCCGCGACAAAACGGGGCCGGTCCAGGGTCGAAAGCCGGTCGGCGGCTTCGCGCGCGATGCGGGCGGCCGAAAAATTGATTTCGTGGGCGCAGTCCTCCAGGGAGTATTCCTTGAGCACGAGCGGGGTTGCGCCGAAGCTGTTTGTTTCGATGATGTCGCAGCCGGCTTCGAGATAGGACTCGTGGATGCTGCGGATGATGTCGGTTTTCGTGAGGCTGAGGACTTCGTGGCAGCCTTCGTGTCCGAAATCGCCGTAATCAAGAGCGGTGAGCCCGAGTTCCTGTATGCGCGTGCCCATTGCCCCGTCGAGGACCAGGATCCTCCGGTCAAGCGCGGCCCTGAGTGCGGCTAAACGGTCGGCGCGGTTCAAATCCGCGGTCCTTCTTTTGTGCCGGCCATGTGCACAACTGTTTGCGGATAAGGAATGGTGATGCCCTCGCTGGCAAGTCTTGCATGCGCGGCTTTTATGAATTCATGCTTGAGCAGATAACTGTCCGTGAAGCGCGCGGCCCGGAGCACTACGTTGCATTCGATGCCGTGATTCCCGAAAGCGCCGAACCGGACCAGTGGTTCGGCCTGAACGGCTCCTCCGTCGGTTTTTTTCATGATCTGTGACGCCGTTTCGAGCAGTACCCGTTCGGCTTTTGAAAGATCGCTGTCATAGGCAACCGATAACGGCACCAGGAAGGCGCTTTCGCTTTCCGGCAGGTTGAAATTGGTGATGATCTGCGAGGATAATCTGGAATTTGGCACCACGATCATGTTGTTGGAAAGAAGCAGGATGTGGGTGCTGCGCCAGCCGATTCTTTTGACATGTCCTTCAAGCCCGCCGTCAAGCCGGATGAAGTCGCCGATGCGAATCGGTTTGTCCAGCAACATGTAAAAACCGCTGAAAAGATTGCCCAGTGTATCTTGCAGCGCCAGTGCCACGGCCACCGAGCCGATGCCAAGAGAAGCAAGGATGGGGGTGATGGAGATGCCCATGGTGTCGAGGACGATAAGGATGGTGATGGAGAAGGTAAGCAGTCTGGTCAGCAGCAGAAAAAGCGTGCGGGTGCCTTCATTGAGGGTATGTAAAAATTCGCCGTGCCTGAAAAGCACCTGGAGAACCCGGTCGAGAATCCAGAGGCCAAGGAGCACGAGAGCGATTTTGACTCCGTGTACTGCGGCCGGATGCATGCGCGTTTCCTGCGGTGCCGCCTGCAGCGCTGCGGCTGCCGCGAGCAGCACGATGAGCAGTTTTGCCGGCGCTTCGAGGTTCGTCAAAAGCATGTTGTCCCACCTGATGCCGGTTTTCCGGGTGAAGGAGACAAGGCGTTTTTTTGAAAACCTGCCCAGCAGGGCGAGCAGCACGGCCGTACACACAAAAACACCGCCGGATGTCAGCCATTGCCTGACAAGCACATGCGAAGGAGTATGGTCGAAAGTCATAGCATATCCTTTTCTACAGGGAGAATACCAGAACTTGGGCAACAACAACACGCAGAATCAGCGTGACCGGATAAACGGTGGCATAGGTGGCCGCCGGGGCGTCGCTGCCCGACAGCTCGGTTGCATAAGCCAGCGCGGCCGAATCCGTTGTGCTGCCGGCGAGAAGGCCGCAGATGGCGGCATAGTTCATTTTCAGCCTCAGGCGCACCAGTATGCCCGCGGCCAATGGCGGCAGAAACGCAATTGCGAAGGCGGCAGCCATGAGCTTGTATCCGCTTCCGGTGGAAAGCGCCGCGAAGAATCTGTCGCTCGACGCAATGCCGATGCAGGCGAGAAAAAGCGAAATGCCAAGATCCCTCAGAAGGGCTTTTGCCGGGGATGGCATGTAGTTGATGAGCGGCCCGATGCGGCCCAGCCGTCCGATCGCGAGCGCGACAATGAGCGGCCCGCCGGCAAGCCCGAGGCGGACCGGGACCGGCAGCCAGGGCAGGGAGAGCGGCAGATAGCCGATCAGTATTCCTGCCGCGATGCCGATCAGCACCGGCACGACATGGGGTTTGTCGAGTTCACGCGTGGCGTCGCCGAGTTCGATTGCCGCTTTTTTGAGAGCGTCGCTTTGTCCGACCAGCGTGAGGCGGTCGCCAAAAAACAGCTTAAGCCCCTTGGTGGGCGTGAATTCGACGCCGGCGCGTGAGATGCGGGTTATCAGTATGGCGTATCTGTCAAACAGTCCGAGCTGGTCAATGGCCATTCCGGTGGCCTGCTTGCTCGTTATGACGATCTTGCGCATGGTGATGCCCGAAGGAAAGTCCGGGATGCTTGCGCTGCTCTCCCGGCCCGCGATGAGCTGGAGTTTTTCAATGTCCTGCGCTGTTCCGACGGCATGAATGATGTCGCCGGCGCTTATGCGTGCGCCGGGAGTTGCGAGCTGTTGGGCGCCTTCGCGCATGATGCGGGTTATTACCAGGCGGCCGGGGCAGAGTTCGCAAAGCTCCTCGATGGTTTTGCCGTCAAGGTTGCTGTTTGTTATTTCGATGTTCCGGGTTTGCAGCGGTTTGGTGGCCGACTGCTCGATCGCCTCGAATTCCCGGGATTCGGCCCTGGGGTTGATCCTGAAGATCATTTTTATGAGATGCATCGAGAGCACTACGCCGGCTACGCCGAAAGGATAGGCAATGGCATATGCCATGCCGGCGGTTTCGGCGGCAACTTTGTCGGACGGAAAGAGCAGGTGCAGTGCTTCGACGGCGGCGCCAATGCTTGGCGTGCTGGTAACGGCACCGGCGAGCAGTCCTGTTGTGGCGGGCATGTCAATATCGAGGATGCCTGAACTGATCAGCGCCATAATGGTTCCGAGTGTGATTATTCCAAGGGCCAAAGCGTTGAGCACGATGCCCTGGCGCCTCAAGGCTGAAAAAAACCCGGGTCCGGCCTGCAGTCCTACGGCATAGACAAATAACACCAGACCGAAGTCCTTGATCAGTCCGAGCATTGCCGTATCGACTGCCAATCCCATCCGCCCGAGGGCAAGACCGGCGAACAGGGCGCCGCTCACACCGATGCCAAGGCCCCTGATGGTCACGTTGCCCAGCAAAAGTCCGGTGCCGGCTGCGGCGGAAACCACAAAAATCACTTTTGCAGGAGCATCAGAGCCGAGAAACTGTTGCAGCCATTCCATGATAAAGTTGTACCATTGCGGTCAGGGCTTTCATAGTCTATGATCGCGCCCCTGTGGGACTTTCGGTAAGACTTTTCAATACTGATTTTACGTTCAAGAGCGTCAAGGACGTGATGAACAAGGCAAACGAGCACCGGAGCGGCGACGTGCAGGCCGGGCTCTCCGCCGCCGACACGCGCGAGCGGGTTGCCGCAAAAATGGTTTTGAGCGGGATGCCGCTCGGTGAGCTTCGCAAACATCCTTCTGTTCCGTACGAAGAGTGCGAACTCAGCCGTTACTTTGAAGAATCCATCGACGAAAATGCATTTCACAAAGCCGCCGGGATGACGGTCGGAGAGTTTCGCGAATGGATACTTGATGACAGGACAACGGGCGAGGAAATTCTGGCGGTTTCGCCCGGTCTCACGCCCGAGATGGTTGCCTCCGTCACCAAGCTGATGAGCAACATGGACCTCGTGCTTGCCGGGCGCAAGATCAGGGTGGTCGTAAAATGCAACGCCACGCTCGGACTTCCGGGGCGCATCTCAAGCCGTTTGCAGCCCAATCATCCGCGCGACGAGGTGCCGGGCATACTGGCTGCCGTGCGCGAGGGGCTTTCGTACGGCAACGGCGACGCGGTGATCGGCATCAACCCTTCGACTGAATATCTCGATAATGTCGTTTCGATTTTGCAGCACGTTAAAAACTTCATGCGACGCTATCAGGTTCCCACGCAAAACTGCGTTCTTGCTCATATAAAAGTGCAGATGGAAGCTCTTAAGAGGGGCGCGCCGCTCGATCTCATGTTCCAGAGTCTTGCCGGCACCGAAAAGGCAA
>MEQJ01000097.1:42705-44066 GCA_001770165.1 Bdellovibrionales bacterium RIFOXYD1_FULL_53_11 | reverse complement strand
CGGCGCTTTCTTCAAATGCGCACTACGACACCGACCAGCTTACGATGGAAGCGCGCGCCTATGGCTTTGCGCGCCGGTACAAACCGTTTCTGGTCAACAGTGTGGTCGGCTTCATCGGGCCCGAATATCTTTACGACGGAAAGCAGATCCTCCGCGCCGGGCTTGAGGATCATTTCATGGGCAAGCTCTCGGGCATTTCGATGGGTTGCGATGCGTGTTACACAAATCATGCAGTGTCCGACCAGAACGACCAGGAAAACCAGGAGATGCTGCTCGGGATGGCCGGGGTGAATTATCTGATGGGCATTCCGATGGGCGACGATGTCATGCTCAACTACCAGACGACGTCATTCCACAATAATGCCACTTTACGGACGTTGCTGGGCTGGCGGCCGACGCCGGAGTTCGAGGCGTGGCTTGAGCGCATGGGGCTTTGGCGTAACGGAAAACTCACGGATCGCGCCGGTGATCCGTCGGTGTTTGATGCCAAGGGATTGCTGTAGGGCGGGGGATTTCTGATGGGCAGATATGGCGAAAAAAACGACAGCGTCGCGCGGTGGCTCCAGGAAGGGCAGCGCATTTCGTGGCGCCGTACGGTGCCCTCGGGCGCCTGGCGGCCCGATGCGCGCTCGCTCGAGGGGCGCAAACATCCGATCGCGGTGGAAGATCCCAATGCTCCGGATGCGCTTGAGCGTTTTGCCGTATCGACTCCATCCCGCATCGCTGTCGGACGCGCCGGTACGCGCTATCTGACAGATACCTATCTTGTCATGCGTGCGGACCACGCCATTGCAAAGGACGCGGTTTACAGCGAGATAGAGGAAGCGTTTCCGGCAGGCCTTGGCTGCATCGGGCTGCGTTCGCAGTGCACGGACCGCGAGAATTATCTGCTGTATCCGGACCGGGGCCGGCGTCTTGACGACGAATCCCTCAGGCGCCTGGCGGCGGAAGGCGACAAGGGCTGCGACGTACAGATCATCGTGGGCGACGGCCTGAGTGCCTGGGCCGCGGAGCGCAACGTGCCGGAGCTTTTGCCGTGTCTTGAGAGCGAACTCAAAGCCGCCGGTTACAGCGTGGGGCGTCCGGTGTTTGTCCGTTTTGCGCGCGTCGGCGTGCAGGATCATGTGGGCGTCACGCTCGGTTCCAGGGCCACGGTGATTTTTGTCGGCGAGCGTCCGGGGCTCGGCACGGGCGATTCGCTATCGATTTATATCGCCTACGGTCCGAAACTGAACCAGGATAATGCCGAAAAAAATTGCATCTCGAATGTCCGCGCGCTCGGATTGCTGCCGCCGGAGGCCGCCAGGCAGACGGTCGAAATCCTGAAGCGTGCGTTCGCGGCGGGCAGGGGGGGGGTGGCA
>MEQJ01000097.1:33082-42691 GCA_001770165.1 Bdellovibrionales bacterium RIFOXYD1_FULL_53_11 | reverse complement strand
GGGCAGGGGGGGGGTGGCATGAACCTTGTTCCTCTGAGGCCGAAGCTGCTGTCATGCAGATTGATTGCGGATGTTGACCGCGCGCTTGCCGCGGGCCTTGGCTGTGATGTCGCGCGGCACGCCTCGATCGGCATCGTGACCTGCGACCAGGACGACTCGTTGTACGCGGCGCTTGATCACGCCACCAAGTTCGCGCGCGTGGACGTGGTTTATGCCAAATCCTTTTACGCCGGTTCCGCGCATGCTTCGGGGCCGTATTCGGGCGAGATCATGGGCGTGATCGCCGGCGCGGGGCCTGACGATGTGGCCGAGGGGTTGCTGGCCTTAAGGCAGGCGCTTGCAGATCAGATTTGTTTTTACACCCTGCCGGGCGAACGCAGGAGCGCGTTTTTTCCGCATGTTATTTCCAGTCTCGGCCATTACCTGCCTGCGCAGGTTCCGGGCGGCTTGCTAGGGCCCGGGCAACCCATGGCCTACCTCATCGCCCCGCCGGCTGAGGCCACGGTCGCGCTTGATCATGCCCTCAAGAGCGCGGATGTGCGCATGGTGAAGTATTTCGGGCCGCCGACGGAGACGAATTTTTCGGGCGCGTGGCTGACCGGCGTCCTCACCGATGTCGAAGCCGCCGCCCGGGCTTTTGCCGAGGCGGTTTTGCGTTTCGACGAAGCGCCGCTGGAATCGGCCGTGAGGCCCGGGCGGGAGCGGCGATAAAAGGTGTCCGCCAACTTTTCGGAAAGTGTCCGCCAACTTTTTGGGGACGCAGCGCGGCATTTATGATCTCATAACTCGTTGTATTCACCAAAAGCCAAAGCGCGACCAGCCGACACGCCCGCATCTACCAAAAGTTTAGGTACAATTTTCTTTACTGCGGATTTTTCAGGATCTGTCGCAGGTGCCGGGTCGTGCATCCGAGCGGTGTTGTTCCGGGGATTGCGGTGGCGAGGCGGAATGACGGATTTACGGAGCGCAGCCGTTTGAATCCGCGTCTGTACAGCTTCATGTCACGAAGTAGTTCTTCGCGGTATGAAAGATTTCCTGCGTTGTTCGTGGTCCATTGGATTTTCCACAGTGCGTCTGAAATGAAAATCCCCTCGGTTCGAGCGAGTTCGTATGCTCGGTCTATTATGCCCCGGACGCGCGCGAGCTTGGCGCGGTCCGTAAAAAACTTTTCCACGCTTTTGTTTCCGAGTTCGTTTATCGCGGTCAGATGTGCGTCTGGTTTTTTTCCTGCGAAAAGAAGGTTTTTTTCCTGCCCTTTTTTCACAAAAGCCGGATTGTCGTCGATAAGGACGACGTTTGCCGTGGATTCACCGTCCGAGACGATTTTCTTGAGATCCTTTTTCCAATATTCCTTCGTGCCGCTATTGAAAATTCCGTAGCCGTTGTTCTGCCTGGGCGCGGCGGCTGCCGGTACTTTTTCGACGTCGGAATTCGAAAAGATCTTATGGGCGATGTCAAACACCGGGCGTCCATCGGGTAATTTGAGCTCTTTCAGGATAATGTGATTTCGCGTGCGGTCCCCATTGCTGTAAAAACTGATTTTTACTCCCGGATGATCCTTGAGAAGCGATGCAATGAGTTCCGGGGCGCCATCGAGTACGCGGTAGCGGTAGCCGCCGATGTCGCCTATGGCCGGTATGACGGTTCCGGATACTTTTTCGTTTGGGCGTATCCAACGGATCAGGGTATCGTCCATGTCAAAGACAAAGTGAAGCGGGGCTTTTTGCGGTGCCGACGCCATGCCAGCGGTTGCAGTCGTGATGATGAATATGAGGTTGAGGGTGATATTGAAGGTGATGTTGTGCCAGCGGTGTTTCATGGTTTTACAAGGATTTCCGCGACGTGTTCGTTGCATTGTTTGTTGTAGAACTTCGTGTCTGGAAACAGTGTTTTGAGCACGGCTCTTGCGGTTTTGTCGTTTCGCAGTTTTTTACGCAGGAAATCCCCCAGTCGGTTGTATTCCGGTCTTGGCTGCAACTCGTGGCTATTCAGGGAGTTTGTCTGGCTGGCCATGATGTCCAGGATAAACGAGTCATATTGCGCAAAGTCGTCAAAATGGGAATACTGCAGCAGCTTTCGTACTTCAGGATACTTTGCCTCGAGCGGCGCAATATGAACACCGGCTTTTCCGTTTCTGATCAGGATGCTGATCGGTGATTCTGGCGAGGCTCTCATGTTAAGTGTGTCGTCGTATAGTCCGAGCACTGAAACACCATCCGCGGCGCGGCCGGTTTTCCTGAAATATCCCCTGAGGGTTTCCCATGCCACGGTAAGATTGTTACCCCTGTAGACATAGTCAATCACGAGGATTTTTTTTGTCCCGAGTTTCGATGCTGAAGGCAGAAAGCGTTTGAAGTGTTCGTGGAGAAGTGGATCGTCCGGACTGATGTACTTGAACCCCTTGAACGAAAACGGCAGATTGCTGGCTGCGGCCGGGTCAAGTTGCTGGATCATGCTTATGATCCCGGTGGGGGATCTGCCAAGCCCGACGTAATGGTATTCGGATGGAGGATATTGTTTGAATATTTCGAGGACAAGATCCCGGAGTTCGGTGTATTGCGGCTGGCTGAGCGGCGTGTTTGCTGTTGCCGGTCGCGATGGTGTTGCAGAAAACGCCGGCATTACGAAAGATGGCGTTCCCGGCAGCGCGGCTGCCAGGGCAAACATGGTTATGTATCCCAGAACGCTATTCATCAGTTACGTATCGGCAGATGGGTTAAAATGGTGCATGGCGCGCTGCGTCCCCGAAAAGTTGGCGGACACTTTCCGAAAAGTTGGCGGACACCTTTTTCACCTTTTTTAGTGCATCACTATTTCCGAAAATTTCGCCCGGAGGTGCTCTGCATTATCGAGCAGTTGCGGTGTGGCCGTTGTGGTCCAGCCGGTAAAATACGGCAACATCTCTTTCAATGTACGCAGCGCATCGTGTGGAACCATCCTGGGATTCGGGGAATGCTGCCCGGTGGTTCGCGCCAGTATGTTCTGCGCGCCCGTGGAGAACAGCCAGTCGTAAACTTTTTGCGCCGCCTCGGGATGCCGGGTGGTTGACATGATGGCCACATATCCCGGCACGGGTATCACGCCTTCGCGGGGGTGGATCGGACGGACCGGCGCGCGGCGCATGGCCGCATCGGCGATGTGTTCGGCAAGCAGGATGCCGACCGGGCGTTCGCCGCTTTCGATTCTGGCGAGCACTTCGGATTCGGTTTGAGCGGCGACGATGCCGTTTCTGCGAAGGCCAGAAAAGAAATCCCAGCCGAATTTTTCGGAAAGTACGGATATGGCGGCAAGGGTTGCCGGTGATTCGAGAGGATTGCCCATCGAAACAAGATTTTTGAATGACGGCTTGAGCAGATCCTTCCAGCTTTCGGGCAGGGCTGATTGTTTGATCATGGCCGGGTTGTATGCCACAAGCAGGATGCTCATCCGCATGGCCGCATAGGCCCCGTCGGGATCTTTCATACCCTCCAAAAATGCGGCAGCTGCCGGGCTTTTATAGGGCAGGAGTTGTTTTGCGCGTTTTTTGGTCTCGTACCAGAGAGGATCCATGACGGCCACGATGTCCGCGGTTTCTTTTCCGGCGATTGACGCCGTGGCGCCGGTTGTCCAGAAAACATGCGCGCGCGGCACGGCGCCGCGCACAACGGCATCCAGCTCGGCCACGGCTTCTCTGGGGAGATCCGTATGGATATGAATATCTTTTTTGAAGCACGAACATAACGCCAGCAAGGATAGTGCAAATGCAATGCGTGTTGCCATAAACGGCATTTTATACCCCGTGTGCGCTGCGGTAAAAGAATAAAAACAGGGAATATTTTTCCCGTTCAGAATGCCGTCCGGGCGCCGATCAGTCAGGTGAGGGAAGGGCAGCATGAATGAAAGAAACGGACTTCCGGCAGATGATGCGGCAGATGTTCCATCCGATTTACCGACTGACGCCGCCGAGAGCATGGCCCAGTTTTTTGGAAATCCAAAGGACGTGATGGACAAGTATTCGCACTGCACGCTTTGCGGCGCGAATCTCCACTTCAGCCATGTCACCGATTTTTACCGCAACCTCACGCAAGAAACCGCCAAGTGCCCCGAGTGCGGCATCAAGATCCGTCGCGTCATGCACCGGCTCCAATAAAAAGGCGGGCTTCAGCTAAATGCGGCTTCGAGCTTGTTGATCACTTCCTGCTCGGCTTTTGAGGTTTTTGCCAATCCAAACAAACCACCGGATGAATTTGCGATTGCCCTTACGTCTTCAAGCAAGTCGTCGCGAAGCTGCTGGCGCTCGCCGGCGGACAGTTCGTGGCAAAGCCCCTCCATGTAGTGGATCCATGCAGCGAGAAGTTTTGAATCAGGCTTGTGCTCAAGCCATCGTTCAAGAAGGGCATATTCGACGCTGTCACGGCCGATGCCGTGTTTCTCGATTCTCGAAAGAATTTCGGATCGTTCGGAGGCATCCACCGAACCGTCGGCCCAGGCAACCTCGACGAGCGGTACTGCCGTCATGGCGGCCATGGTCTCGGCCTGGATTCCGAGGTTGACAAGCTTGTCCAAAATGGCGTCATGGCTGATGCCGGACACTTTTCGGAGTTCTTCCTTGTTTTCTTGGATTTTTTTAAGCAGCTGCAGCTTTTCGATGAGCTTGGCATCTTCGGTGAGAAAAAACGCATTTTCAAGATTCTGTGACTGTTGACCCAGGAACATTTGAATACCTCCCTCAAGGTTGGGGTATGCATAGCAATAAACAATATTGGATTCAATCCGCTTGACGTCAAGATGCGCCTTGGGGATAGTCCAAAAGATGAATAGAAACGGGTTTGACAGGTCATGGGAGGGGTTTTTGCCAAAAAACGCGGTAGTTATGACCAAGGCATGCAGAATTACAGCCGAATCCGACAGTCTCGAAAAAATCGCGAATGATCTCGATGGGTGCAGGCGCTGCAAGCTGTGCAAGGAGCGCCATACCATTGTGGTTGGCGAGGGCAATCCGCACGCGCAGCTTGTGCTGGCCGGCGAAGGCCCCGGCGAGAACGAAGATCTGCAGGGCCGCCCGTTCATCGGCAAGGCCGGCAATCTGCTCGAAAAAATGATCGGCGCCATCGGTCTCGGGCGCGAAGACGTTTATATCTGCAACGTGGTCAAATGCCGCCCGCCCGGCAACCGCAACCCCGAGCCCGACGAGATCGAAGCGTGCAGCGTTTTTTTGCACCGGCAGCTTGACGTGATCCGGCCGAAGCTGGTGCTGGCGCTTGGCAGGTTTGCCGCGCAGACGCTGCTTCAGACCGAAGAAATGATTTCGCATATCCGTGGAAAGTTTTTTGAATATCGCGGGGCAAAGCTCATGCCGACCTATCATCCGGCGTATCTGCTCCGGAATCCGTCTTCAAAACGCGAGTCCTGGGAGGATTTGCAGGCGGTGGCGCGAGAGCTCGGGCTCAAAGTGCCGCAAAAATAGCTTCCGCTTTGTCCGGAAAGCGTGGGAGCGAGGGGGGGATATGAAGTTTTTGCCGCTAGTGATTCTGGTTTTCGCCGTATCGACAGGGGCCTTTGCCGATCCCAAGGAATATTATCATTCAAGGATGTTGAAAAATTCCGAAAGGGGATTTTCAAAGGCACTCTCAACAACGCAGGAGGATGTGTTTGAACAGAAACTCGATCACTTCGACGCGGCCATGGAGCAGACGTTCAAACAGCGGTATTTTTATGATGCCTCCCGCGCGGCAGGACCGGCGGCCCCTGTTTTGTATTATTTTTGCGGCGAATCGGCGTGCGACGATCCTTTTCGCGGGGCGATCACCGCCCATGCCGGAAAACTCGGCGCTCATCTGATCGCACTGGAACACAGGTATTACGGCAAGAGCTATCCATTCAGGGAGCTGACCGCGCAGAATCTCAAATGGCTCACCACGAAACAGTCGCTCGAGGATTTTGCGGCCTTTCAAAAACATGCGGCCCGGAAATTCCGGCTCACCGGGAAATGGATCGTGGTCGGCGGCTCGTATCCCGGCTCTCTTGCCGCTTATTACAGGAACAAATATCCGGAGCTGGCGGCGGGCGCGCTGGCTTCGTCGGGTCCGGTGCAGGCGCGCGAGAATTTCGAGGAATACGACCTGCATGTGGCCACCGTGGCCGGTCCCGTTTGCGGCGCGCGGATGAAGGAAGTGGTGGCTGTCATCGAGCAGGCCATCGACTCGGCCGGAACCGATCCGGCCCGGCTTGAAGGGATCAAACAGATGTTCGCCGCCGGAAAAATCCGGGATCAGGTCGATTTTCTGTATCTTGTGGCCGATGTGGGCGCCGGCGCCGTGCAGTACGGCATGCGCGATGACTTTTGTGACAAGCTCGAAAAGGCGGAGCGTCCGCTCGACGCGTATGCAAAATACGCGCTCAAGCTTTATGAAATGTGGGGCGTGGATGCCGTCGGGTTTTCGATGCAAAGCGCCGAGAACGCCGATGCCGCAAGCGTGGACGGCGGGCTCGGCATGCGCCAGTGGATCTGGCAGTCCTGTACCGAGTACGGATACTGGCAGAATGCCTGGCATGATGCCGCCGTCACGGTGCGTTCTACAAGGGTCAATCTCGATTATCATCGCGGGCTTTGCCGGAGGCTTTTCGGGCTCGAAAACCCCGCGGATGCCGCCGGCCTCAACGCCGGATTTTACGCGCCTCTTCTTGATCCGCTCAAAACATCAAATGTGTATTATACCAACGGCTCGCGGGACCCGTGGTCGCGGCTGTCGGTGTCGCCCGAAAATCATAACGACGTCAACCCGCGCACGCGCACGCTTGTAGTGGAGGGAGCGGCGCATTGCGATGATCTCCGGAGCGCCGGCGCCGGGGACTCCGAGCCGCTCAGGAAGTCGCGCGCCCTGTTTCTCGAACAGGCGGCGCAGTGGCTGGAATAACGGCGTTCATATTATTGTTTTTTGCGACCCATGTCGATCCCCTTATCGGCACCGAAGGCGGCGGCAACACGTTTCCGGGCGCCACGACGCCGTTTGGTGTCGTGAGGCTGAGCCCGGATACGGACCTCAAGAATCCCTCGGGTTATGACTCGCGCGGAAAAATCGTCGGATTTTCCCACACCCATGTGAGCGGTGTCGGCGTGCCCAAATACGGCAACATCCTGGTCATGCCGGCGGACGCGGCGGCGGGGCCGGGGGCAAAAAGCCGCAAAACCGCCGAACGGGCTGCGCCCGGGTATTACCGCGTTACACTTCAGGACTATAATATTTCGGCCGAGCTGACAGCCACGCGCCACGTGGGGGTGCACCGGTACCGGTTCGGCGATGGTTCAAAACCGCGCGTGCTTGTTGACGTCGGCCATACGCTTTACGGCGGCGCCGCGCCCGGAATGTCGTCGGGCGGCAGCAAAAGCGTGGGCGGGCGCGTTTATGTCGATCCGGCGCGCGGCGAGATCCGCGGGTTCGGCATCTATGAAGGGGGATGGAGCCCCGGCCGGTGGACGGTTTATTTCGCGCTCAGGCCGGAGGGCGGCATAAAAAAATACGGGGTATGGAAGCAGGACTCGCTTGGCAGGAAAAAACTCCGGCACGGCGTGCGCGCGAGTGGCGGAAAAAACATCGGCGCTTTTTTTGAGCCGGCCTTGAGCGGCGGCACCCGGTCCGTGGTTGTAAAGGTGGGGATATCCTTCATGGGGGTGCACCAGGCCCGCCACTATATTGATCGTGAGGCGCGCGGCTGGGATTTCGACGCCGTAAAACGCGAAGCCGCGGCGGGGTGGGAAAACCAGCTTTCAAAAATAACCGTTGAAGGCGGCACCGGTGAACAGAAAAAAATATTTTATTCCGCGCTGTATCACTCGTTTCTCATGCCGACCGACATGACGGGCGAGAATCCGTATTTCAATTTTCCCGTTGAATCCTACCATGACGATTATTTCTGCCTCTGGGATACGTTCAGGACGGTGCATCCGCTCCTGACGCTTGTCGAAACAAGACGCAACACGCGCATGATGCGTACGCTTGTTGATATTTACCGCCAGAAGGGCTGGATGCCCGACGGCTGGACCGGCGGCAGCGAGGGGTATCACCAGGTGGGCACCAGCGGCGATGTGGTGATGGCTGATTCATTTGTCAAAGGCTTGGATGGAATTGATTATGAGACCGCCTACAGGGCCATGGTCAAAAATGCGGAAAAAAAATCCCCCGATCCGCGGCACATCGGACGGCTTGGAATCGCGCAATATAAAAAACTCGGATATGTGCCGTTCGGCTACAACAATTCCGTCTCGCGCACGCTCGAATACGCGCACAATGATTATGCGATTTCGGTTCTGGCCGGCGGTCTTGGCAAAACGCAGGATGCGCGGAAATATCTGCGGCGGAGCCTCAATTACCGGAAATTGTGGGATGCTTCGAGCGGCTTCATGCGCGGCCGCTATGCGACGGGCGGGTGGATCGTGCCGTTTGATCCGGACAGGTGGGAGCATTGGGGCACGCATTTTTACGAGGGCAACGCCTGGCATTGGAGCTGGTTCGTACCCCACGACATGGCCGGTCTGATCGGTCTGCACGGCGGCGAAGAAAATTTTGTGGCGCGGCTCGAAGAAATGCTTCTCAGGCATTACAACCCCGGCAACGAGCCGGACATGAACAACGCCTGGCTTTTTAATTACGCCGGGCGTCCCGACAGGACGCAGCACTGGACCCGCAAACTGCTCGAAAACTACAACAGCACGCGCGCCGGCATTCCCGGCAACGACGACGCGGGCGCATTGTCGGCCTGGTATGTTTTTGCCGCGCTCGGTTTTTATCCGGTGGCCGGGCAGGATGTATATCTTTTGTCGCGTCCCTTGTTCAGGCGCGCTAAAGTGCATCTGGAAAGCGGCCATGATTTTGTGATCGAGACCCATGGCGAAGGCGGGTATATAGAATCGGCAACCCTTGACGGCCGGGCGCTTGATCGCGCCTGGCTCACGCATGCCGAAATTGCGGGCGGCGGCACCCTGAAGCTTGTTGCCGGTCCGTCCCGCACCACCTGGGCCGCGCGCCAGCGGCCGCCCAGCGTATCGACCAGCGGCCGCCCGGAGGGCGCTTTTGCCGGAGGGCGTTTTTGAATGAAGCGCGGCTGGCTCCTGATCGCGCTTGTATCCGTCTTTTTGGTTTCTTCCTGCGTGCGTGAGTCCGGCAGGATCATCGTCGGCGCTTCGATCCCCACCCAGCGCGAGGAGAGATGGGTGCGGGACGTAAAAATGCTCGTTGAAGAATCCACGGCGCGCGGGATTGATTTCAGGTTGCAGATTTCGGACAACGATGCCGCCCGCCAGCTGGCCCAGTGCGAGAATCTGATTGCCGCTGGCGTACATGCGCTCATTTTGGCGCCGCATGACGCTTTTGCTTCCGCGGTTGTTGTCGAAAAAGCGCACCGCGCCCGTATTCCGGTCATCGCCTATGACAGGATGGTCATGAACTCGGATGTTGATGTGTACATGTCGTTTGACAACGTAAGGGTGGGCGAACTTCAGGGGGTGTTCATCACGCGCGCCGTGCCGCGCGGAAATTACGTCGTGCTCTCGGGCGCCCCCACGGACAACAATGCAAAGTTGTTTCTTGACGGCGCGATGAAGGTGATCGGGCCGCTGGCGCGGCGGGGTGA
>MEQJ01000097.1:30858-33058 GCA_001770165.1 Bdellovibrionales bacterium RIFOXYD1_FULL_53_11 | reverse complement strand
CCATGAAGCTCATGGAAAACGCGCTCACCGCAAACCGGGGTCGCATAGACGCCGTGCTTGCGCCCAACGACGGCACCGCGGGCGGCGTGATCCAGGCGCTCGCGCAGCAGAAGCTTGCGGGAAAGGTGCCGGTGACCGGGCAGGATGCCGAGCTTGCGGCGGCAAAAAGGGTGCTCGATGGCACGCAGTCGATGACCATTTACAAGGACACCCGCGAGCTTGCCCGGACCGCCATACGCGTGGCTGAAAAACTGGCGCATGGCGTTGCCGCGGGCGCGGAGGCCCGCGTCCCGAACGGACGGCGCGATGTTCCGTCGGTCCTGCTGCCCCCGACGGTGGTGGATAAAAACAATATCGACGCCGTGCTGGTCGGCAGCGGGTATTTCAAAAAAGAGGAGCTTTACGGAGGGGGCCCGGAGCGATGACCATCCTTGAGATGCGCGGCATCGTGAAGGAATTTCCGGGCGTGAAGGCTCTTGACGGCGTCACGTTTGACGTGCGCGGGGGCGAGGTCCATGCGCTGGTGGGCGAAAACGGCGCCGGCAAGTCAACCCTGATGAAAATCCTGGGCGGCATATATCCGGCGGGATCGTTCGAAGGAAAAATCATTCTTGACGGCCGGACGGCGGAATTTACCTGTATAAAGGACAGCGAGCGCGCCGGCATTGCGGTAATCCACCAGGAGCTTGCGATTGTGGCGCAGATGAGTGTTTGCGAAAATCTCTATCTTGGTTGCGAGCTGGCACGCCATGGCGTGCTTGACCGCGGGGCGATGCTGTCGGGCGCAAAGGCGATGCTTTCACGGGTGGGGCTCGCCGTGGCGCCGGACCGGATGGCCGGCACGCTCGGCACGGGCGAGCAGCAGCTTCTGGAGATTGCAAAGGCGCTTTCAAAAAACGCGCGCATTCTTGTGCTTGACGAGCCCACCGCGTCGCTTTCGGAGACCGAGGCCCGCCGTCTTTTTGGGATTCTCGGGCAGCTCCGGCAAAAGGGCGTGAGCTGTATATACATCTCGCACCGGCTCGAAGAGGTGATAGAGCTTTCGGACCGCGTGACGGTGCTTCGGGACGGGAAAACCGTGGAGACGGCGCTTCGCGGCCCCATGGCTGCAAAAGACCGGCTCGTTGCATTGATGGTGGGGCGCCCGCTTGCGGGTTTTTATCCACGGAAGAAGCGCGTGTACGGCAAAACGATATTTGAAGTCAGGGACTGGTCAGCGGACGCGGATGATTTTTCGGAGCGCGCGGTGCGCGGCGCGGGATTTTCGCTCAGGGAGGGCGAGATCCTCGGGCTTGCGGGGCTGGTGGGGGCCGGACGAAGCGAGTTTGTGATGAGTCTTTTTGGCGCCTGGGGCAGCAAGTTGTCCGGCACCATGCGGCTTTGCGGCCGGGAACTTGATATCAGGTCGCCGCGCGATGCGATCCGCGAGGGCATATGCCTGGCGACCGAGGACCGCAAGCGTTACGGCCTCGTGCTTGACGAGGGTGTGCGGGGCAACATCACGCTTCCCGGTATCGCGGCTTTTTCGCGCTTTGGTGTGGTGAAAAAAAGCGCGGAGGCCCGCGGCGCCGGCAGGTTTATCCAAATGCTCGGCATCAAGACGCCTTCAATCGAACAAAAGGTGCGTGCCCTCAGCGGCGGCAACCAGCAGAAGATCGTGCTGGCCAAATGGCTCATGACAAAACCCAGGGTTCTGATTCTTGACGAGCCCACGCGCGGCATTGATGTCGGGGCGCGGGCCGAGATTTATGGTATTCTTGCAAGGCTCGTCGATGAAGGGGTTGGTGTGATCGTGGTGTCTTCGGACATGCAGGAGCTTTTCGGCCTTTGTGACACCTTGCTGGTGATGGCGGGAGGGCGCGTTACCGCAACGCTTGAGGCCGCGGGCACCGACCAGCGCACCGTGATGCGCCATGCGACCGGGGAGATACAGGTATGAACGGAACCAGGATGCTGTTTTTTATACGCCGGCACATGATGATCATGGCGCTTGTCCTCATCTGGGGATTGATGGCGGCGCTCACGCGCGGGATTTTCATCGCTCCCGGAAATCTTTCGAATCTTTTTTTGCAGACGGTGACGGTGGGCATCGCCGCCTGCGGCATGACGCTGATAATTGTCGCTGGTCACATTGATCTTTCGGTCGGATCGGTTGCCGGGTTTACGGGTGCGGTTGCCGCGGTTTTGCAGGTCAGATACG
>MEQJ01000097.1:1204-30848 GCA_001770165.1 Bdellovibrionales bacterium RIFOXYD1_FULL_53_11 | reverse complement strand
CTCTTTGCCGGATTGTTGATCGGCGTGTGGCACGGCTATTGGATCGCGCTGCGGCGGGTGCCCGCCTTTATCGTCACGCTTGCGAGCATGCTGGCGTTCAGGGGGGCGATTCTGGGCGTGACGGGCGGCGCGACGGTGAGTCCGCTTGCGTCTTCGTTCAAGTCCCTCGGAACGGATTATGTGCCGCCCGTGCCGGGCGCGGTCATTGCGGTGGTGGTGGTCGTGCTTTGCCTGGTGTTTTCGTTTCGCGCGCGGTTGTTTGCGCTTTCGGCGGCGGCACTCGGTTTTTTCGCGATTCTTCTGGCAAACGAGGGGATTCCATATTCGGTTCTTCTTTTGCTGTTCATTGTTATTTTGTTTGAATTCATTTCCAGACGCACCGTGTTCGGCCGCCATATTTACGCAATCGGCGGCAATTGCGAGGCGGCGCGGCTTTCGGGGGTGAATGTCCGTGCGCGCGAGATGCTGCTGTTTCCGCTTTTTGGCGTGATTGTTGCGGTATCCGGCGTCGTGATGACGGCGCGGCTTAATGCCGCCACTACGAGCGCCGGCGTCAACATGGAGCTGGATGCCATCGCGGCGTGCGTGATCGGCGGCACCAGTCTCATGGGCGGCGAGGGCTCGATCACGGGCGCGATTATCGGCGCGCTCATCATGTCGAGTCTCGACAACGGCATGAGCCTCATGAATCTCGATATTACTTATCAATATGTCATAAAGGGCCTTATACTGATGCTTGCGGTGTGGGCCGACATTTCCACAAGAAGGGCAAGGTGACCATGGAAGACAATATGATCAACGACAGGCTTTTTATCCCTGAAAAATACGCGCCGCTTCTCGGGGTGCTCGAAACCGAGAGGGCGATCCGCGCGATCAAGGGATTTTTCCAGGACAGATTTGAAAAAAAGTTGTCGCTCATGCGCGTGACGGCGCCGCTTTTCGTAAGAAGCGGCACCGGCATCAATGACGATCTCAATGGCCTGGAAAGGCCGGTCGCTTTTGCGATCAAAGACGATTGCGACGCGCGGGCCGAGATCGTCCACTCGCTTGCAAAGTGGAAGCGCATGGCGCTCGCCACCCATCGCTTGCCGCGGCACAAGGGGCTTTATACCGACATGAACGCCATCCGGCCCGACGAGACGCTCGATAATCTGCATTCGATCTATGTCGACCAGTGGGACTGGGAGATGGTCATTTCAAAAGCGGACCGCAAACTGTCTTTTTTAAAAAACGTGGTTGGCAGTATTTATCTTATTTTGCGCGAGGCCGAGCGGTTTGTTCACCGCAACCACAAAGACATCAAGCCCGTGCTTCCGCCAAAGATCACCTTTGTCCATTCTGAGGAGCTTGAGGCGCTTTATCCCGCGCTTGCGCCCAGGGAGCGCGAGAACGAGGTCTGTCGCAAGTGGGGCGCGGTGTTTGTGATCGGCATCGGCCACAAACTCGCCGGGGGCGCGGCGCATGACGGCCGGGCGCCGGATTATGATGACTGGAGCACGCCGACCCCGCAGGGCCGGCATGGCTTGAACGGCGATATTCTTGTATGGAATCCGGTGCTCGGGCGGGCGTTTGAGATTTCCTCGATGGGCATTCGCGTCGACCAGGCGGCGCTTGAGCGGCAGCTTGAAATCGCCGGTTGTCCGGAGCGCAAGGAGCTTCTTTTCCATAAAAAGCTTCTGGCCGGGGAGCTTCCGCTTTCGATCGGTGGCGGCATCGGCCAGTCGCGGCTTTGCATGTTTTTGCTCCGCAAGGCTCATATCGGCGAGGTGCAGTCCAGCATCTGGCCGGCCTGGATGGTGGAAGAGTGCGGGAGACGCCGGATATTCTTGATGTGAAAAAAAAACGAAGCCCGGCTGCTTCCTTGCGGTAGCAGCCGGGCCGTTTTGAAGCCACGGGTTTGTGGTTTGCGGTTTACGGTTTACTGCAAGTTGCTTGTGTAGGACTTGAGGAGTTTTCTCACGTCCTTCTTGGTCTTGATCTTCTTCTTGTCCTTGCCTGTGAGCTTGATGTCTCCGACGATGGATTCGCCGTTGACTTCAAGCGGTTTGTCATTGATTGCGGCATCCATGGCTTTTGCCATCAGGGCGCCAAGTCCGCCGCCGTTCATGGCCATCGTTGTCACGGGCTGTGACATCTGCACGGGCTGGAAGTCGGCCGGCAGAAATGGCGTGATGTCCGTGCCGACGTAGATGCCGCCTGGCACCGCGAGCGAGCCATCGGAGTTTTTCTTCGCGGCGAAGATCTGGATGCCGATGATCACGTGTCCCTGTTTGTCATAGAAGGTGTAACCAAGGTTGATTTCCGGGATTTTTTCATTCATGCGGGCGATTAGCGCCGCGACGCCCACCGAAAACTGCTCGTCGGTTCCGAAGTACAGGTGCCACGCCACTTCCTTGGTGTTCATTTCCGGGATCTCCACGTCAACAACCTGGGTCTTTATAAATGAAGGGAAGAGGGCCCCGGTCGGCAGCGTGTTTACCTTTTCATAGTTGATCCATGACTCTTTCATGAATACCGATGTATAGAGCGAGAAGCCGAACTGGAAGCCGTGGTCCGGGGTTTCGCCGTTCAGGTAGAGCGAGCCATAGGGGGCAAAATTGATCTGGCTGCTCAGGCCAAGATTCAGTCTCTCGGTAACTTCTGCGTTGAAAGCCAGGGTGTTGTCTCCGGGAATGTTTATGTTGAACTTCACCGGCTGGGTGTCAACGTCACAGGCGGAGAGTGCAAGGGTTGTAAAGGCGGCGATCGCAACCGATAGAGCGCTTGCTCCGTATTTCGAGTTCGTATTCATTTTGCTATCCTCTATTCTGCCGAGAGGAACTTTTTTGTTCTAGCGCCCTTTAAAAGTTAATATAAATACATATTATCAAGAAAATTTAATAATACAAGCGGTTTTTTAAGTGTATGATAATACAGACTAATTCAAGTGCCTGCTGGGGCCAGGTCTTTTGAATATTGATGGTAAGTTTTTTTCTTGAGACATAATCCGCACCTTGAAGCAAATGTGATCAGAGGTTACCACTTCATAAATCAGTTGTTATTACGAAATTTTTGATGAGAATCGAGATCAATAAGGGCCACAATCATTCTTTGCAGCACCTTGGAAGGAGTGCGTTTTCCATTTTCGATCCTGCTAAGGTGTTCGCGACTTATTCCGAAAGCGTATGCTGCCTGGGATTGAGTCAATCCAAGCCTTGTGCGTTTCATTTTTATCTCAAATCCGTTCAGTTGCTTTTCGGTCTCTGTGTCTTGTATCCGGACCGAATATGGACATCGTGCCATATCCATAAGAGTAGTGGACAAGGTGCTGTCGTTTCTTACTATTCGAAGTTCTTTTACCTGCATGTGATTGGAAAATTTTCTCAATACACGTAAAAGCTGCATTATTATAAGCCTTCTTGACCTTGAATTGCTTCGTGATCTCACTTGGACAAGTACATTATAATTGTTGAAAGACATGTCAAGCGTGGTCGTCGGGATTGCTTTTGTAAAAACACTCTGAACGTTTCTGAATTTCATGAGTAGATTTGAATGCAATTTACATGTTGGGGTGATCATTGCTCACATTTGCTATAAGCGGTTATTTTACGGTGAGGAATTGTGCAGTGAGAATTTTAAAAAATTTGTTGGGCGGCGCCGGTTGATTTTTTTTAAATTCTGCTTTTTATGGCAACCGCGACGTCGTTTGAAAGCCTGTCGACCTTCAGCCTGACCAGGCCGCCTTTGCAGACGGCGGATGTGGTTTTCAGGGTTTCGCCCGACCAGGTGTCGATCCATCTCGCCTCGTATGTTCCATCACGCAGGCCGCGGAGGGATATCACGGCGTTTTTAACGGGCCGGGGATATTTGCGGAGCTTCGCCGTGCGGTGCCAGGTGTGATCCTTGTTTTGAAGCCAGACGAGCGCAATTTGTCGGCCGTCCGGACGCGAACCCGGCATACCGGGTTCGCCTGTCATGCCGAGCGCGCGGATGCGGCCATGGGAAGCGTGCAATCGGGCGGCTTTCCAGCGGTAACGGTTCCATTCCACCGTGCGCGTGAATTTTGAAACCGGCGCGAAATGGAAATACAGGTCCATCGGGTCGATGTAATTGTACCACCACCACGTCATCGCGGCGCCTCCGCCCAGGGTGAACACCGATGACCAAAGCGCGTTATGGATGTGAAGGCCGTGGGCGTCGGCGTTCGTGTCCGGGCTGTTGTCCCTGAGCGAGACACCGAACTCGGAAACAACATGCGGCATGATGCTTTGCTTTTTTTTCATCCACCCGGCCTTGCGCCTGCCGAGCCGCACGATTTTTGCGGCCATGTCCCGTCCTCCATAGGCATGGGTTTGCACAAAATCAATTCCGCCCGGCGGGGCAAACGGAAAATATTCTTCCAGATACGAATAGCTCGAACTCACAAGGTGACCGTATGGATCGGTGCGCTTGATGAATGCGCTCATCTCGCGGTGCCATCTGCTGACGCTTGGCCGCCAGAAGCCCTCCACAAGATCCGCCTCGTTGATGAGTTCCCAGGCAAAAACCGACGGGCTCCAGCCGTAACGGGCGATGATGTACCGCAGGCGGTTCTTGAACGCGCTTTTTGCTTTTTTGTCCGTGAAAAACCGCCACGGATGGCGGAGCATTCCGCCGTTTGCGGCCGTATATGGATTTCTTCTCCAGACATGGGGCAGGAGCGTGCGGCGGAGCGAGTTGAAGGATTCGAGCGTCAGCATGAGGCTCATGCCGTACGAGGCGGATTGCGCGAGGATGAAATCCATGCGCCATGCGGCCTCCTGGTCGTAACGCCTGAGGCCCGTGTCGCTCCGTCCCGGTTCCTGTCGGCGCTCCAGCGTGAGTTCGTTGAAGGGCCCGAGCCAGACGCGCGCGAAATTCGCCTCATGCAGTGCCATTTTTGAAAGCCAGTTTTCAAAATCATAGGTTCCGTTTGACGGGAAGTGGTGGCCGGTCACGCTTTCGGGAAGATTACGCGACCAGCAGAGGTTTTGACCGACCGGAAAATATGCCGCGCCGCTTTCGTATTCAAAATGATGCGGGCTTGTGGCGCTCCGGCGGATGAAGCCGTGGGGCGCGGGGACGGCTGCCTCTGCGGAAAAATTATATTCAGGGCTGGTGTATCCGCCGTCGCTGTTTCGTATGGTGATGCGGTACCGGTAGGTTCCGGTTTCGCGCGGGGTGAAGCGCACGCGCCAGTGCGCCTGGCCCGCAGGGACGAGGATTTCACGGCCCTCCGGCGCATCGGGCGGGCCGGGGCGCCGCAGGAAATCCTGGAAGTAAAACGCATCCGCTATAATGGTTCTGCCGGATGGCGCCGTAAAAACGCCTTGAATGCTTATGTCGTCATAGTCATACGGATTTTTATGGCGTGCGTCCGTATCAATGATTGCTTCAAACTTTCCGTAGGCCGGTACCCGCGAGGGGCCCTGCGCGATTTGAACGGCTGCGGCGGCGCAAAAATGAGATGCAGCGCAGGAAAGGGCGGACAAGACAAATACCGGCAAAAACATGGTCCTGGCGCGTGGCATTGATCAGAGTTTAGGTCGAGAAGTCGGGTTATGTCCATTGTTTCTGTTTCACTGGACAAAAACCGCATGGAAAACGATACTTTTGTAGATGAATGAAATTGATACAAACAGCTGGAGGTTCCTGGGCAAATCGCCCGCGGGGTATGAAATACATGAAATCGAGCCTGACATTTATGCCCTGATTCCGCCGGAGAATCACAAGGAGACAGAAAACACCGCAAGGCTGACTCTGGAGTTTGTTGATGAGGTGATTATCAGCAGGGGGCGCAGTGGTGCACTTCTTGTTTATGCGGACCGCATGCTGTCGATGGATGGCGGTGCCCGCAGGGTTTATGCCAAGGCAAGAACGCAAACACACAACTGCGTGGCTCTTCTCGGGGGCACCAGTCTCACCAGGGCCATAGGATCGTTTTTCCTGGGCATAAACAAGCCATCAGTCGCGATGAAAATGACAGCCTCTTTTGAAGTAGCCCTGGCCTGGTGCCGGGAGATGAATCAAAAAAACGGCCACGCTTTTGAAGAAGCAAAATCATGATTGTCCCGGTGGTGTCAGAACAGCTTTACAGACTGGTTGTTGAAGCCACCGGCATGGGCTATGTGGCCATTGACGCGGACGGCAGGGTGGTGGATGCCAATCGCGAATATGTCAGACTGACAGGCCACAGGAACCTGGACGAAATCCGTGGAAGAAGCGTTATCGAATGGATCGCCCCCTATGAAGTCGAGAAGAATGCGGCGGCCGTAAAAAAATGCGCCAGAGAGGGCTTTATCCGGAATCTTGAAATCGATTATATCCACGAAGACAAGAGCATTGTGCCGGTAGAGATAGCCGCCACAGTTGCTGCGCATGAAAAGAGTGTGCTGATATTGATTTTGTGCCGGGACATTTCCGTGCGCAGGTCTTCCGAACAGCGGTTGGCCGCAATGGCGGAGTTCGAGGGGTTTGTCGAACAATTGACCAGCGTCTTCATGGCTCTTGCTCAAAAGGATTTCAGCGTCCGGCTGGCAAGAAAAGAGGACAGGACACAGCTGGACGTTCTGATCTATCTCGTCAACGCAATGATTGAAGAGCTCGCGGTTGTTTTTGATGATGCCGTGGAGAAGGAAAGATATTTTGCCAGCAACGTCATTGAATCCCTGGCGGAAATGCTGATTGTTCTCGATGGCGATGCCCGGATATGTCGCGTCAACCGCAAGGTGCTGGATATTCTCGGGTTTGAGGAGACCGAGCTGATCGGGAAGCCTTTTGATGCGTTGATCGGGCCGGATTCCGGCATTTTCAATGCCATTGCCTCATTGGGGGAAAAACCAGAAATAAAGGAGAATGCTGCGGGTTTTGTCAACAAACAGGGTGAACTTGTTCCAGTTTTGATTTCGGGTCGTCCGTTGATGGCCGACAGTGGTGCCATAGAGGGGGTTGTCCTGTCGGCAAAAGACGAGCGGGATTCGAATCTCCTGAGAAAACTGCAAAGTACGCAGCAACAGCTCGTTCAAACGGCAAAACTTACGGCCCTCGGGGAGATGGCCGCAGGAATTGCGCATGAAATCAACACCCCTTTGGCGATAATCAGCACACTGTCCGGCCAGTTGAAGGAGCTGCTTGATGAGGAAAGAATTGAAAACCCCGTGTTGAAGGAAATGGCCCTGTCCATTGAGTCGACCTCCTTTCGCATTGCTCGAATCATCACTGGTTTGCGCGCATACTCAAGGGACGGAAGCGCAGACCCCTTTTCCGTCACAAGCATTCAAACAGTGCTGGAAAGTACACTGTCTTTATGCGCCGAGAGCTTGAAACATCATGGCATCAAATTGATCCTGGAAAACGGTTCTCCGGATTTTTCCATTGAATGCCGCCTGAGCGAAATTTCCCAGGTGCTGTTGAACCTCGTCAATAATGCCCGCGATGCAGTTGAAAGCAGCGAGGAGCGCTGGATAGGAATTTCAGTCAAGGACCGCGTTGACCGGGTGGAAATCTCGGTTTCAGACAGTGGCAGGGGGATTCCTCCTGAAACCGCCGAGAGGCTGTTCAGACCGTTTTATACGACCAAGGCGGCGGGAAAAGGTACGGGATTGGGTTTGAGTATTTCGAGAAAAATCATTGAGAATCATGGCGGAAAACTGTACCTGGATGCCGGATTCAAAAACACCAGGTTTGTTGTCGAGTTGCCGAAATTACATGAAAAGAGGATTTGAAAGTAATGAAGGCTAGGCCTTTTTCGTTTCCAGGGTTTTCATTACGGCTGACATAATCTCCTCGTTGTCAAACGGCTTGGCCAGGAATTCAAGAACCCCCATCTCGAAGGCCTCCTTGGTTTCGATGATGTCCGCGAATCCGGTTATCAGGATGGTCGGTATGTTCTTGTTCTGCTTGTTCCAGGTAAAAAGCTCGATCCCGTTCATCCTCGGCATCTTGATGTCCGATATGACCAGGTCGAAGTCCCCGGATTGCATCAGCTCCCGGGCGGCCAGGCCGTCCTCGGCTTTTGCAGCGTTGAAGCCCGCCATTTCGAGCATCATTGCGAGCGTTTCGCGCATGTTCAAGTCGTCGTCAACCACGAGAATCCTGGCTTGTGTCATTTTTGGCTCCTGTCGCCGGTATTGCCGCCGTCAAGCGGCAGTTTGAGGATGAAACGTGTATGGCTTGATTCCATGTCGATCATGAAGCTGCCTTGATGGTTTTCGGCGATGTTCTTGCATACGGTCAGACCAAGGCCGGTGCCCCGCTCCTTGTCCTTGGTGGTGAAAAAAGGCTGCATCATCTGTTCCTTGATTCCGCGCGGGATTTCCCTGCCGTTGTCGCAAACCTCGATCATGGCGTGACCGGCGGCTTTGGAGCCCTTGATCTCTATTCTCGGGTTGCCGCCTCCCTTGACCGCCTCGATGGCGTTCTGGATCAGATTGATCAGCACCTGGACGATTTCGACCGAGCGGCAGCGGATCTCGACATCCTCCTGCAGTTTGAATTCGAGCGTTATGCCGGAATCACTGGCGAGCTGGCCGACGAGGGCGCGGGTGTTGTCAAAAATCCCGCCCAGTTTTTCCGGTCTCATCGGTTCGTGGATGCCGCTTCTCGTGAAGCTCCTGAAATTGGTCACGATCCCGCGGAGGTGTTTTGCGATGCCTTCCATGGATGTGGTGATTTTTTTCATCATTCCGGCATTGCCCGCTTCCATCGCCTGGTTCAGCATTCCGATGTTCAGGAGCAGCGAACCGAGCGGCGTATTGAATTCATGCGCCATGCTCCCGGCCATTTTTCCAAGCGCATTTGTTTTCTCGGCTTGTATGAGCTGCTGCTTTGTCTGAGTGAGGTCGTTGTAGACCATCATCAGCTCATGATACATTACCATGGCGACCGAAAGCATCTTGGGGTCAAGGTCGGCCAGCAGGACATCAAGGCCGAAGTTGAACCGGTCGCCCTCTCCGGTCCGCACGGACGACATGTGCGGGCATTTGAAGCAGCCGCCGAGCTTCTGGTAGTAAGCCTTGTCTTCGTTGCCGTGGAAGGTCTTGTCCATCACCCAGCACGAGCGCCCCGCGTTTTTGCCGCGGTTGGTGCCGTT
Organism: Bdellovibrionales bacterium RIFOXYD1_FULL_53_11; assembly: GCA_001770165.1. Classification (GTDB taxonomy): domain Bacteria; phylum Bdellovibrionota; class UBA1018; order UBA1018; family UBA1018; genus XYD1-FULL-53-11. The sequence continues at coordinate 21,760 of MEQJ01000097.1, read as the reverse complement.
CAATCTTTTTTCCATGGCGGCGGGACACGGCCCCTTGACATGCGAATTTGATCCGCCCTCTTCGCAACCGCATTTCTGGAACTGCCAGCAGCATTGCATGTCTGTCATTATATCACGACCCCGGCTGTTTGAATGGTAGGGAAATGTCAAATTTGGTATTCAGGCATTTCCTGTCCAAAGATATGGTCCCGCCGTGGGTTTCAACAATGCCTTTTGAGATGCTGAGTCCGAGGCCGGTCCCTTTTCCTACCGGTTTGGTGGTGAAAAAAGGCTGGAATATCCGGCCGACCACCTGCTCCGGAATGCCGTTTCCGCTGTCGGATATTGAAATCACCACTTTATTCATTCCGGGCGCAACAGATATGTCAATCCATCCGCCTTCCGTGGCGACCACCGCGTCAAATGCGTTGTTCAGCAGATTAAGCAAAACCTGGATGATTTCTGACGGTCTGCATTCTATTTTCACCTGTTCATTGCAAGCGGAATATCTTGTTTCAACCTTGTTGTGTTTGAATCTTGATGAGCAAAGAGAGAGGGTTTCATTGATGATGGCGTCAAGCCCGGCCTTGACAAACCTGTCCCCGCTCGCGTCGCGTGAAAAGCTGCGGAGCCCCGAAATGATCCTGCTTATCCTCAGGGACTGGTTTTCGATGTCGGCGATCCTGCTTTTTGCAAATTCAATATCGGCGGGCGATGATGCCAGCGCCTCCGATATCTGACCCGACAGCGTATGGATGATCGAAACGGGGTTGTTGATCTCATGCGCGATGCCGCCGGCCATCTCCCCGAGCGCCGCGAACTTGTCGCACTGGACCAGGGTTTCTTCCGCGCTTTTCAGTTTATTGAGGTTGGTTTCGAGCTTTTCGAACTGTTCAAGTGCTATCCGTTCGCTGGTGCAGAGCAGTTGCTCGGTCGTTGCGAGCTTTGAGTGCAGTTTGACCACTTCGAGCGTGTCGTTGAAATATCCGGCATGCGGCTGGTTCCCGTTCTTGAACAGGCGTCCATAGGCGAACGGGATGAGTGCGTTTTTGATGCTGAGGGCGAGCGGTGCAAGCAGGTCGGCGCGGGCTTTTGAAATATGGTCTTTCGAAAACAATATTACTGCGAACATGTCCTTGGCTGTAATCATTCCGCCGAATCCTATTACGGACCTGATTCCGAACGGCTTGATGAAGCCGTCCTGCGCCGGAATGTACGGGCTTCCCCCGGCTTCCGGAATATGAAAAACGCCGAAAGTCTTTTCCTCGTGATCAAGAATGATGTCATTTCGGCCATGGATGATGGTTTTGACGTCGATTCCAAGCTGGTTGATGAGGTTGCTGATCATCGGCAGGCGCCCGACGAATTCGTCGCTCGGAAGCGGGATCGCCCGGTGCCCGCGGGATTTGCGGATGTCGTTCCAGTCCGGTTCTTCGCCCCGGCTGCCAAGCAGCGTAAGGCATCTGAGCGAATCACTTTCGGGTTTGGAATCGACCAGCCTGGCGGCGAATTCCTGCAGCTCGAATGGAAGGTCCCTGAAAAGGCAGGTCTTGTAGAATCTTGCCAGCACGAACGAGTGCTGCGAAGTTTCCGCATTTGCCATGCGTTCGTACAGGAACGAGACGATTTCAGCGGCCGCTTCTTCAAAACAGCGCGCATTTTTGCATGAGTTCCTGAGTTCATTTCCGCACTCGATCATCCCGCGCAGCGTGAGGCGGGCGATGTCATATGATTTGGCTTCCGCAGCGTCCACGAGGTCAGGCTTTCGGGATGAAGGCTGCGGTTTTACTGTGGCCAGTCAGGGCTTGTACGGCTTCGGCTGTTTTCCTGTCCAGGGCGATGAATTCGATTCCGCATGATGATGGCAGGGGAGGGGGGGCGGATCTGCTCCATCTGACCACCCCGGTTCCATTGAATTCATCCGGAGGCTTGTGGTTGAATCTCAGCCTGAACCGAATCCGGGATTGAATTTCCGGCAGCGGCCGGTCGGACGTGACGAACATTCCGCCGCGTCCGATTCCGATGACGCGCCCATTGATGGACGATTCCAGATCATCCAGCAAGAGGTCGACGCCTGTTCCGGCGCTATTTATATCTTCTGTTGCCTGGAAATCATCCCAGGCGCCCGAGGCGACCCTGATCGCCCTTGCAACTGTCGATTGAAGCTCCTTCCGGTCAAAGGGTTTGCATATGATGGCACAAGCCCCCATGTTGTATGCATCTTCGATCGTGATGTCAGTGAAGGCGGTTATGAATACAACCACCGGCATTGCGGCGTCCAGTTTCTTGATTCTTGAAAGAAGCCCGATTCCGTCGCCATCGGGCATCCTGACGTCCGTCAGGACTACGTCGATTTTTTCGCGTTCGATGATCCCGTAAGCCTCGTTGCCGCTGCCGGCGGTCAAGGCGCGGAACCCTCTTTTGTTGAATTCGTATGCTATCGCCTCACGGAGCAGCTTTTCGTCATCGACAATCAGGATTGTCCGGTTCAGTGAATCAGTCATTTCTGGCTCCATTGGCAACCAGGATTTCGCGTCGCTTTGCGATCAACTGATGCATGGTTCTTACCGTGGCGATCGCTTTTTCGAGCATTTCCATTCCGGCCGCGGCCGAAACGCTTTTTTCACGGAGTTCATCCTGGAGTGATTCGAGCAGCAGAAGCACTGTGCCGGCCGGCGATGAAATGTCATGAAGGAATTTCCGTTCATTTTCCATTCTGCATCCTCTCTGCTTGCGATAATTCTAACCATTATATCTGTTGTTGGCAATCCGCATATGTACAACAGCCTTATAGTAAGTCCAGATCGCTGGTTGCATTTTGCATTTCTCCGGGCCTATTATCCCTCCCATGACACGGATTACGGCTGTAACAGCGTTTCTTTTTGCCGCGGCTTTTCCGTCCGGCGTTTTTGCGGCCGCGCCGCAGGAAATATCCCGTGACTATATCCAGGGCGCCATGAATACGCTTGTTTCGGTCCGGGAGCGATTCACGGACACCGGCAAGGGCCTCGTCCGTCCGTATCTGGTGAAGGAGCTTGAGCGCGCGGGGCTTTCGGTTTCGCTTCATGAGGATTCGGGAAATATCAATATCATCGGCGAAAAGAAGGGTTCGCTCCATGCGCGGCGGGCGCAGGAAGAACGGATCCTGGTCGTCGGCGCGCACTACGATTCTGTCGAGGGATCAAGCGGCGCCGATGACGATGCCTCCGGCGTCGCGGCCGCGCTCGGCGTGGCGTACGCGCTTGGCGGCATGAGCCATCCGCACACCTTGAGGATCACGCTTTACGACAACGAGGAGAAGGGCCTCTGGGGGTCGAAAGCATATGTCGGACATCTGTGCGCGGCCGGCGAACTTGACAAGCTTGCCGGCGCCCTGATCATGGACGTGATCGGTTATGACAAAAATGCGGACAACGCCTTCCAGATATTCAACTGCATGTATGATCCGGCGAGCCCCTATAACGGCTCGGACCTGCTTTCGGCGCGGCTGCTTGAGACAATCGCCGCCGCAAAACTTCCGCTCCGGCACCTGCCGTCGTGTATTGACGGCGGCAGCGATCACATTCCGTACTGGTATGCGGGCCAGCGGGCCGTGCTCATCACGCAAAATCTGACCGGTGGCGATGGCGTGCCCGAAGATTACAACAACTGCATCAACCAGACCTGTGACAACATCGAACATGTGAGCACCAGCTATATCACGCTCATTGCAAATGCCGTGGCTCTTGGCGCAAACGATCTGCTTGACCGGCCCCCGCCAAAGCTTGAACCGGTATTTGAAGCCCCTGGATTCATGGGTTATATAGAGCGGTGGCTTTGAAAAAAGGCTGTATTAATCTTTTTCTTCAATCTAGAATCCCGCTAATGACAAGACTTTCAAAGACAGCAATGTCCATCCTGGCCTTTTCCGCAATCGCGATTCATGCCGCCTCCACGCAAAACGCCGCGCCGGCGGCGGCTTCCGCACCGGTTTTTATCGCGGAGATCCGCGGCACCATCGACCCCGCCACCGCGAGCTATCTTGCCGCTTCGATCCGCAAGGCCGAGGCCGCCGGGGCGGGCGTGCTGATCGTCGAACTCGATACTCCGGGCGGGCTGGTGTCGAGCGTGAAAAAGATGGCCCAGTCGATTGACGAGTCAAAGGTGCCGGTTGTCGTCTATGTGTCGCCGGGAGGGGCGAGCGCCACGAGTGCGGGCGCGCTCCTTGCGCTCGCGTCGCATGTCGCGGCCATGGCTCCGGGCACGCATATCGGCGCCGCGCATCCCGTTGATTCGCAGGGCAAGGATATCGAGGGCGCGATGAAGGACAAGGCCGTCAACGACGTCGCGGCTTTTGCGCGCGGACTGGCGGAGCTTAGGGGCCGGAGCCGCGAGCTGGCCGAAAAAGTCGTTACAAAAAGTAAAAGCGTGACTGCGAGCGAGGCGTTTGAACAAAAATTCGTGGACATAATCGCCTCCGACCGCTCGCAGCTGCTCAAAGCACTCGACGGCCGCGAAATACAGATGGGCAAGCTGGGCAAGCGGGTGCTTGGCACCAACGGCGCGCGGATCGTGACTTCCTCCATGACTTGGGGGCAGCAGGTGCTTCATGTTCTTGCCAATCCCAATATCGCGACCATGCTCATGGCGGCGGGCGTGCTCCTCCTATATGTCGAAATCACCACGGCCGGCGTCATCATTCCGGGCATTCTCGGGGCGATCGCGCTTTTGGTGGCGTTCATAGGGCTTCAGATGCTGCCGATCCGGATGGGCGGAATGCTTCTTACGGTGCTTGGCATCGGGATGTTGATTGCCGAGGCTTTTGTCGTTTCCCACGGCGCGCTGGCCGCCGGGGGCACGCTTTCGTTCGTGCTCGGCCTGCTTTGGGTGCTTGATCCCGCCGAGACTGACATGCGCATCAGCACCATGGTGCTGGTTCCGACCGCGCTGGCTCTTGGCGGCGGCACGCTTGTGATCGCCGTTGCGGCGGCGCGCATACGAAAACTCTCGCTGGCGGCGCGCGCGACCATGGGCGGCGGCGGAGAACTCGGGCTTGCGGGGTACGCGGGATTGGTTGAGACAGTCGATGCCGGTGGCTGCACCGGAAAGGCGCTTATTCGCGGTGAAACCTGGGATTTCGAGTGCGGCGATGCGCTCCAGAACGCGCTCAAGCCCGGTGATGTGGTCGAGGTCGTTTCCACCAAAGGCATGAAAGCTGTTGTAAAGCCGCGAAGTCAAGGTTAACAGATTCAGTATAAAAACATAAAAGCATAAAAAGGAGAGTGTACGATGCAACTTGTTTCCGGAAGTTTTTTGTTCCTGGTTTTCCTGGTTGGCATTTTTCTGGTGATGAGCATCAAGGTGCTCAACGAGTACGAGCGCGGCGTGATTTTCAGGCTGGGCCGCATCATCGGGGCGAAGGGGCCCGGGCTTATTGTGCTCATTCCCATTGTCGACCGCATGATGCGTGTTGATATGCGCACGGTCACGATGGATGTGCCTCCACAAGATGTGATCTGCAAGGACAACGTCACAATCAAGGTCAATGCCGTGGTTTATTTTCGCGTAATCGAGCCCAATCGCGCCGTGGTCGAGGTCGAAAACTATTTGCTTGCCACTTCAAAGCTTGCGCAGACAACGCTCAGGTCCGTGCTCGGTCAGGTCGAGCTTGACGAGCTTTTGTCGTCCCGCGATAGCATCAATCACCGGTTGCAGACCATTTTGGATACGCAGACCGAGCCTTGGGGCGTAAAAGTATCGAACGTCGAGGTAAAACAGATCGATCTTCCGGTCGAAATGCAGCGCGCCATGGCCAAGCAGGCCGAGGCCGAGCGCGAACGGCGTGCAAAAATCATTGCCGCAGAAGGCGAAATGCAGGCTTCCGAAAAGCTTGCCGGTGCCGCGGACGTCATGGCGGCAAGCCCGATTTCGCTCCAGCTCCGCTATCTGCAAACCATCCGCGAGATGTCCAACGAGCACAGCTCGACCATCATCGTGCCGTTGCCGATGGAGCTTCTGAGGCCGTTTATAAAATAAAAAAGGTGTCCGCTGGAGGGGGAGCCGGATGGGCTATTCAACGATTATATTTTCTCTGGCGCTATTGCCGCTGACGGGTGTTTTTGCGTCCATACCAAAGCCGCAGGAAATCCTTGAACGCATCACGCGCGACCGGATTATACGCGTGCGTCTTGCCGAAGCCGCACCCAAAGTCGCCATCCGGGGCTTTGACCTGCGCCTGTATGCCGGTGGCGGCGGCGAGCCGGTTCGCGCAGACCGCAGAAGCGAGTGGGAACTCAGATGCCAGGGCGGCCGCGTTCGTGCCGTTAGAACCGATGTCCCCGGTGCTACGGCATCCACCGATGCGATTGATCTTGTCGAGCCGGTCCGGATCGAAACACCCGCCGGATTTCTTTTTTTCCGCGGGCGTCCGTACCGGCAGTCCATCACCGTCCGCACTCTTGGATCGTTTTGCGAGGCGGTCAACGAATTGGATATCGAAAAATATCTTGATGGCCTTGTAAACGCCGAATTTTCTTCAAGCTGGCCGGCACCGGCGGTGGCCGCGCAGGTTGTCGCGGCCCGCACGTATGCGGTACATCAGATGATCCGGATGCGGCGCAATCCTTCTTCAACATATGACGTGGATGCAAGCGTGAGCGACCAGGTTTACGACGGCTCGATCAAGGAGGATTCAAGGGCGTCGCAAAGCGTTCTGAAAACAAAGGGGCTGGTTCTTGTGGCCCCGGACGGCGGAAAAATCCCGATCAAGGCGTTTTATCACTCCACTTGCGGCGGCCGCACGGAGCTTCCCGAAAAAGTCTGGGGCATGTGCGAGAGCGGTTTCAAACGTTCCGTAAAGTGTCCGTTTTGTGGCGCCTCGCCGAGAATCAAATGGTCCGCGGAACTTGCGGCGGACGACGTCCGTGACGCGCTTTTACGTTCGGACGGCGGAGCTGGCGGCACGCTCTTCTGGCCCGCGTCCTGGCGGAAGATCATCCGGACCGGAAAGTTGACGGACGTCCGCGCACTGCCGTATGCCGGGGAAAAAGCGCAGCTTGACGGACGTGTTGCGACGGTGGTGACAAGCTGGTCGCATGCCGGAGTGCTTCACGAAATAAGATTTCCGGCCGCCCGCCTGAGGGACTGGGCGGGTCCGCAAAAAATCAGGAGCACCGCTTTTTCGGTTTCGCGCTCGCGCGTCCGGGGGGGCTTTGGCGCCTGGCGTTTTGACGGCCGTGGAAACGGGCACGGCGTGGGCATGTGCCAGTGGGGCGCCAAGACCATGGGCGAGCGGGGATTTGCCATGCAGGACATCTTGAAACATTATTATCCTGATGCCATGCTGCGCAAGGCATGGTGACGGAAACAGACCTGCATTCATTGCAATCATACATGTACGAACTGCCGCCGGAGCTGATCGCGCAGCGGCCCGCATGCCCGCGCGACTCGTCACGGCTTTTGGTGCTGGACCGCGCAAGCGGAAGCATCGGGCACGGCGTGTTCAGGGATATCGGAAAATATTTGAAGAATTCGGATGTGCTGGCGGCCAACAATTCGCGCGTGATGCGCGCGAGACTGCGCGGACGGAGGGTGCTTGAAAACGCCGCGCCGGGCGGAAAGGTCGAGTTCCTGATGCTCAGGCAGCTCGGAGAGCTCAGCTGGGAGGGCGCTTTTCATGCAAGCGCAAAACACAAGCCGGGTGTGATGTTTGAAATTCCCGCTTCTGACGGGCGCGGCGTGCGCGGAACAATCGTGCGCGGCGCATCCGGCAGCGCAAGCGGCACGGTGGAGGTCCGGTTTGACCGCGATCCCGTGGATGCCGGTGCGGGCGAAATGCCGCTGCCGCCCTATATCGTGCGCCCGGCCGACGATTCGGATATCGCCGCCTACCAGACCGTTTATGCGAGCGTCGGCGCGTCGGCGGCGGCGCCCACGGCGGGATTTCATTTCACCCCGGAGCTTCTTGCCGCGCTTCGGGCGCGCGGGATCGGCTGGGAGGAAATCACGCTTGACGTCGGGCTCGGGACTTTCAGGCCCGTGAAGTCCGCGGATATCCGCAACCACGTGATGCATGAGGAACGCTTCCGGGTCAGCGCCAGCGTGGCACTGTGCATTAATGATGCAATGGAGAAGGGGCGCCGGATTGTGGCGGTCGGCACAACGTCCGTCCGCGCGCTGGAAAGCGCATATGATCGCACAGCAGGTTGCGTCAGTGCCGGGGCGCGTTGCACGGATATTTTTATCCGTCCCGGCGCGCATGAATTCGGCGTAGTCGGCGCAATGATTACCAACTTTCATCTGCCGGGCTCGACACTCCTCATGCTTCTTTGCGCGTTTGCCGGACGCGACATGGTTATGCGGGCTTACAAGGAAGCTGTTGCGGAGCACTACCGGTTCTACAGCTACGGCGACGCGATGCTGGTTTTGTAGATTCCGTGACAATTCCCGGGCTTTTTTTTTTGGGATTGCCAATGCCTAGTATCATGATAGCCTATTACTTACATTCATAAAGTTGTAATTTTTGCAGTGAACGGCGGGGGCGGCAATGACGGAAAAATCATTCAAGGTCGGTCTGGTGGGCGCGGGCAGGGGCGGGCTGGAGATCCTTGAGCTGCTCTTGCGCAGTCCGGTCGCAAAACTCGAATACGTCTGCGACCGCAATCTCGCCGCGCCCGCGCTGGTGCTTGCGCGCAAGAAAAACATCAAAACCCATGCCGACCCGGAAACAGCGTTTGCCTCAGTCGAGGTGGATTTTATTTTTGATGTTACCGGCGACGACAAGGTATGGGAGCTGGTCAAACAAAAAGCCGCCGGGAGCAGGACCCTGCCGGTTCATGGCAGGGCATTCAGTTTCCTCCTGGATGTTTTTGAGAATTTCAAGGACGAAGACGAAGAAGATGATACGCAGAAAAACCGTTTTCTCACCTTCCGCGTCGGCAAGGAGGATTACGGAATCGACATCGCCTTCATCACCGAGATAATAAACGCGCAGAAGATCACGGCGGTGCCGGACATGCCGGGGTTTGTAAAAGGCGTGATAAACCTGCGCGGCAACGTGATTCCGGTGATTGATGTCAGGGCGAGATTCCATATCGAAAAGAAGGAGTATGACGACCGTACCTGCGTGATCGTTAGCAACATCGCCAGCAGGAACGTCGGTTTTGTGGTCGACCATGTCAACGAGGTGGTGGACATCCCGGTGGAAAGGATTTCCTCGCCGCCGCTTGCCGACCGGGGGGGCGCGAGCAAATTCGTCCGTGGAATGGCCCGCGTCGGCGACGAGGTCAAGATCTTGCTTGATGTCGAAAAACTCCTGCACCAGCGGGAGATGGATGAACTGGAATCCATTCAAAAGGATCAATAGGGACGCGCATGGTTGACCAGGAAATGATCGAAATCCTGCAGTCGTTTCTTTCCGAGGCGCGCGCAATGATCGACGAGAGCGAACCAAGGCTTATTGAGCTGCAGGAGAAAAACGCGCCCGGCGCTGGGGTGGACGTTGAAACCGTGAATGCCGTGTTCAGGCTGTTTCATTCGCTCAAGGGGGCGTCGTCATCTTTCGGATTCATGAATGTTTCGACTGTAACCCACAGCGCCGAAACGCTTCTGGATGTGTTCAGGCAGGGAAAGGCGGAACTCAGGTCCGAGCAGACGAATATCCTTCTGAAGGTGATTGATTTTCTGCGCGAGTCCTTTGACAGCATCGAGCAGTATCAGATTGATGAGGCAATGGCCGCCAGTGCCGCCGCCCTTAAGGCGGAGCTTATGGCCGCCATTGATGCATTGGGAGGGAAGGCCCCGTCGGCGGGAGTCGTCGCTCCGGTTTTGCCACCCCCGGCGCCGGACATGCAGATTGAAATCACGGCGGAGATGAAATCGCGCTTTGCGACCGAGGCGCAGGAGATGCTCGAAACGGCGGAGCAGATACTTCTGGAGATGGAAAAAAAACCCGGAATGTCCTCGGAAAAAGTGCGCGATGCCTTCAGATCGGTTCACAGCTTCAAGGGTAATTGCGGATTCATGGGGCTGGCCGATCTTGAACGCCTCAGTCACAAGATGGAAGAGGTGCTTGAGCGGATCAAGGACGGACTTCTGCCGGCAAATGCAAACACCGTAAAGGTATTGCTCGGCACGCTTGACATGCTCCGCGGCGGTGTCGAGGATCTTGCAAAAGGCGGCACCGGCACGTTGCCGGATGCCGGTTTGATGATCGAACTCGTGGGCAGCATGCTCGGCGTAGCAAAGCCCGCCGCTTCCGCACTGGCAATGCCTGCTGCTCCCGCTCCGCAGGGGCCCGCGAAAACAGCCGCGCCGGTGCTTGCGCAAAAAGAGATCCGCGTCAATCTCGACAAGCTTGATGTGCTTATAAATCTTGTCGGAGAACTTGTAATCGCCGAGTCCATGGTCACGCGCTGTCCGGCGATCGCGCAGCTTGACGACGAGCGTTTTGACCGCGCCGTGCATCAGCTAAGAAGGATCACGGCCGACCTCCAGGACGTTTCGATGTCGGTGAGGATGATCCCGCTTTCGTCGACGTTCCGCAAGATGACCCGGCTTGTGCATGATCTTTCGGCCAAGACCGGCAAACAGGTCAAGCTTGAACTTGTGGGAGAGGAGACCGAGGTTGACAAGACGGTGATAGAACTGATCGGCGATCCGCTTGTGCACATCGTGCGCAACTCGCTTGATCACGGTCTGGAGCTTCCGGAGGAACGGCGCGCCGCCGGAAAACCTGAGACGGGCACCCTTACGATCGAAGCCAAACACGAAAGCGGCGAAGTGTGGATCTTGATCCGTGACGACGGCCGCGGTCTCAACCGCGACAAGATACTCAAAAAGGGCATCGAACAAGGACTCATACAAGGCGACGGTCCGGCACTGAGTGACGAGAAGATATTCAGCCTGATTTTTGAGCCGGGGTTTTCAACCGCGGACAAGGTAACAGACGTATCGGGCCGCGGAGTCGGCATGGACGTGGTCAAGAAGAACATGGAAAAGATGAAGGGGCGCATCGATCTTAGGAGCCGGGCCGGGCAGGGTACGACGGTCATTCTCCGCATTCCGCTCACGCTCGCGATCATCGCGGGTATGTTGATCCGGGTCGGGCGGTCCAAGTACACGATACCGATGCTCACCGTGCGCGAGTCGTTCAAGGCCTCGGAGCGCCAGATAACGGTCACTCCGGACGGGCAGGAAGTCGTCCGGGTGCGCGAAGAGCTTGTTCCGGTCGTAAGGCTTCACGCGCTTTTCAAGAAAAAAGCGGCTCTCGATAAGATCGAAGAAGGCATAATCATCGTGGTCGAAGCCGACGGCAAGCCTGTTGCCGTATTTGCCGACGAGATCATCGGCCAGCAGGAAACGGTTATAAAAGGATTGTCAGGATATTTCGGGAACGTCAGCGGGGTGTCGGGATGCACGATACTTGGTGATGGCGAGATCAGTCTGATTCTTGATGTGCCGGCAGTGGTCGCGGCATTGCTTAAATCGAGGGAAGCCATGGTGAAAAATGAAAAACATTAAACTGGGGATCAGGATAACGGGGGCGTTCTGCCTTGGCGCATTCATGATGCTCCTTGTCGGGCTGTTCGGATACCGCGGCATAAACGGCATGATCAGGACGTCAATGGATGTCAAATATTCGGACGATCTGGTGCAGGAACTGCTGCTGCGCGAGATCGATCATCTCAAATGGCGCGCAAAGCTGGGCGAGTTCCAGAGAAATGCCGATATAAAGGTGGTGGACGTACAAAAGGACGATCACAAGTGCGCGCTCGGTAAATGGCTTTACGGCGAGGGCAGGAAGAAAACTGAAGCAAAAATACCGGAGCTTGCGCTGTTATTGAAAAAAATCGAGGAGCCTCATCACCGGATTCATGCCGGTGCCGTGCAGATTGACAAGCATCTTGCCGGAGGCGATCGCAAGGGGGCTGCGGCATATCTTGACAGTAACGTCGGTGTTGCCCTGAAGGAGGTCCAGGACGGGTTTGCCGGAATCAGAAAAATCCTCGATGACTACATGGCATTGGTGGACAATGAAATACATAACGCGGCTTCGGGCTCGAAATTCACGATGTCGACGGTGATTATTGTTGGCGTGATACTTGCCATCATTCTCGGGATACTGATTTCAATGTCAATTGCCCGCCCCGTAAAGACCATGAGCCTTGTGGCTGACGGGATATCGAGGGGTGAAATAGATCACAAAATCGAATATTCCGCGCGCGACGAAGTCGGCGCTCTTGCGGAAAGTTTCAGGAAGACCATCGGGTATGTGCAGGAAATCGCAAAAATCATGAATCATATGAGCCAGCGTGATTTGAGCCAGAATCCCGTGCCGCGCTCTGAGCGTGATGTGCTCAACAATTCGATCAAGGAAATGGTCGGAAATCTCCGAAGTACGATGCGTTCCATAAAAGAGGGCGCCACGCAGGTCTCGGCGGCCACCGGCCAGGTCAGCTCGGCAAGCCAGGAACTCGCGCGCGGGGCGACCGAGCAGGCCAGCTCGCTTGAGGAGATCTCCAGCTCGATGACCCAGATCGGTGCGCAGACCAAGACCAACGCCGAGAACGCCGGAAAGGCAAACAACCTGTCCGCGTCCGCCCGGGGAGCCGCTGAAAAAGGCAGGGAGCAGATGGAGACCACCGTTAAGGCCATGACGGAGATCAATTCGTCCAGCCAGCAGATCGCGAAGATCATCAAGGTGATTGACGACATCGCGTTCCAGACCAATCTTCTCGCCCTCAACGCCGCGGTCGAAGCTGCGCGCGCCGGCAAGCACGGCAAGGGCTTTGCGGTCGTGGCCGACGAGGTGCGCAACCTTGCAAGCCGGAGCGCCAAGGCGGCAAGGGAGACGGCAGAGCTGATTGAATCGTCCGTAAAGGGAGTGGAACATGGACTCGATATCGCCGCGAAGAGTTCGCAGTCGTTCAATGAAATACTGCAGGAGATCGTCAAGATGTCCGATCTCATTGCCGAGATCGCCGTGGCCAGCAACGAACAGGCCAACGCGATTACGCAGATAACAGCGGCCATTTCGCAAATAGACCAGGTTACGCAGAAAAACACCGCCACCGCCGAGGAAACCGCGTCATCGTCCGAGCAGCTTGCCCAGCAGGCCGAGGAGCTGCAGCAGTCGGTGAGTCAGTTCAATCTTGGCGACGAGGCTGGCAAGCCGCAGTTGGATGGTGTGACCGACGAAAGGATGTATGGAACCGACCGGACAGCCGCCCATTCCTGAAGTCGAATTCGGGGAAGACGGCGAAGATACGCTTAAAGACAGGTATCTCACCTTTATGGTGGGCGCCGAAAACTACGCGATTCCGATTTCAAGCGTGATCGAGATAGTGGGACTGCAGATGATCGCGGAGGTTCCCGGCGCGCCGCCTTTTGTAAAGGGCGTGATGAATCTGCGCGGCAGGGTGATTCCGGTGATTTGCGCGCGGGTCAGGTTCGGTCTTGAGGAGCGCACTGTGGACGATAGGACATGCGTGATTGTCGTCAATACGGATGGAATGGACATTGGCCTTGTTGTCGATGCGGTGGATGATGTTGTCGGGATTCCGGCGGAGGGTGTGTCGGCGGCCCCGCTCTCGGATCGAAGGGCAGGCTTGAAATACATCAAGGCGATGGGACGCATCGGGGATGCGGTCAAGATAATACTCGATCTTGAAAAACTGGTGGTCTGGGGTGCACGGCAGGAGGGCGGCGGACATGGCTGATGAATCAAAGGATGCCGACCTGCTTGGCCGCATGCCGGAGCTCAAGGATTCGGAGTTCCGGGAGATTTCCGCGCTGGTGCATGATAAATTCGGCATCAAGCTTCCCGACCAGAAAAAAATACTTGTTCAAGGGCGGCTCCAGGGGTTTCTTAAAAAAAACAGCATTAAAACCTTTTCAGAATACATACGCAAAGTCCGGGCGGATAAAACCGATCACGAGCTTGTCGAGCTGGTGAACCGCATCACGACAAATCATACGTATTTTTTCCGGGAGAGCGATCATTTCGGGTTTTTCAGCAAAACGGTGCTTCCGGAAATCACGGACAGGCAGGCGTCGCGCGGCGTGCGCGACATCAGGGTGTGGTGCGCGGGCTGCTCCAGCGGCGAAGAACCATACGCGCTTGTCATGCTCATGATGGAAGCGCTCGGAAGCGGATATGCCGGCTGGAACGCCGGAGTGCTTGCAACGGACATATCTGCAAAGGTGCTCGCCATGGCAAAACGCGGTGTGTACGAGCGCGACCAGGTGGACAAGGTGCCGCCGCCTATCAGGGCGAAGTACTTCAAGCCGTCCGGTGACGGCGGCTGCGAGGTCTGCCCTACGGTAAAAAAGGAAGTCACGTTCAGGAGCCTCAATCTCATGAACGCCGTGTTTCCGTTCAAAAAACCGTTCCAGGTGATATTCTGCCGCAATGTGATGATCTATTTTGATTCTCCGACAAAGCTTGCGCTGGTCCGCAGGTACGCAAAGCATCTTGAACCGGGCGGATATCTTTTCATCGGCCATTCGGAGTCGTTGCTGCACGAGGCAACGGAGTTCGAATACGTGTGTCCGGCTGTTTACAGGAAGAAGGCGTGACGGCCATGGGACGCAAACTCAAGGTGCTCATAATAGACGACTCCGCGCTTGTGAGAGAGATCCTCTCGCAGGGGCTGTCCAGGGATGCGGATATTGAGGTCGTCGGGACGGCGTCCGACCCGTATGTGGCGGCCGAAAAAATCACAAAATTCAAGCCGGATGTTCTCACCCTGGATGTCGAAATGCCGCGCATGGACGGCGTGGAGTTTTTGAAAAAGCTCATGCCCCAGCGCCCCCTGCCGGTGGTGATGGTGAGCGCGCTGACGGAGCGGGGCAAGCAGATAACGCTTGAAGCGCTTGCCGCCGGGGCCGTTGATTTCGTGACCAAGCCCAAGGCCGATGTCGCACGCGGGCTGCAGGCCATGCTGCTTGAGCTGGCAATAAAAGTCAAAATCGCGTCGACCGCGAATGTCAGCTTCTGGAAGCATAAACGTCCTGCGTCCGGGCCGCGACCGCTTGACGAAAAATCCACCCGCGCCCTTGCCGAATCCACCGACAAGGTGGTTGCCATCGGGGCATCCGCCGGCGGCACCGAGGCGATCGCGGAGGTGATCGCCGGATTTCCGGCGGCGATGCCGGGCGTGGTGATCGTGCAGCACATGCCGCCGGGATTCACGCAAAAATTTTCCGAACGTCTCAACACCCTCACCGAGATGGAAGTCAAGGAAGCCGCTGACGGCGACCGGGTGATGCAGGGGCGCATTCTTGTCGCGCCGGGCGGCATGCAGCTTGAGGTCGCGCGGTTCGGCGGGATTTACAAGGTTCAGTGCAGGGCGGGGGAACCTGTCTGTGGTCACATGCCGTCCGTGGAGGTCATGATGCAGTCGGTGGCCAGACACGCGGGCAAGAATGCAGTCGGCGTGATGCTGACCGGAATGGGCCATGACGGCGGAGACGGTCTCAAGGCAATGCGTGATGCGGGCGCGCGCACGATCGCGCAGGACGAAGCCACGTGTGTTGTGTTCGGCATGCCCAAGGTGGCGTGGGAGAAGGGCGGTGTCGAAAGGCTCGTGCCGCTCGACAAAATCGCGCCTGCGGTGCTCCGGATTCTTTCGGGCGGTGAGCCATGAACTTAAGGCCCGAAGGCAGCATCGTAATCGGCATCGGCGAGCTTGGTGCGACCAGTCGAAACGGGGAATCAATCCGGACTCATGCCCTCGGATCGTGTGTCGCCGTCATTTTCATGGATCCCAAAACCCGCACTGTGTCCATGGCTCATGTGGCGCTGCCCGATTCGGGCATCAGCAGTGCAAAGGCAAAGGAGAACCCCGGGCATTTTGCGGATACCGCCGTGCCGGCGCTTGTGGAGGCCATGCAAAAGCATGGTTATCAAGGTACCGGCAAGGGGCTTATTGTTAAACTGGTGGGCGGGGCACAGATCGTCGATCCCAATAACGTGTTCAACATCGGCAAGCGCAATGTCCTTGCCATCAAAAAGGCGCTTTGGGTGCGCGCAATGGGCGCGGTGGCGGAGGATGTCGGCGGCGTGCTGAGCCGGACGGTATCGGTGGATGTTGAAGGCGGGAAAGTCGTGATCAGCACGCCCGGAAAGCCGGACAGGGAGATTTGAGATGGCCGGAAGCAGCATGAGAGGACAGACGGAAAAGATACTTGCAAAGGCCAGGCAGATGGCGCCGCTTTCACACAGTATCGTGAAGCTAATGCAGATGATCGATGACGGACGTCATGGCGCGCATGAGGTCGCGCGCGTGGTTTCGCATGACGAGGTGCTTGCGGCAGGCGTGCTCAGGGTGGTAAATTCGACCGCCTTCGGCCTGAAACAAAAGATCACGGACGTAGAACGTGCGGTCGGTTATCTCGGCGACAAGATGGTGCTTGGCATTGCAGTGGGATCGGGCTTGACGGTATTTGACAGGGAGCTTGAGGGGTATTGCGCCAGCCGCGGGGCGCTCTGGAAACACAGCCTCTGCGCCGCGATTGCAGCGCGTGAAATTTCCGCATATGCAGTTATTCCGGTAAAGCCGGGAGAGGCTTTTACCGCCGGTCTCATCCACGATATCGGCAAGGTGGTCATATCCGGTTTTTTGCAGCAAAAAATCGACTGGAACAGAAAACGCGATGGCCTCGAAGAAAAACCCTGTGGGAACCGGGCGGATTTCGTGAAATTCGAGCGCCAGCTGCTTGGCACGGACCACTGCGAAATCGGCGCTGCCGTGGCTGTGCGCTGGAACCTGCCGGCGCAGCTTGTGTCGCTTCTTCAGAATCATCACGAGCCGTCGCGGGCCGGGGAAAATGAACGGGTGATGGCATATGTCGTGCATCTCGCGGACGTGGTCGCGATGATGGCGGGACACGGAACCGGCGTGGATTCGTTCCGGTATGTCCTTGATCCATTATATAAAGAATATGTAAAAATAAACCGCAAGCAGATCGAATCCATAGTGTTTGCCACGGGGCTTGATTTTGAGCGGGTAAGGGAAGGTTTTGTCAGCAATAAGGACGGGGGCGGCGGATGAAAAAGGTGATGATAGCGGATGATTCCGGAACGGCGAGGATGTTCACGCGCCGGTGCCTTGAGATCTCGGGTATCCAGGGTGCCGAATTCATAGAGGTGCCCAATGGCGTTGAGGCCATGAAGGCGCTTGCGGACGCAGCGGTTGATGTTATTTTCACGGATCTCAACATGCCTGACATGGACGGGGTCGAGCTTTTAAGGGAAGTGAAGGCCTCTCAAAAATTAAAACATATCCCGGTGATTGTTGTAACCAGCGCGCACAACCCCGCCAAGGAGGCGGAGCTCGTCGGGCTTGGCGCCTACAGGGTGCTCGGAAAACCGGTTTCGCCCGCGATTATCACCGCGGCAATCGAATTGCTCCTGTCAGATGGAACTGTCAAGGGCGGAGCCGTCAAAGAGGAAGTACAAAACGTTGAAGCAGTTGTTGTAGAAAAGCTGCATCAAGCCGTCGAAAAAGCCGTTGGCGAGACTTTTGAGAACATGGCTTTTCTGGAAGCCAACAGGGATTCGGACGGCGCGTTTGCCGGCGTCAGGATGGACGATGCCCTCTGGTCGCGGCTGGAAACCATCTCCCCGGTAAAAGGCATGATAACGATATTGATGCATCCCAAGCTGGCCTCGGAGCTGACCCGTGTGATGTTCGGGCTTTCGGACGAAAATCCCACGGAAAGCATGCTTTCGGATGCGATGAATGAGTTTGTAAATACGATAGGGGGACGGTTGATGCGCTATTATGTTGTTGCGGAAAAGACATTCAAGCTCGGTCTGCCGTCGGCGGGCAGGGGGGGGGTGGTGTTTTCGGCGCACGCACAGAAAGATATGTTCACGGTCGGTGACGGGTGGCTTTGCGTGGTTGTGGAAGGAAAGGAAATGATTTTGTCTTGAAACGGTTTTTTCAACAAAAAACAGGAAAGGAAACGATATGAAGTTGAATCTGGGGAAGAAGATGGTTGGGGGTTTTTTGGTTGTGGCACTGATCGTGCTTGTAACCGGCGGCGTCGGATATTTCATGATGTCATCAATTGTGCATACGGAGGAAAGGATGTCCCACGCGCAGGCGATCAATGCCGACCTGATCGCCAAGGAACTGGCGCACGTGGACTGGCGGCAGAAGGTGGGCGAGTTCCAGCGCAATGAAAACATGACGCAGATCGAGGCGGAGAAGGATCCGCATAAATGCGGCTTCGGGAAGTGGTATTACAGCGATGACAGGCTCCATGCGGAAAAACAGATACCGGGCATCATGGAGCTTTTAAAGGATATTGAAGAGCCACACAAGCAGCTTCATCATTCCGCCGAAGAGCTGGAAAAAATCCTCAAGAAGGGAAAGGCCCACAGGCATGAGGCGGTCAGTTTTCTGGGCCACGAGATCGGCACGAAGCTCCATCATGTCAGGAAGAATCTGACGGAAATCAGGGCCAAAGCCCATGATCATATCAAGCATCTCGGCACGGTTGTCGACTCGTCCGTCACAAAAGCGCAGAATACCATGGTGGCCATGATTGTCCTCGGCTTTGCCATTGCGCTCATTCTGGGCATTTTCCTGTCGCGCGCAATCAGCCGTCCAGTGGTCGCGATCTCCACGATCGCCAAAAAAATCGCCACCGGCGATATCGACCAGGACGTTTCATTCAGTTCGAGCGACGAGATCGGCGAGCTTGCCATGTCGTTTCGCGAAACCATCGGCTATATAAAGGACATCGCCGCCAAAACCGACTTGATAAGCAACAACGATCTTACGGTGGAGATAAAGGCGCGCAGCGAGCGGGACGTGCTCGGAAAATCGCTGGAGAAGATGGTGGGCAATCTCAGTGCCGTTCTGCTTGAAATCGGAGCGGGGTCGGAGCAGGTCGCTGCCGGGTCGGGGCAGGTGAGTTCGGCGAGCCAGGCCTTGTCGCAGGGCGCGACCGAGCAGGCAAGCTCGCTTGAAGAGATATCAAGCTCGATGACCGAGATCGGCTCGCAGACGAAATCAAACGCCGAAAACGCCTCGCAGGCCAACCAGCTTGCCAAGACGGCGCGCGAATCGGCGGATGCGGGCAAGGAGCAGATCAATACCACGGTGTCCTCGATGAAGGACATCAATGCATCGAGCCAGCAGATCGCCAAGATCATCAAGGTCATTGATGATATCGCGTTTCAGACCAATCTTCTCGCCCTCAACGCCGCGGTCGAAGCCGCGCGCGCCGGCAAGCACGGCAAGGGTTTTGCCGTAGTGGCCGATGAGGTGCGCAACCTCGCAAGCCGCAGCGCCAAGGCCGCCAAGGAAACCGCCGAGTTGATCGAGAACTCCTCGAAAAAGGTCGAAAACGGCCTGACGGTCGCGACGCAGACCGCAAAGTCGTTTGAAGAGATCGTCTCGCAGGTGATCAAGGTGGCCGATCTTGTGGCCGAGATCGCATCGGCGAGCAACGAGCAGGCGCAGGGCATCTCGCAGGTGTCTACGGGGCTCAGCCAGATCGACAAGGTGACGCAGCAGAACACGGCAAGCGCCGAAGAGACGGCCAGCGCCGCCGAGGAACTCTCCGGCAACGCCGCCGAGCTGCAGCAGATGCTGGCGCGTTTCAAGATAAAGGGCGGCAAGCCGGTGGCAGTGGCGGCAGCGGCGCAGCAAAGAGGAAGCCAGCCCAGAAAACAGGTGATCAAGGCGGCGCAGGTGGATAAAAAACATGCGGATGCCTCCTGGGGCGCGCCCAAGGGCGCGGCTGCGGAGAAGGCTTCCGGGGAGGAACCCATCGCGCTTGATGACAAGGAATTCGGAAAGTACTGAGGTGGCGCCATGACTGAAGCAAAGGGTCGTGAGATAAATGCGGATGTGATTGACGAAGACGCTGATGATGAGGACGCGCAGAAGGACAGATACCTGACGTTCAAGACGGGTGACGAGGACTTCGGCATCGACATCGCCAGCGTGATCGAGATCATCGGGCTTCAGAAGATAACCGCCGTGCCGGACATGCCGGATTTCATCAAGGGCGTGATCAATCTGCGCGGCAAGGTGATCCCGGTGCTTGACGTGCGTTCGCGCTTCAGGCTGCCCGCCATCGAGTACAACGAACGTAGCTGCGTGATCGTCGTGAGCATCAAGGACCTGAACATCGGTCTTCTTGTCGATGCGGTCAGGGAGGTGATGAACATTCCGGCGGCCAATCTCTCCTCCGCCCACAACATAAGTGGCAAGGGGCACGGGAGGTTTGTCGGCGCGATGGGACGCGTGGGCGATGACGTCAAAATCATCCTCGATCTCGAAAAACTGCTCAAGGAAAACGAGATGGCGTGGCTGTCGGAGGCCGGCTCCGCCCAGGCCCCCGGTGGGGGGTGATGCGTCATGTGGAAGATACTGGTGGTCGATGACGACGATCTCAATCGCAATCTGCTTGTTGAAATCCTGGGGGACCGCGCCGCGTGCACCGAGGCATCCGGCGGGAGGGAGGCGGTGGCGGCGTTTTGCGCGGCAATGGAAGAGAAGACGCCTTTTGATCTGATTCTTCTCGATATTGCGATGCCGGAGGTGGACGGGATCGACGCGCTCGACCAGATCCGCA
>MEQJ01000097.1:0-1194 GCA_001770165.1 Bdellovibrionales bacterium RIFOXYD1_FULL_53_11 | reverse complement strand
GGCAAGGGGGATATTGCTTGGAAACGGAGTTCCGGTCATCATGGTCACCGCCCATGCAAACCCGTTCATGAAATCCTTCAGGGCGGGCTGTGATGATTACATCTTGAAGCCGCTGAAGGCCGGGGCGCTGCTGCAAAAGATCGACAAAATGATCAGACGTCAGGCAGGTTGATCGGTATCTCGAAAAAAAAGCACGAGCCCCGGTCCGGCTGGCTTTCGACGCCGATGCGGCCGTCCATCAGCTCCACCAGGTGCTTGCTTATTGAAAGCCCGAGACCGGTACCGCCGTGTTTGCGCTTTGTTGAAGAATCAATCTGGGTGAACTTGTTGAAAAGCAGGTGCAGCCGGTCCTGTGGAATGCCGCTTCCGGTATCAATAACGCGGAAGCAGAGAAGGATTTGCTTGTTGCCATGCCCGGGAGCGGAAGAAACCTCGACTGTAACGGCTCCGCGTTCGGTGAATTTGATCGCATTTGATATCAGATTGTCCAGGATCTGCTGGATTTTCCCCTGATCGCCGATGAGCAGATTGTGCGGCTTGCTTTTCATGACAACGCTGAAGGCGAGATGTTTTTTCCGGGCAACCATGGCGAACGTATTTGTCATGTCCCGGACCAGATTCTGGAGATCAAAAGTGTAGGCGCAAAAGACGTTTTTGCCTGCCTCCAGCTTCGAGAGGTCCAGTAGATTATTCAACAGGTTCATCAGCCTGTTTGATGACAGTTGTATGGTATCTATGAATTTCTTTTGTTTGTCGTCCAGCTTGGTCTGGGCAATCAGATCGGTGAAGCCGATCACGGAGTTCATCGGGGTTCTTATTTCGTGGCTCATGATGGCGATGAAATCGCTCTTGGCGCGGCTTGCATCTTCCGCGCGGATTTTTGCAGTCTCATATTCCCTTGTCCGTTCCCTTACGGTGTTTTCAAGTGAGCTTTCGGATTCCCTGAGTGCGGCAACCGCTTTCCAGGAAAAAATCTGCAATACATAAATAACGCTGATAAGGATTTGCAGCAGCAAAGTGCTTCCCAGCGGTCCCATGCGCTGGATCCAGGCCGTTTTCCGCGATCCGGTCGCGTCAAGTTCGAATGCAAGAAAACCGGTACGTTTATCCGCCATGCGAATCGGAATCGCGGCCCTGATGATTGCTGACTCATGCGTTTTTTTAAAAAGAAGATCACTGCTGTCCGGCTCGGGG
>MEQJ01000096.1 GCA_001770165.1 Bdellovibrionales bacterium RIFOXYD1_FULL_53_11 | reverse complement strand
GGTTTTCCGGTTTCTGGTTTTTATTGGTCCCTGCACTTCGGCAAAGCCGTTTCAGTCGATCCAAAATCTTCTTGTCGGCTTTGGAGTCGATTATCAGCGCGCCGCACCCTCGCGGCATTTGCACCATGTCTTGGTAAAGCATTTGTCCCAGCAAGATTGACTTGCCCGTCCCTTCGCTGCCCAAGACATGAAAGTGGCAAGTATGTTTCGGCAGAACTACTTTCTTATGCATAACGGTCAATACTCCTTCCTGTTGAATACGTTTACCGGACCGTTCAAGGTCCAGACTGGTGTTGGTGTCCCGTTTTGCAGGTCTTCCCATCGGGCAAGTGCAAACGGGACGTTTTGCGGCCCGTCAGACAAATATTTTTGGATGAGGCGGAACACATACTGCGCAGTGGTAATGTAGAGCACCAGCTTGACGTCGATCCGCCGCCAGTCTTCCAGCAGCCCCAAAAATCGTGCTCTTGATTTTGCGCTGCACTCGACTTCGACCGCCACTTTTTTCCCGCTCGAAAAAATAAACAGCCCGTCCGGCACTCGCGGGAAGTCTTCCTGCTTGATCGCTTTTTCGGGCAGCCAGCTCCCGGTCCAAATTTCCGAAAGCCGGAGTCTTGCGGACGTTACAAGCGAATCATGTCGCAGAGTGCGGATGTCAGGTTTTCTGGTCTGCGGGACTTCAAGAACAAGGTTTTCTTCCACCGCCCGGTAACCAAGCGGCGTGAGCCTGATCAGGCGTTTTCGATCCAGCATCGGATCAATCACCCAGCGAAGATATCCAAAACGGATCAGCTCATTTATACGTTGATAACCCGCTCGTTCCGTAGACTTCGAAAAAAAATATCCCAACACCTGATCGCTCAACAAGAACTGCTGCTCATAGCAAACCCGTAGTATATCCCGATCCCTTTTTTGTAATATCAATCCTAAATCCACATCCCTCCGCCCCCTCCCTGAAATAAATATTTTCTGAAATTTTGAACTGTCTCCATCAACCAACTCCAGACCCCGCTCACACTTGGTTGTGGGGGCGGGGTCTGGAGTTGGTTGATGTATAGAGAGATCAAAATTTGATGTCTTATCAATCACATCGCGGGAGGGGGCGGTGCAGTTACCAGTACAGTGAACTGAACCGGCAACTGAACCCCTGACTGTACTGTCTGATTTGCTCTCATGGGTGTTTGTTTTCATATGCTGTTTTCCTCTGTAGGGCTTTCATTCAGGATGATTTGAATCGTTCTTCCGCCTTCGATTTCGGTGTATTCAGGAGCGGTACGGGCGCGCTCTGCAAACCGCTCGGCGGACTTTGAAAGCGCGTTTACCGCGCCCTGTTTGGCGGCGTTCGTGGCCGATGGCTCGGTCTGGTAGGTGCCCATTAACGTCTGGCTCCGGGTTGTGGTTGCATCAACGTAACCAGCCGCAGCGGCAGAGCCGAGTTCAGCGGCAAAGTATGTTCCTTCTTGCGTGTGGTGGTCGCCTTCAAGTCCGACTTGTCCGCTCAATGCAAGCCCCGTTCCCCTGAAGTTATAGGTCGCGCTCGTGCCGGGTATTCTGATTTTTGTAAATTCAAGAAGTATGCGTTTCAGTTCCTTGTCAAGCGTCGCAACGCCAAGCACAAACGCGCCATGAAACCGGCCAGCCGTAACCCGCGCCCGGATCGGTGTCGGGACGGAAGGGGATGCCTTGACCGATTGCTCGACCTCAGCCAGAAGAATGTCCCCGGCCCGAAGGCCCGGTAGAAATGCTCCCAAGTTCTTCTCCGGGACGATCACTACCGCCGCGTCACCGCTCGCGGCGCGCCGCGCACCATTATAATAGGCCGGAAGGTTCCCGACGCCTGATTCCATAATGCCCGCCGTCCCGTCCACCACGCGCTTGCGCTGTTTTACCGGGCTAGCCCCTTGCTGAAGCTTCATTTTATCAATCACAGTTTCGGTGGTGGCCGGCATTGGGCGACCCGCGCCCTTTTGAAACGAGCATTCTCCACCGCGCACGCATGTTGAAGTGCCTCGTTTGATCGGCACCTCGGCAAGTGTCAACTGGCAGAGAAAGAGGCTGGCGAGGGTGGTTATGGTGAGCGATTTCATTTTTTTGATTCCTTTGCTTTTCCATCGCCACTTGTCCCGTGTGCGCTCGAATCTATTAAAACCATGTCGCTGCCAGTGTTCTGCACCACATCACGACTTCTTACCGGCTGGCTCGAATCAATAAGCACTGCTCCCATGTCGGCCATCTCCGGCGCTCCATAGCTTCCTGATATCCGGACAAGGTCTTGATGGGTTTTGCGGGAGGGGATGAGATCCATCACAAACGTCCGTGCGCCGCAGCGGACAATAAGATTCGTGGGCTGCGCCCCGGCTTGCCTAAGCACCAGCGTCAACTCTGACGGCAGGGTTTTTGAAACCTGTACCTGTACGTCGTCAGGATTACCGACCTTCGCTTCTGTCACCGGATACGGAAGCTGCACAATCGACGCGAGTCCTTGCGCGAGATAGATTTTATGAACCTCGCCAAGATTGGCTAGGCGAGAGCTGATGCGGGATGGCCGGTCAGCGGCTACGGCGCTCCAAGCGAAGCCCGCGCACAACAAAATTCCAGCAATGAATGTCTTACTCAACTTCTGTTTCATGGATGCTCGTGACCTCCATAGGGTAGGGGTTTTCGGCGCTGCGCTTGCGCGGGCCGATCTTGACAACGGCGCGGTATTTCACTTTGCGCTCGGTAAGGCGCGACTTGATGCGAAGTCCAATATCAGCCTCAAACTCCTGCTCGCCGACTTCCCGAAGGTCCAAAAGATCGGCGTCCTGAGTAAGCGGAGAGGTTTTCATTTGTTCAGTAGTTTTCAGAAACGCCGGTTCCTGCTCTTTCCAGAGGATGTCTGACATGAGTGCGCCGGTCTGGCTGATTGTTACGGAATAGTCAGCGGCAGTATAATTGTAAAAACCCCTTAAAAATTCCCTGACAAATTTGACGCGTTCTTTTGACAATATCGGGTCGTTGGCCGATGTGATGATGCGCGTCCCAGCTTCATCAAGCCCGATCAGGATGATCTCCGGCTTGTTCCTGTAAGCCCAAACCGTAGCCGTCCCGGCCCACGCGAGGCACAAAACGAATAATATCTTTTTCAGCCATTCAATTTTTATAAATGGTCTTAATGGCAGCTTGATCATGTTGCAAACCGTTCCTTTCCTATTTGAATCCCGAGTTGCTTGCGCTCTTCCGCGTTTTTGGCATCCTCTGCCGTATGATTAACGAGCGGACCGCTGTTATTGCCTGTTCCTCTCTGTGAGGAATTGCTGTTTGACTTGGATTTGTTTTCATTCCTGCCGCCCACGAATGAACGCACGCCGTTTGTAGCCCCATGCGCCACCTTGCTCACGACCTGGCCCCCGGCTGTGCGCTTGACAAGCATGTAGATTGCAGCGGGCGAAAATAGCTGGGCAAGAAATGTGATCACGGAACTGATGTACGCCCCGATACCCTCGATGCTGAGGCCCCCCGAGCTTTTAAGAAGATTTGAAAAGTACCCAAGCACGTTCCAAAAAACCGGCCAGAGCCAGATAAAGAGCAAAAGAACAAAGTATGCCGTGATACTGACCGAAAAATTCATCATCGTACCGGCCAGAATAACAATCGGCCCGAGCGCGATCATTATGGAGAGCGCGAGGTTGAACACGGTATGGACGGCGGCATATATAATGAGCCGGAGCGCTTCGGGCCTTAAAAACCAGCTTATGCCGGTCTTATCAAACGGTATTTTTTCTGGTATTGCCGCACCTGTTACTTGCAGCATCTCTCCAAGTTTTTGCGCAAGTGCCGTCGAACAATCGGCCATGTAGGTATAGACGTGCGGAAATGCGATCATGAGCATGTAGCAGACAAAAACATCCCGCACCAAGTCGCCGTACTTTTCAGCCGGGGCAAACGAAAATTGGTAATACACGATGCGAAAGAAAAAAAGTGCCGTCACAAGCGTGAGCAGCACCCAGTAGTATGCCTTGTAAACTTCAATTGCCTTGTTGATAAGCGAGCTATCGACTGGAAAAAGGCCGATATTCCCCTTGGGAGCGATGGAAATCACATATTTTCTGAGCTTTTTGTATTGTTCCTGATCGGAGCGCTGCTTTTCGATCTCCTTTTGCTTTGAATCAAGTCCGCCTTGGAGCATCTGGCTATAGATGTCGGCAAGGAGCTTCTTTTCCTGATTCTGTCCCTGCACCGCCGCAACGGCTGATGCCTGTCCCGCAGTATTGGCCAAACCTTTTGGTCCAGCGGCCACCGCAACTACACCGGCAAGATTCGCCACGCGCTTTCCAAGCCTGATCGACCGCGAGAGAAGCCGTAGCGACTGCGTAAGGTTCTGGTTTGATGACTTGTAGCCTTCCATGATCTCATCGACTTCGTCTTTGGTGTACCCGGCTTCGAGCGCCGCAGCTTCAATTGCCTGTATCCGGCGGGCTATCCGGTAGTGGTCCGCGCTTCCATTATCCGGCATGATCTCATCTCCAAGCTCTCCTGCGGCAGAAAACAATTCGCGCACTTCTCCTATGCCCTTGCCCGAGCCTCCAACCGCCTCGACAAGTCCAATGGCGGCGTTTCCAGCAGCAAGCACCGTGAAGGGATCAACCGCATACGCATTGGCGCCGGACGCAAAACCGGCAAGCAGCATTAAAAATGACGTTATGCGGACACTGACATGCATCTGATTGCCTCCTGAAGCGTGAGTCCGGGTACGGTTTTAAGAAGCGTTTGCAGTTTTTCG
This sequence comes from Bdellovibrionales bacterium RIFOXYD1_FULL_53_11, assembly GCA_001770165.1. GTDB lineage: Bacteria > Bdellovibrionota > UBA1018 > UBA1018 > UBA1018 > XYD1-FULL-53-11. The sequence goes on along the minus strand of MEQJ01000096.1, from coordinate 2,039 downwards.
TTGTCCTCGCGTGATGACGTCACGCGCCAGTATTCCTCGGGCGTTACTGCAACGCGAAGTACACGCCCCCCAAGCTCGTCTTGCAAAAACACTTCTCGATATTTCTGGCTCCGGCCAAGGTTCTGGATTTCAGTTATCTGCCCCGCTGTCAGGGCAAACCGTTCGGCAAAGCCGTCTACTGCGTCGTCCACCTGATACAAAAATCTGATCGGGCTGTTGATCAAAATGCCGTAATCCGTCGTGCCGTCTTCCTTGGGGAGTTCAAAATCCTTCGTGGTCTGGGCTATCAAAATCGTCGCGTGGCCGAATTTTCTGAAATTTGCCGTCGTAAGTTTAAAAAACCGGCCGTTACGCTGGATAAAGAACGGGGTTTCATCGGCAAAAAACACAACCTTTGTATCCGCCCCTCGTCTTGCGTCCCCTGCGCGGAGTACTTCCATGTTAACGCTCGCGATGACCGATGCCATCACGGCTTGCGCAAAGTCCTCATTTGCCGCGTTTTGTAGGCGCTCGAAATTAAAATACACATACCGGTCATCAAGAATCTTCGCGCCGTCCGGGGTGTCTTTCAGGACATTCGAATATACTCCGTCCGGCCCGAAGCGATCCAATAACCCGCGCCTTGGGATATCCCCCTTCGCATGGGATAAAAAATGAGTGAGTGACGGATTATTTGGTTTCGTTCCCGCATACGAAAGCACAATGCGCTCCACCGCGCCAAGCATCTCTTTTGAAAGTTCGCGCTCACGGTTTTCTAAAATGAGGGTGGACAAAAACCCGGACAGGACAACGGCAGCGTCTTGAATAAATGCGGTTTGGCTTAGAACCGAAAAGGGATTGAGGCCGGAAGGCTCGGACAGGTTGAATTGCACATGCCGTCCGCCAGCCAATGAGCACTCCTTGACGTATGACCCGCCGACATCAACCTTGATGAGTTTTACCAGTGGATCGTCCAGAAGCGCGGTCGAAATCAAATTGGCAAGAACGCTTTTTCCCTTGCCGCGCCTTCCGTTGATGATGCAGTTGGCTCCGTCGTAGCCCTTCCGCCAAAGATCAAAAAAGTAGAGAGATCCGTCCCGCCTGTGTAGCGGCAGTGCTCTTGATGGCATGCCAATCCCGGCTCCAGTGCCTTCGCCGCGAGAAAATACCGGCAAGAAATAAGCCGCCACGTCATCAAGCTCCATGAAGTTGTGATGCGCCTGCCCGCCCGGAATGCTGGCCGCATAGCTTGGCAGCACCCCTTTTGTTTCTATATAAAGGTCGCCGAGTATGGAGAGCGCACGTTCTGCGGTATGGAGATCAGTTCTTAAACTTTCTTCGGCCTTTCGCCTCAAAATCAATAGCCATTCGATTTCAACAAGCCCTTTTCCGGCTTGAAGCGTCTTGGCGGCTATTTCGTCGGTGTTTGCATACTGCCTCCCCGACAAAGTGTCATTTGACGCCGCAAGCTGCCCGCGCTTTCGTTGCAGGATGTACTGCGCCCGGACATCGCTTATTTTTTTGATGCTGACGCAGATTTCATGCGGAGCCGGGATGCTCTCGTTCAAAATGGCAAGCGTATCGCGGTCTAGCCCGAGCGTTCCCTGCCGCCATAGGCGCAAAACACCTATAACGCCGGTTCCTGCGTCTAAACCACCCTGTCCCGCCACATAGTCGCGGTTTTGCGGCGGGAAAAAGGCACCGATTTTTTTCTCGTCAAGCGGCTTGCCGCCAAGCTCGCGGATAGCGGCAAAGTCGGCGCATTCCTTAAGATGCGCGGCTTCGCGTGAGACAGATAGAAGGGGTTTGCCGGTCAGCCCCCTCCACCAGTCCCTGATACCCATCCCGCGTGCCCGATCCCCTTCGACAAACAGAAAACATCCGTGATCCATCCAGCCAAGCGTGGCAAGGTGCGATTGCCTTGTGTTTTTCTGGTCAGATTCAAACCGCGCCTGCTTTTGGCTTATAAACCTGAGTTTCACGCCGGGTTTCAGGCGCGAAAGTAATCCAGACAAAAATTCGTGCCTGCCCGCAAAATTATCAGCCTCAATATCTGTGAC
>MEQJ01000095.1:16015-21496 GCA_001770165.1 Bdellovibrionales bacterium RIFOXYD1_FULL_53_11 | reverse complement strand
ATAACCTGGGTGTTTTGGCTTTCGATTCGCAGCAGTTAACCGCTGGGCTCGCCTTTTTTACTCAACATGCACAGGCTGGGGGGACGGCTTTCACTTGTTGAGCTTGTTTCAGCTTTTCAGGATTTTTGGGGTTTTATGGTGCGATTGAAGACATGAACATGAACAGCCACACTTAAACACCGGGCGGCGGTGATTGCCACCGCCCGGTGCATCCGTGTGAATCAAGCGAGCAGTTTGAGTGCCAAAGCACTGTTCTGGTTTGCCTGTACCAATACAGACGTGCTTGCTTGAGTAAGAATGTTATTCCTTGTCATCTCTGACGTCTCCGAAGCCATGTCGACGTCGTAGATGCGCGAACGGGCGCCCGACAGGTTCTCGTTGTAGACGTTCATGTTGGACACCGTTGCCTGGAGCCTGTTCTGAAGCGCACCGAGCCCTGCGCGGTTTTCGCTCAGAAGCTTGATGCCTTCATCGATTTTCTCGAGGTTTGTCTGCGCATCCTCCTTGGTCGCCACGGTGATTCCTTCCACACCAAGAGCCGCCGTGGTGATATTTGTCTGCGCAAGATCATACGTGTACCTGTCAAGCACCGGGTCGTTGTTCATTCCGACCTGGATGTCGAGGGCATCGCCCTCACCGCTTAGAATCTTCTTGCCGTTGTACTCGGTCGCATTGGCGATGCGATCGACTTCCTGGCTGAGCTGCTGCACTTCCTTGTCGATGAACGAACGCTCCGTATCCCCGATGGTGTCGGAAGCGGACTGGATCGACAGTTCGCGGAAGCGGATCAAGATATTGCTGACTTCGGAGATCGCGCCTTCAGCCGTCTGGATCATCGATATGCCGTCGTTGGCATTGCGGATGTCCTGATTCAACGAGCGGATGCTCGCTCTCATCTTTTCCGCGATCGCCAGTCCTGCAGCGTCATCGGCCGCATGAGTGATGCGTGATCCAGAAGCAAGTTTCTCCAGAGAAGCCCTCTGCGCCTGGTTGTTGATGCCCAAACTGCGTTGAGCAGCAAGTGACTGTGTATTTGTATTTACCCTGAGTCCCATAGTTCCTCCCAGAACAAGTGCCAGCGGGGTTCACACGGTCCGCCAGCGGTTGCATTTAACAATTCATGTTTTGCAGGATTTGCTGTACCCTGCCTCGAAGCCATTTCCTTTTGGAACCATTTCCAACCGGCCCTGTCTTCGTTCACTTACTGTTTCGGTCTGTTATTTTAAAAAATTAAAATATTTTACTCGGGTATTCGTACTGCCGCTATCTATTTGTTTTGTATGATTTTATTAATTTGCAACAAAATTTTTTTTTGCTTTGCGTTATCTTTTTGGTGGAAAAATCTCTGTTTTTTTGAAAATTTATATATCAAATTAGTTAGGTTTTTTTAAGCGCATTATAAAAACTCCACCCCCAATAAACACAAACACCTTTATAATTTTTTTATGACCACAAAACAAAAATTGCTGCGGTGGGCACCCCTGATCGCGGCAACATTTGTTTTCCTGGTCGGCGCAATTTCCGCGAACACCTGGTTTTTTCCTCTCAAGCCCGCGATGCCCTGGGATGAAATAATCCGTTATGTTTTTCCGGGAATCAATCCTTCAAATCCGTTCGTGCCCGGCACCAATCCCGGCATCCCGACCGCGCTGGACAACGGCCGCACAATTTCATTTGCGCTCGGCCAGCTGTCTTCGCTGTTTCCCGGCCCTTTCGAATCCGTATTTTATATCTACAAAAACATCGTTCTGCTTGCGGGATTCGCCGCGGCCGCCGGGCTCGGATATTGTTTCTATTCTGGAAGCAGGATCACGGGCGCGGCAATATCAGCCCTCGCCTTCTCGCTCGCGCCAATGACCTGGATACAGGCCAACGACATCATGGTTGAACCGCTCGACTTTCCGCTGGCCGCCGCATGGCTGGCGGCAATGAGCGTTCTTGTCCGCCAAAACGGAAATCCGGCCCGAAAAACCGCGCTGACCGCGGCAACCATGACCATGCTCTGCTATCTGATGGTAATGACAAGCGTGCAATTTTTTATCGCGCATGTGCTTGCCGGCCTGGCGGCGCTTGTGGTCTCCAATGCCCTCATTCAAAAACACAGAATAAAAACAACAATCAGAATGCTCCCGATCATCCTCATTCCGCCGGCAATCGCTTTTGCACTCTGGTTTTTTTCGCATGGCGGACACAATCTGGCCGCACATCTCGGCATCCTCGGCATGCAACTCTCCGCATCCACGCTGAACATTGATGCGCTTGCAACCGGCATGAACATATTTGACCGGTATCTGTTCGGCCTTCGCAGCTTTTCCTGGATGTTTTTCCCGGCGCTTGTTCTTCTGATCCCGGTATATTTTGGAATCCGCAAGACGCTTGCCAGCCGCCCGGCCCCGCAGCAGCTGTTCCTGGCTGCGGCCGCCGTAATTCAGCCGGTCCTGTATGCCTACGCCTACCGCGGAAACATGCAGGAACGGTACAGATATTTTCCGAACATGTTCCTGCTATGCATTTTTGCCTGCCTCGCGCTTGCGGGCGCAAAAGAAATGGTCGGCCGATACGGAAGGAAGCGGATCATTCCGGCCTGCCTTTTGGTCCTGATGATTGCCACCGCAGCTCATGACTATGCCTCCGCCGCAAGAGAGCTGCCCTGTCTCGCAAACCTCCAGGTATTCTCTTTTTATGAAAAAGACCGCGCCACCTGCGACAGGATAAAGACCGCGCTGGGGCTGGTCCGCAAAAACGCGGTCGTCACCTTCCCGCACATCTCCTATGCAAACAAATTTCCGACCGCACGGCCCGGCCGCGAAAGACCACGGATCAGGGAGGTGCTTGACAAAATCAGGGCCAAGCTGCCGCAGAACGCCATTCCGTCCGCGCCCGGCGACAATCCGAATTTTCTGAGCAGCACGAGCCTCTGGCTGATGTACATCGAAAAGTTCGGCGCGCCTCCGCCCGCTGGCGGCAACGTTCCACGCATGCTGGTAGCCCTTGCGTTCCCGGCGGGATCACCGTTTCTTTCCACGCCCTACACCCTGCTCGAACGGCACTCCGAGGAGGCAAGCGCCGCCGAATGGACAAGGCTCACCCTGGACCGGCAAATCTCCGAACTGGTCACGGAAAAAAACGCCGATTATGTCCTCAGGATGGCCCTGATCGCGCCCCGCTAAAACCCGTATTTCTTCAGCCGGTACAAGGCCCCCGGGTACCTGCCATCATTGCTGCCGGCACGGATGACATCCCCGAGCATGAGATCGTTGAAATTCCAGGCCCTGCTGTCATCCACGAATTTCTTGCTGTTCCAGACATAAAGATCGTAATTGCCGTGTCCGAGCCAGTGCACCGCCACCCCCTGCAACGCAAAAACCACAAGCAGCAACATCACGATACGGCTTATCCTGGTTTTTTTCCGGTCCAGCGCCAAAAGAATTTCCTGCACGCCGAACGCCACGGCAAGCACCGTTGCCGGCACCAGTTCATACAGATATCTCGGTCCGTAAGACCAGGTCGAATGCCAGAATTCAATGCCCGATATCGCGATAAAATAAATGATCGCGCCCAAAGCGAGCACGCGGGTGAACATCCCGAGCGGTGAACGGCTGCCGGGATTCCATGCCGAAAAATCCAGCTTGAACACGCTGGCCAGGGACTCCCGGATGCCAACCGGAGGAAGCAGCCTGTACCAGAGATATGGAGCCAGTATGAGCAACGGAAAAAACACGATGGCCCCGCGGTTCGGCGAGACAAGAAGCCCCGCAATCCCGCTGTGAAACGTGAACTTCACTATTTCGTAATCATGCGCCCTGTTCACATTGAGGCCGAAAAAACCGAGAAAAAAACCGTAATAATGCAAATGAAGAAGGCCCTGCGACAAAACCGGAACCAGCATCCCGGCGGCATACATCCCAAACACCCTCCACCCGGCGCCGATCATGACAAATACGCCAAACGACAAAAGCAAGGCATCATGCGGACGAAGAGCAAACACAAGCCCCGTCATGAAACCGAAAGCCAGCGCCCACCACCGCTGACGCAAGCTGGTGCGATCATCGAGGAACCGCCAGAGCGCATACATCGCGCCGATCACGCCGGACACCCCCATAAGCTGCGACGAAAGCCCCTGCGCCCCGAGGCTCCAGTGCCACGAGCCGAACGCAAATACCGCCGTGCCCGCAAATGCCGCAATCACCGGCACCAGACGACAGAACAGAAAAAACAGGACAAGACCGGCGGCAACGGCGATCAAAAATGCATTGAGTCTCGAAATAATGCTGATCCTGTCGTGGTTCCAGTCCGTGCCTCCAATATCAAGCTTGTCGGCGACGGCAAAAACGGGGAAGGTGAACAAGCTGCTCGAAAAATATGTCATGGGATAAAGAGTGCCTTTGATGTTGATGGATGCATACAAGACATCACCAAGATCCTGCCGGAAGGGGTTGAGATTCCAGCTTCCGTGTTTGAGAACCGCGAGCGGCCAGTAACGAAGCGATATGTTGTCCCCGCTGGTATTTTCCATCTTCCATGGCGCATAGAGCGGCACGCATGCCAGAACCAGCAAAACAGCCAGGGCGTATTTGAGGGAAAACTTCATTTTGCCGTACCCGTCGCCGCCAGCTTGAAGGAACCATCCGCGGCAATCCATTTGAGGCTGACGGTGTCGCCATAAACACCGCTCAACCTGCGTTCGACCTCCCAGGCGTCAAGATCGGTTGCCGTAATCGAATCAATTTCCTCAATGGTCATTCCGGTCTTGAGACCGGCGCGCGCAAACACCTCCGCCGGGGAACCGGATATTATTTTACTCACCAGAAGCACCCTGTCCCCGTCTGAATCAAAACCGAAGGAAAGCCCGATACCGGTCCTGTTGCGCGGCACTTGGGCGCGAAGAGCCGCATTATCAAACCAGATCCTTCCATGCGGAAGATCAAAAACAAACCTGCCGCGCCCCAGAAGCGCCATTCCGATGTTGATGCCGGGATAGTATTCGGCAAAAATTCCGCCCGTTTTTGCCTGCACTCCCGGAAATTCCACTGGCGGGGATTCGGAAAATACAAAACCATCGCACTCGATTTTCCATTTAGCGCTCCGGGCGCGCAAGTCCGCGCGCACACCGGACTGCCACGGCACATGGACGGCAACGGCCATTTCGCTGCCGCTGTCAATCCTGGCCCCCCAGATGCGTTTTTTATCCTCACCGGCAAGCGCGCAATGGCCTACAATGTCGCCCCTGGCGGTAAAGGCCGCCTCCAGCCACGACCAGCCACCGGCATCCTTTGGAGCAAAACCGTCCCGGCGCCAGAGCTTGAGTTCAACCGGCGGTCCGGGATGGAACTCGACGGCATAAGCACGCAGGAAATCAGCCCCCAGCACCCCGTCACAACAGGACGAAACACTCTGCGGCGGCACGAACAGCTCGGTTTCAAGCAGCAGAAAATCCCTGCCCCCGAGCGTCTCTCCGCCCAGCACGGCCTCGTCTACGCG
>MEQJ01000095.1:14386-16006 GCA_001770165.1 Bdellovibrionales bacterium RIFOXYD1_FULL_53_11 | reverse complement strand
CACAACGCGCCGGGGCTCGACGCCGCTTATCTCGATCAGTGAGGGTTTTATCCCTTGGTTCTTAAGCCACACGGGAGACACAATGCTGGCGGACGCACCCGAATCCACCAGGAACTGTCCGTTCAACTTGATTCCACGGCTCTTGATGTTGAGCCTGACCGTGTAAAGCCCGTTCCATCTTTTTGCCGGTGCCCGTGCAATGAAAACAGGCTCCAGCGAAAGCGGTTTTTCGATCATGGAATGCCAGGACGGAGCGGTTTTCTGTGCCTTGATCCGCTGCAGTTTGCCGCCTGGGCCGGCCTTGCAAACCCCCTGCCTTGCGGCAAGCCCCAGATAATGGCCCCACTCCACCGACCTAGCCTTCAAACGTCCGCGAACAGACCAGTCGGATTTCATTCCTGCAAGCCACTTTTCAAGAACTCTTCGCGCTGCATCCTCGGCCGCCGGCGCCGAGGCTTCACGAACAAGCGAGAGGCGGCGCGCGAGGGCAAGATTTCCGTTTTCAATAACCTCTTCCCACTCCCGCGCGCCGGCCTTCGCCGCCTCAAATGCACCATCCTGCGTTCCGAACCACCCGTCGTGCGCCCGCGAGCAGGAAAACTCCCCGATCTCCCGATACCAAGGCCCCTCGCCCCTGAGATGGATTTTGGTCGTCACTTTCAAATGAGAAGCGGATATCCCGAATACGGGTACGCCGTCCTCGTCCTTGCCCATTGCCATTGCCTTGAGACCGTCCAGCTTTACGCTGCGCTCAAGGGCCCACCGCTGCCGGTGGGGGTTGGCTTCGGCGGGATCAAGCATCCAAAGGCGTTCGGTGGTGAGCTGCTCCTTTGCCGTTTCGAGCGAAAGCCGGAGCGGCAGCTCGCGCCAGCTCAAACTTTTTGCCGGAGCCGCGTTTCCAGTCGGCAGGGCCAACCATAATATCAAAACGACAAAACGTATCATTTTCAAATATTCTTGTCTCAAAGCCTGTACCTTGCAAGGCCTAAACGCCTTGCCCACTGCGGGTCGATCCTCACCCTGTAGAACATCCCCTTCTCAAGCTGACGCCTGCGTTCGATATCGGAATGCGCATGCAAAAGAGCATCGGTGCGCCCGTCCGCAAACGGCACCACCACCTCCCACAGTTCAAGATTCTTCCTGAAATGCCCGAGAATGGCGTCACGGAGCCGCAAAACATCATCCTTGTTGAAGGCCGAAACAATCATCGCGCCCGGAGCCGCGATTTTCGCGCGATTCATTTTGAACCGGTCAGAGACCAGATCAGCCTTGCCAAGCACCGTGATGCGAGGGGTTTCATGCGCACCCAGCTCCTTCAGGATTTTTTCCGTCACTTCAATCTGCGCGCGTGCCCGCGGCGAACTGCCGTCCACAATGTTGACAACAAGATCGGCCTCCCCGACTTCTTCCAGTGTCGAACGGAATGAGGCAACAAGCGCCGGGGGCAGGTGGCTTATAAACCCCACGGTATCAATGGCGACAACCGGCGGATGGCTGGATGGATCGAGCGTCCTCACGCAGGCATCAAGAGTGGCAAAAAGCTTGTCCTCGACCAAAACGTCACTATGCGTAAGCGCATTGAGAAGCGTCGACTTGCCGGCATTTGTATACCCCACGAGC
>MEQJ01000095.1:13631-14375 GCA_001770165.1 Bdellovibrionales bacterium RIFOXYD1_FULL_53_11 | reverse complement strand
CGATATTCGCAAGTCTCCCGCGGAGAACCTCCATGCGCTTTTTCACAAGCCGGCGGTCGACTTCGAGCTGTTTCTCGCCCATGCCCTTGAGCTTCATTCCACCCCGCTGGCGCTCGAAATGCGTCCAGTAGTGCGCGAGCCGGGGCATCAGATATGCAAGCCGCGCAAGCTCGACCTGGGTCCTGGCTTCGCTGGTGCGCGCATGACGCGAAAATATCTCGATGATCACACCCGGCCGGTCAATCACGGGGCAGCCGATGAGTTTTTCGATATTCTTGAGCTGCACCGGCGAAAGCTCCGTGTCCACCGCCACGACTCCGGCTCCAAAATCCAGCGCCAGAAGGCGCACTTCGTCGAGCTTGCCTTTTCCAAAATATGTCGCCGGATTGATCCTCCTGGGTTTGACTTCGCACTCTTTTCCGGCCGTCACACCGAGCGTTGAGAGAAGCCCCCGCAGCTCCTCAAGTGATCCGGCGTCCGTACCGATGCAAAGAGCCTTGAGCGCCCCCGCCAACTCCGGTTTCTGCGGCAACAGCGACAGTGTGTTTTCAATCATTCATTCATTATTGCCATATTGCCAGCCGGTCCGCCACGTGTGATGTCGAAAACAGCATGAGGAATGGTTGGCGCGATAGGGATTGAACCTACGACCCCTACCGTGTCAAGGTAGTGCTCTCCCGCTGAGCTACGCGCCAATATTTGTTGCGGGGAATTACGATATAACTTCATTCCGGCCCGGGGGCA
>MEQJ01000095.1:9185-13618 GCA_001770165.1 Bdellovibrionales bacterium RIFOXYD1_FULL_53_11 | reverse complement strand
CCGGGGGCAACCCAAAATCTGTTCTTCAGTCCGGTCGCGATCATCCCCGGCAAGGCGTCAAATCCGGCGTCGAAACGGCACTGTTCCGCCAGATAGGCGATTGCGGAGGCTTCCATTCCGCAAGGCCTGATTCCATAAAAACTCCCGGGCGTTCTAAACACATTGAGCGCAAAACCATGGAGCACGATGCCTTTTTCAATTCTAATGCCGAGGGAGGCCAGCTTCCCGCCCGGACACCAGAGCCCGGACCGGGCGCCTTCACCCGGCCAGGCATCAACACCAAACTCCCGGCAGACCATGACCGCACACGCAAGCAGTCCTTCCACGGCGGCACGCACGCCCCTGCGGTCGCCCGTCATGCGTTCGAGCGAGTCAACCGCAAAAACCAGCCACATTCCGGGTCCGTGATAGGTGGCAAGCCCGCCGCGGTCGGTATGATACAGATCCACTCCACGCCCGCGCAATTCATCCCCGGAAGCGATGAAATCAGCTTCCGGAGTTCTGCTGCCCGCCGTAATGACCGGGGCCACTTCGGAAAACAATATCGCGCCGGCGGCGCCGGCACGCACACGTTCCGCAACAACCCGCTGACGGGCGTCGAGCATCCGGTACGTCCATGGCGAGGATTGGGAATGCTTGCGGATTTCTGTTTCAACAGGCATGGCGGACACCTTTTAGTAGAGCTGGACCGTATCGCCTTCCTGGAAGTTGCCGCCCGTGTGCATCTCGGTCACGGCGCCGTCGGTGCCGATGAAATCAACAACCTCAAGCGTGCCCTTGAGCTGCCCCTGCGTCCTTCCGAGATAGGCGCCGGTGGCGGGGTCGTAGATGTCGTCCCCCTGTGAAAGAACCTTTAAAATGTCTCCAAGCACGAGCCCGCTGGCCTTTCCGGCGTTGACATAAACCTTGTTGCTGGCAACCTTGGCCACGCGGCCGGACCAGTTCATTTTTTCAACGCCCTTGATGACCTCCGGCACGGCAAGCACTATGGCATTGCGAAGCGCAAGCTTTGTCATCTCCACCCTGAACTCCTGGTTGTCGTCTTTTGAGCCGCCAAACGCCTGGAGACTGTTGCTCGAAGTCTCGCCTGATTTTCCGAACGCCATGATTTCACGGCCCGCGGCGACATCAAACATCTTCACTTCGACGTCCACGGCGGCAAAAGACTGCTTCTGCCGGATCACGCCGATATCATCTCCTCGCTGCCGGAAAATGATTTTGGTGACCCTTCCGATTACCAGAACGGCTACGCCCATGCGCCGCCCCTCACGTATGAGCTGCGCGACCTTTACGCGGTCACCCTGGACAAAATCCTCGGTGCCGAACGCTGATCTGAGATCCGTCGGCAGGATCAGCCTCTGCGTGGCAAAAAGCCCGCGCCGGAGTTCGTCGGCCGCAAACGGACCCGCCTCCTTCTGCTTGACCGGCGTGTCATTCCAGAAATCAAACACGAACACCCTCTTCTTGGGCTGTCCCATTGATTCAAGCCTTTGCGTCGGCGACTTTCCCTGTGTCGCCTTGTTGTAATAACTCTGCGGCTCCTGATAAACCTCCTGGTCCTTTTTGAATTCGTTGGAACGCGAACAAGCTGACAGCACAAGCAAACCCGCAACCGCAAAAACGGCAAATCCCTGTTTCATTTTATCTCCACCCTCATGGTTTCATCGTCGGATTCGGTAACCGACATTGTTCCAAAGCCGAGCTGGACATTTGCCAGCGCCGAACGCAAATCCTTCGAAGCCCTGGCGCCCCTGAGCGCCAGCACCGCCTGCCCGCGCGCCATGGTGCGCTCCACGACCGTGCCACCCGCCAGATCCGCAATTTTCGTGCGGGCCTTTTCGTACTGTTCGTTGTTCTTGAAGCCGACCAGCGTAAGCAGCAATCCATCGCGGGCGCCGCCGGCGTTTGAAGCGGACGCGGCCAAAACGCGCGCGCCCAGCTCGACCAGGGCGTCGGTCAGAAGACGCGCGGCCGCGTTTTCAACGCCGTCCTCCTCCATAAGCTCGGACCTGTCGTCACGCTTGAACCCGCCGAATCCGGCGGCCTCCACCTTGAACTTTAACGTCACCTCGAAATGGCGTTCACCCGCATGGGCGCTATCGAGCTCCTCGGGCGCCATCTCGCGCGACCTGAGCTGAAGCTCGCCGACCGGACTGCCGCGAAGCCTGGCCGGGGTTTTCTCGTCAACAACCGAAAAACCCCTTCGCTCCAGGCGCGCCCTGGCAATGCGCTTGTATGCCGAAAGTCCCTCGATGCACTTCGCACATCCCTGCGCACCCTCAACAACAACGGCAAGCGACGGCTTGTCCACACCAAGTGCCTTGGGGGCAAAAAACGCGATATACTTTTTCATCCCGTCCATATCCACTTCGACGGTCACGCCCTCGCTTGAAGGCTTGTAATCGCGAATGAAGCGCTGGTACTGGGGCACTATCTCGTCATCAAAAATCCTTTTCTGCCACGGCTCAAGAGCACCAAGCCTTGTCTGTGATGCAATGACGTTGTTCTTGAGGAGATCCTGCAAGGCAGGCGCTGGTTTTGGCGCAGCCTGCAAGGCCCCCGTGGTTGCAAGAAACAAAACTGACACTATAAAGAGCCCTGGTATCATATGGAAATTTTATTACTGAAGCCGGACAACGTCCATGCCGAAAATCCGGTTCACGGATTCCACCATTTCGGGCGTCGGCGACACAGTTACGGTCTTGGGCAGATTCATGAATGTTTTGAAGCCTCCATCCACGAAATCGATCCTGACCGGGCATTTCCCCCTGTTTTGCAACAATATCTTTTTCACCTCGTGCATCTGCTCCGGCTTCATGCCCGAAGGGTTGAGCGTCAGAACGACCTGTTGCACACGCCCCTTGTGCGCTTCGGCAAGCGGTTCGACGCTCCTGAGATGCACCTTGACCGCCTCCTCGCCGTGCTCGACCTCGCCGGTGACCAGGACCGGAAGCGCGTCGGACAACGACCGGCGGATAACCTCCTGTGACGCGGCATAGGGCTCCGAAAAAGCCACAAGCTCGATCCTTCCGCGAAGATCCTCGAACTGCACAAAAGCCATTTTTGTGCCCTTCTTGGTCAGTATCTCGCGCATCTCGGTGACAAGCCCGCCCAGTTTGACCTCGGGACGCTGCGGCCTGAAACGCTCCGGGCCCCTCGCACCGGGTCTGCCCGCGCCCCAGCCGCCGCCTTCAGCACCCTTGGATTTTTTTGGCGCCTCGCTCGACTTGATCCGCCCGGTATTCCAACCCAGCCAGTCCTCGCAAATCCGCTGCCAGGGGTCCATCGGATGACCTGAAATATAAAACCCGACAACCTGCTTTTCCTGCGCGAGTTTGCGCGAGTCCGGCCAGTCCTCTTCATTCCTGATGACGGCCGTCGCCGGCGTAACCGTTCTCACTTCGCCGGCGCTGAACGAATCAAAAAGCGATGCCTGCCCGAGTTCGCGCTCCTCCTGCTCCCCGCCGGCAAATTCCACAAGCGCCTCAATGGAGGAAAATATGCTGGCCCGGTTGGCCTCGGCGATGCCGTCAAACGCGCCGGCCATGGTCAGGGCCTCAAGCACCTTTTTATTTACCTTGCGAACCGGAACCCGCAGGCAGAAATCCATGACGCTCTTGAACGGCCCGTCCGCGCGGGCCTCCAGGATGGACTCGACCGCGATCCCGCCCACGCCCTTTATCGCCTCCAGCCCGAAGCGAACGGCTTTCTTGCCGTCCACGCCCTTTTCTACGCTGAAACTCTTTTGCGAGGCATTGACATCGGGCGAAAGCACCCGGACGCCGTGGTCGCGGGCGTCAGCGATATACCGCGTAAGCGCATCGGTATCGCCCATTTCGGTGGCCATGAGCGCGGCCATGAATTCCGCCGTATAGTAGGCCTTGAGATATGCCGTGCGGTACGTGATGACCGCATAGGCCGCCGAGTGCGATTTGTTGAAACCGTATTCGGCGAATTTTTCCATCAAATCGTAGATCCCGCCCGCCTGCTCCGCCGCGAGTCCCCTCTCCACCGCTCCTTTGACGAAAATCTCGCGGTGTTTCTGCATTTCCTCGGCCTTTTTCTTGCCCATGGCCCGGCGCAGGAGATCGGCCTGTCCGAGCGAATACCCGGCAAGCTCGCGGGCGATCTGCATGACCTGCTCCTGGTAGACGATCACGCCATAGGTCTCGCGCAAGATGGATTCAAGCTGCGGGACCTCGTATTGGATCTGCTTGCGCCCGTGCTTGCGGTCTATGAAATCACCGACCATGCCGGATTCCAGCGGTCCCGGGCGGTACAGGGCGTTGATGGCGGTCAGATCCTCGATGCAGTTCGGGCGCATCCGCATGCAAAGATCCTTCATGCCCGAACTTTCGACCTGGAACACCCCGTCGTTGTCGCCCGATCCGATCAGCTCGTAAACCTTCGAGTCGTCGTAATCGAGCCTGTCG
>MEQJ01000095.1:2153-9101 GCA_001770165.1 Bdellovibrionales bacterium RIFOXYD1_FULL_53_11 | reverse complement strand
CGCGCCGGCGCGGATGAATTTTTCGGCGTGATCTATCACGGTCAGTGTTTTCAGGCCGAGGAAATCGAATTTCACGAGTCCGATGGCCTCTCCCGAATCCTTGTCGAGCTGCGTGACGGCGATGCCGTCCTTGCCGATATAAAGCGGGCAATAACTGACCACCGGATTTTCGGTGATGATCACGCCCGCCGCATGAATCCCGGCGTTGCGGCAGAGCCCCTCCACGGCAAGCGAGTAATCCATGATCTTCGCGAATTTTGAATCAGTCGCCATCCGCTCCTTGAGCGCGGGCTCCATTTCGAGCGCCTTTGAAATGGTGATCTTGGGCCCGGAGGGCACCTGCTTGGTCATCTGATTGGCCTCGGCGAATGAAAAGCCGAACACCCGGCAAACGTCCTTGATCGCCGCCTTGGCCTGCAGCCTGCCGAAAGTGATGATCTGGCATACATTGTCCGCCCCGTAGCGGCGCGTGACGTAATCAATGACCTCGGCGCGCCGGTCCTGGCAGAAATCGATGTCAAAGTCCGGCATGCTGATGCGCTCGGGATTTATGAACCGTTCGAAAAGAAGATTGAACACGATGGGATCGATGTCCGTGATCCGGAGGGAATATGCGACCAGGGACCCGGCGCCGGAGCCGCGCCCCGGCCCGACCGGCACGCCGCTTTGTTTGGCCCAGTTGATGAAGTCCGCCACAATCAGGAAATACCCGGCAAACCCCGTGCGGGCGATCATCCTGATTTCGTCCTCCAGTCGCGCGTAATACGTCTGGCGTTCCTCGGCCCATTCAGGCTTCGCAAGCTTTT
Organism: Bdellovibrionales bacterium RIFOXYD1_FULL_53_11; assembly: GCA_001770165.1. Taxonomy (GTDB): domain Bacteria; phylum Bdellovibrionota; class UBA1018; order UBA1018; family UBA1018; genus XYD1-FULL-53-11. The sequence continues at coordinate 8,295 of MEQJ01000095.1, read as the reverse complement.
TTGCAAACGCATGCTCGGTGAATCTCTTTTCGAGCCCCTTGCGGGCTTCAGCGGCAAAATAATTTTCGAGGTGGTAATCCGCAGGAGCGTTCTCGGGAACGAAGTTGGGGATGTGATAAATCGGCCGGCCTTTTTCGTCCTTGAACTTGAAATGCAAATCGCATTTCGCGGCGATCTGCTCCGCGCATGCGTACGCCTCCGGAAAGCGCGCAAAGCTTTCGCGCACGGCAGCCGGCGGTTTAAGATGGTAAGCCTGCGGAACAAGGCTCTTGGGCCGTTCCAGGTCGAGATTGCGGCCATGCTCGATGCACTGCAGGACCTCGTGCGCTTCGGCGTCGGAGGGATCGAGGTAATGGCAGTCGCAGGTGGCAACGCACTGGACTCCGTACTTGCCTCCGAGTTCGGCCAGCATGCCGTTGACCTGGTCCTGCTCGGGCATGGAGTTGTCCTGGAGTTCGAGATAAAAATCACCGGCAAACCGCTTCTTGAACCACTGCAAAGCCCCGGCCGCGCCGCGCTCGTCGCCGCTGAGCATCTTGTACGGGATCTCGCCGCGGATGCAGCCGCTCATGACCACAAGACCGCTTCCGTGCGCATCAAGAAGCGCCCGGTCCACGACAAACGCGCCCGGAGCCGATGTTTTATATGCTTTGGTCAGCAGCTGGCACAGATTGCGATAGCCATCGAGGTTCTTGCACAAAAGCGTAAGATGGTGGGACTTGGGCCCCGCCGGAAGCATCCTGGTTTCGCCGGAGCCGATCTTCACGACCGCAGAAGCCGCCTCAGGCAGATAATTGATTTCGCAGCCTACGACCGGTTTTATACCGGCTTCCCTGGCTTTTTTATAGAATTCTATCGCTCCAAAAAGGTTGTTGGTGTCCGTGACGGCAACGGCGCTCATGCCCAGCGCCCTGGTGCGCTCGATCAGTTTTTCGATGCGGATCATCCCCTGCAGAAGGCTGTACTGCGTATGAACGTGCAGATGAACAAAACCAGCTGTGTTTTCCTGTGCTGTCATACCCCGGTGGATGGAATGTTGCACATCAGCCCCTGGAGTTCAAATGTTCCCTTTTGAAGCATATTAATTTTTTGATTAATTTATGGGCAAAAGATCAACAGCTTCATGGGTGGTTGCCCCTGGCTTTCGGCCCGCTAAATCATTCAATTACTAAAGTGTAGCAAAAAGCACGCCTCAGCGGCCTACGCAGCGGACAGAACTGTGGCCGGCACGGATGCCGAAGTCGAAGCTATTGCCGTCGTCGCCATCGAATCCGCGCGCGCCGTCCGAACCATACGGACTTAGCGAGGCAGACCAGAACCAACTATAACGCATATTCGGTAGTACCTCTCGAATTCCGTTACTTTCTGCGTCCTCATACTCCTTGATCGTTGGCAGTCCAAACGATTTATCGCCAATTCTGGCGCTAGCGCGCTTGGCTTCTTCCGTTATGCAGGCTTTCTCTTTGATGACCTTGCCACTCATATTGAGTTCTATGGCATCATGGTGCGTATAATCGCTATCAAGCTTGTCTCCCCATACTTTGCCGCTCTTTGAATCCTTCCACACTTCATAATATTTTCCGGTTGAGACATCGCGTTTGCGTGCAACCAGATTCCACTTAACACCTTTTGATGTGGTTTTTGAGCTGTCTTTACGCAAAGAACAATCCTTGATTCTCTGGGCGTCTGTAATAGTGGCGGCCATTGCAGGCGTGATAATAATATTATAAAGCTTTGCTGCCGTCCCCGCCTTGCCACCTTCAGGTGTGCCTTTGCCTGGCAATGTTCCGTTTAGTATCTCATCAGTGCCACACTCTTCACGACTTCCATCATATTGATTCTTTAGAAGCGTATACATTGCCGTGTCACTTGATTTACTGCTCGATACAAACGTAAATTTTGATGATGAAATTTTGTCTACTACATCATCAATAAGTTTGTTCACTTTGTCGATGGCACTCGCTCCTGCCTTGGCAGTTACGAGTTCCTGACGGGCGGAGGCTAAAAGTTTTTCTGTATCTTTTACGTCAGCCTGCGATTTTTCATCGCCCCCGTACATTTCAATAAATTTTTTGATCCGCGCAAGTTTTGCATCAAGCGCCTGCTTGCGTGCTTCCACAATCTTGTCGTAACCGGGCACTGATGTTTTGAATTTTGCAATTTCTTCCTTGGTGAGCGGCTTTAGTTTGTCCGCATCTGCCACATAGAACATGCCTCTAAGAGACAGCTTGAATTGATCTGCTGGCACGCGGTTTTCTTTTCCGACCGTCACGCAGTCAGGAAGCCTGTTTACAACCGTATAATTCCCGCCGCAATTACGAACCACAACGTCACGTCCGTCCTTATAAAAAACTATCACTTCTCCGCCGGGACCAACAACACCGACTGGCGGCCTGGCAATTGCCAACTGAGATAGAACAACAGCCGAAAATATTACTGCAACCAATACACTCCATGAATTTTTCATCACTTATCCCCCTGATTAATTCTGAATCAAAAAAAAAAAAAACAACCGTATTTTACGGTTTTTATAAAGATTTCCGGAACACGATCAGCACATGTACGCATAGCGTCGCAAAAACTTGAAGATATGCTTGCGCGCTGCTCCTATACTGCTTCTTTGAGTTCAACCGAGAGCTTAAGACCAAGGACATCTAGAATGGCATAAAGGCTACCCAGATTTTTTTTCTTTGTGCTTTTTTTCATGTCTTTTTCAATTGGCGCTCTTGCTCAGGGCATGCTTCCGTTGCAACGACCAGACGGTATTTTCATGCGCGGCCGCAGGAATCGAGCGGGAGGTATTTGGGAGTATAGCTGTTTCGAATTTGGCTGGGGCTTTTTTTATTTCTAAACATGCACCCGAGAATTATATTCGACACACGCTGTTTGAAGCGATGGGGGTGTTGGCTCACGCATTTGCCCAGCACCACACATCCCCCTGAGGGTTTTAACGTGATTTACACAATCACGTTCTCGTCCCAGCCGTGGATAGATGTCATCTTCGTTTACGGTGGTTCCCGACAAATACGCAAACCATGTCTCGATATTTCGTTTTGGGACGATAAAAGCAACCCGATCATCTGCGTTGCGTCGGGCCACCCGCGCCCCATCACACGCACCATCAAACGCTTGAACTCGTTCGCTCACAGACAGCCGATCCGCATCGACCACAACTACAAGTGTAGTTGCTACATGATTTGCTCGATACGCAGAAAGTTCTTTTGGGAAACATTCCCTCACCCACTGTTCACCCGATCCACTCCCCTTGGGGCTTCGCTCTACACGAATAGCTCTCGGGTGCCATCCTGATAGCACCGCATATCGTCTGGCGAATGCCTCATGTTGTCGGTCTTCGCAGAGAAGAACCAACTTAACCTGTCGTTTGCTCATCGCTCCCAGCCCCTGGCGATGAACTCCGAAAGCTTCATTCCTGGTTCGAGTGAACTGACATCGATCGGACGTATGGTGGCAACACCAGAACTCTCACGCGATATAAGTAGTCCATGATCGCTTCCAAGATAGTCGATAAGTTCGGGGTGATGAGAACAAATAACGGTCTGTGGCACGGTGTCTCCGCAAGCATCTGAAAGTGCCATCAGCCATGGTTGAATCTCTGGCAATGCCACATAATTATCAGGCTCATCTAAAAACAGCGTGTACCCTTGTCCCGCAGTAATGTGAATGAGCGCATATAGAGCGATTATTGCCCTTTGTCCGTCGGAAAGTTCATCAAGACCAATTTCAAATCGCTCATTATGTTCTTCAAATACCACAAGGAATGCCCTAGTTTCTTGACCTATCTTCTCAAGCCGAATTCCATTAAAGCCGGTGATTACATCTTTCAGCGCTTGTATATAATCGGGCACGAGGTCTTGGCGCTCTTGAAAAATATGGCGATACCAAGCCGCGAAATTATTGCCGTCACGCGAAAGAATAGCGTCTTCTGAGGTGGTTTCTCCGACAAAACCACGGGGATATAGCCCACAAACCAAGGTTTTACGCATTAAATCCAGAAAACGAGTGAGTCGTTTGTTGTCTTCAGCTGGGGCAACGCGGGCAAGTGCCGATTCAGACCAGTCTCCCGAAAAGGTGGGGCCTTCGGAAAAATCATCGCGGTATAATGTTACCTTACCATTAATAAATTCAAAAAGCGGTTTGCCTTGCTCAGTAAGTCGCTCAAGCATAACACGCGCACGTCGCGTTTTTGGCTGGTGCTCGATCTCTAGACGATAAGTCAGCACCTTGTTGTCTAGAAGAGCATCGACCTCGATAGTTTGGCTGGGTCGAGACTGCCACCGAGTAAGGGTTCGTGCCGGAAATATTTGTGCGTCAGTAATTTTGCCAACACCACTTAAAAGCAAACGAAGTGCAAAAACCACATCCAGAACTGAGGATTTACCAACCCCATTCGGACCCAAGAGAAGCGTTAAATTGCCAAGATTTGCTTCAAAATTAACGAGACACTTATAATTGTCAACGTACAAACGTTTAAGCATGTAGTTCGCCTTGCATTATCTTAGTTTATTTCTCGGCGATTGCTCAATTTTTCGCTGAATTTTGGCACAATTTGTTGTCATCACAATTATTGTAACAGTCCAAGAGTAGAAAATACAAACGCTATCTTTACTTTCTATTGCCGGTTGCAATTTTTGCTGTGTGCCAAACCAGAACAGAGTTTTCAGGTCGAAGGCACATGTCACGATTGATTCTGTTCGGGGCAAATGACTTGGAATCAAAATAACCGCCCAGCCGCAACAATCACCCCGATTTTGCATGGGTTCCATACAAGAGGAACGATACAGCGGACAAGAGGGACCGGGTGCAGAACCATTACTTGAAGAACAAATTCATTACAGACCTTCTTGCATGTACTCGATAACAATGCCTGTGATTTTTCTCACCGTTTCGTTGCATGATTTGAAGGCGATGCGATCGAGCACTTCTATTCCGTAGTTCCTCAAGATGTCGCTGATCAAGGCATGGACAAAGGATTGCGTTGCTGCATCCACTTTTTCGAAATCCAGAACGACTTCTTCGTTCTGGTCCAGCGCTGGGATCATCTCCTGCAGTCTGATGTTTCTTGCGATGTCCTTGTTTTCGGCAAAAGCTCCGGCATGATTGAATATGTTTATTGTTTTCATATGAATCTCGGTTTTTTGTAACGGGCTTTTTTACGCTCCCTGACCGCAGTCGTATATGTGCTCCCTATTGCATCCAGGAGCCCGGAAAATTTATCGGTCTGGTCCAGGGCTATGTCGATTCCGACAACTGTCCCCTGCCAGCGCGGAAGGTCGCTGCTCTTTGAGTGTCTGTCGTCAAAAGGGTTGGCATGGAGGCGCAGCTTTTTGAGCTTCGGGTTCTTGAGTAGTTTGTAGAAACCGTTCCCGCTGTACACAACGAAAAAATCGCGATTTACGCTTGCAATCGACTTGATGAAAAACAGCCCGGCACCAGCGTTAAGTTCCGTACCGCCTTCTTTCCGTGTGGTGCCGGTTATTCCTGGAGTGAGCGCAAGCTGGATCGCTTCAAGGTCGGTCCGGCTGTTGTATGAACGGTTGATCGCAGATTTTATTCCGATGCCGTTGTCCGCAATTCCGATGCGTATGGAATTGCTTTTTTTGTAATACTGGGCACAGAGTATTGCGCCGTCCGGGGTGGCTGCATGTTCAAGCGTGTTTCTCACCAGTTCGCTTACGACATACGCAATTGTCTTTGCCTGCTCCGGTTCAAGATGCAGGAGTGGAATCATTTCAGTGACACAATTGGTGAGTTCTTCAGATGTTTGAATTCTTGTGAGCGGGATGAACCGCCCAGCAGATTCGTGTTCGATGATGCTGATGTCTTCTGTCTGGAGCCCCAGGTATTTGAACAAACCCATCCGCACAAGGTAGTGTCTTGATTTGGCTTCAAATTTTTCCGCATGGATGTTTTTGGGTTTAACTCTTTGACCAAGTGCAGCTATCATCGACAAAACAAAGGGATGCACGGAAATCCATCGTAAATTAGCTGTAATTTCAAGTGTTTCTGGATTATCGGGATCGAAGCCGCGCAAGAAGGAATCCAGATTCCCCAGAAATGCACTGTTTGGGAGATGAACTCTCATGACCCAATATTACCGGGAATCCCGGTATATTGTCAAGAT
>MEQJ01000095.1:0-2140 GCA_001770165.1 Bdellovibrionales bacterium RIFOXYD1_FULL_53_11 | reverse complement strand
CGCCGATGAAGCGCTTCCTGCCCGAAAAGTCGCCCGCCTTGAACACGGCAAGCTTCTGGCCCGGCACCGGCACCGGCACATCCAGCGGCACATGGACGATCATCTGACGCCGGTCCTTGAGCTGGATGCTGACGGGCCGGAGACAGTAAAACCAGCTGAACCTGTCGCCCGGCGCCTCGGCGGGCTCGGTAACCACCCCTTCAAAAAGCGCGATCCCGCCCTCGATCAAAAGCCGGCTTTTTATATAAAACCGCCTGAACTGGCTCACCGACGCCAGCCACGCCACCAGCGCGAAAAAAAGCGGAAGCGAGCTGTAGACCGTTGCATTCACGAGCCTCTCCCAGAATTTTTCACATTCATTTTTCTGGAAATCGCTCACCGCATTGCCCTGCCAGCACACATCCGGGATGCTGGACCACGCGGCGATCGTGGATTTCACGACGCTCCTCCGGGGCTCCATGCTCTCGCCGCCCAGCTCGGCGGCAAGAAGGCCGGCCATGAACCCGAGCACGACAAGTACCGACGCCCTTCCCGCAAATACCAGCATTGATGGCTTGTCAAATCCGTGCAGTGCCATTACGCGCGCGCTCCTATTCCCATTCTATCGTGGCAGGCGGTTTGGACGAAACATCGTAGACCACGCGGCCCACCTGCTTCACCTCGTTGCAGATTCTGGCGCTCACCCGCGCCAGAAAATCCGGCTCGAAACGATACCAGTCGGCAGTCATCCCGTCGATGCTGCTCACCGCCCGGAGGGCGACCACATGCTCGTGCGTGCGGCCGTCGCCCTGCACGCCCACGCTCCTCAGCGGCAGGAACACGGCAAACGCCTGCCAGATACAGTCGTATAGCCCGGCATCCCGGATGGCCTGGATGAAAATCTCGTCCACCATTCTAAGTATCTCAAGCCTCTCGCGCGTCACTTCTCCCAAAATGCGCACCGCCAGGCCCGGCCCCGGAAACGGATGCCGGCCCACAAACCCGGGCGCAATACCAAGCTCGCGCCCCAGCTCCCGCACCTCGTCCTTGAACAGCTCGCGGAGCGGTTCGATAAGCTTGAACCCCAGATCCCTTGGCAACCCGCCCACGTTGTGATGCGACTTGATTGTGGAGGAATTGACCCTTCCGTCCCCAAGTTCCCCCGCGGCGCCCGGCGGGGGGCTTGATTCAATAACGTCTGGATACAAAGTCCCCTGCACCAGAAACCCGGGCTGCGCGCCGGTGTCACGGGCCACGGCGCGCGAAGCTTCGTCAAACACCTTGATGAACTCGTCGCCGATCGCTTTTCGTTTTGCCTCCGGATCGGTGATCCCGGCAAGGCGCGCGAGAAACCTGTCCGCCGCATCAAAACATGTCACCGGCAGACGGAGTTCACGCGCATAGGTGTCCATCACGCGCTCGCGTTCGTTCCACCGGAGCAGCCCGTTGTCCACAAACACGCAGTGCAGCCTCCCGCCGATGGCGCGATGAACAAGCGTCGCGGCCACCGTTGAATCCACTCCGCCCGACAGGCCGCAGATCATATGTGCCTCCGGCCCCGCGCGCCCGGCGATCTCGCGGATTTTTTCCTCCATGAACGACTTCATGCTCCAGTCGGGCCGGAGGCCCGCAATGCCGAGCAGAAAATGACGGAGCAGTTCGCGCCCGCCTTCGGTATGCGTCACCTCGGGATGAAACTGCACGGCGAATATTTTTTTTCCGCCGTTTTCGATCGCGGCAACCGCCCCGGACGCGCTCCGGGCGGTCTGCACAAAACCCGGCGGCAGCTTCTTGATTTCGTCCCCGTGGCTCATCCAGGCCTGGAAACCGCCCGCGGCCATTGACGGAAAAAGAGCACTCGCCCCGTCCGGACGGACGTTCATCCGCCCGTATTCGCGCCGGACGGCCTTGCCGACGCTGCCGCCAAGCTGGTGCGTGATGAGTTGCATGCCGTAGCAGATGCCAAGCACCGCGACGCCAAGACTTTGCTGCATTTCAAAAAAACCCGCCGGCAGGGCGGGCGCGTCCTTGTCATATACCGACGACGGGCCGCCCGAGAGGATGATGGCGCACGGCTCAAGCGAGCGGATGCGGTCCGTCCCCGCGTCCGCCGGCACGATCCGCGAAAACACCCCGGCCTCGCGCACGCGGCGCGCGATGA
>MEQJ01000094.1:4199-11290 GCA_001770165.1 Bdellovibrionales bacterium RIFOXYD1_FULL_53_11 | reverse complement strand
TTACAAATGCGATTTTTGCCGGAAAGAACTTGGCGCTCAAGAAGGCAAGCCAGAAAACCGTGAAAAGCCTTGATACAAGCACCGCCACTCCGCCGGGCGCGACATTATTACTGTCGTCATTGCACTGTCCGAGGGCGAATCTTGAAAACGCTGAAAACATTGCCAGCACGAAAGGCAGCGCGAGGGCCGATGCAATGAGCATTCCGGTGATGCTGCGGAAGTAGGTGTTCATCCAGCCCGGAGGGATGCGGGGCATGAGCACTTCGGCCACCAGGATGAAGATCACGCCGCTTATGAGGGCGTTAAGTATCCAGCGCGCGCTTCTGCGGTAGATGTCAAGGCGCATGGCCGTATCGGCGCGCCGTTCTTCCATCCATGCCCCGTAGCGGACCAAAAAATCCAGCGCCCGGGCCGGCAGACGCTCTTCAAGCCACCCGGCAATGCGATGGGATACCTTGATGAGGTTTGGATTGATAAGCACGGTGATGAGGGATACGCCCACCGCGATCGAATATATGGAATTCCGGGCCGCCCCGAGCGCAAGCGCCAGACCAGCTATGATGAATGAAAACTCCCCGATCTGCGCCAGTCCGAATCCCACCTGCACGGAGGTGCGGAGCGACTGCCCGGTTGCAAGCGATGCCAGCGTGTTGGCGGTGATCTTGCCCGCAATGGTGATCAGGGCTATGAGGGCGATCGAGCCGGCATTGTGGTGCATGACGGACGGATCAATGAGCATCCCTACGGAGACGAAAAAAATGGCGACAAACAGATCGCGCACCGGGCGGAGCAACTCCGTGATCCGGCGTGATTCCGGGCTTTCAGCGATGACGGAGCCCATGATGAAGGCCCCGAGTACCGCCGAATATCCGAGGTGCGAGGCAAAAACCGCCAGCAGCAGGCAGAGCCCGAGAGACAAAATGGCCAGAACCTCGTCATTGCCGGATTTTGCGACATGCCGGATGAGGCGCGGAACAACAAAATATCCCGTGACAATCCAGCTTCCCATGATGATCAGCATCCGGCCCGCCGTTGTGATGAGCGCAATTCCGGAAACGGCCTGGCTGGCGGCGATTCCGGTGAGCGCGACGATCAGCACCACGGCCACTAGATCCTCGACTACCAGAATGGCGAAAATGCTTTCCGAAAACCGGCGGGTCTTGAGGCCAAGCTCTTCAAGGGATTTGGCTATGATTGTTGTGGAGGAAATCGAGATCATCGCCCCAAGGAAAATGCTCTCGATCCAGTTCCACCCCAGAAGCCTGCCTGCCGTGATACCAAGCGCGAGCATCGTGGATATTTCAATCACGGCGGTGATTGTCGACGACAGGCCGACTTTCACGAGTTTGCGGAAGCTGAACTCAAGGCCGATGGAGAACATCAGGAATATAACACCCAGTTCGGCCCAGACGTGGATATTCGGCAGATCCTTTACCAGTGGATGCGTCAAAAGGTGGGGGCCGACTATCATGCCGGCGAGGATATAACCCATTACTACCGGCTGGCGTATCCGTCCGAACAGCCACGATGAGGCTCCGGCAACTCCCAATATCACCGCCAGGTCGCGGATAAGCGGCGGGAGGTGCATCAGACGTAATCCCGCTTGAGTTTTGCGCCGTTTTTGTCAAGAAATGCGGGATTACATGCTTTGCGGCGGGCAAGAAAGTGCACCAGCGCGTTCTTGAGACAGCCCAGCCCGTAAACAGCCGAGCGGCGGAAATTGATGGACGAAGCGTCGTCGAAATATTTGGTCGGGCAGGACACCTCGCCGATGCCGAAGCCGAAGAAGGAGATCTGCGTGAGCATTTCGTTGTCAAAAACAAAGTCGTCGCTGTTCTCCTCCAGCGGCAGTGCTTCGAGCACCTTGCGTGAAAAAGCACGATAACCGGTATGGTATTCCGAGATCTTCTGGTTCATCAGAAGATTTTGCGAGAAGGTGAGAAAACGGTTGGATATGTATTTGTAAAGCGGCATCCCGCCCTTGAGCGCCGTGTTGCCGAGAATGCGCGAGCCCAGCACCACGTCGTAAACGCCGTATGCAATCATTGATGCCATGGCAGTGATCAGCAGCGGAGTGTACTGGTAGTCGGGGTGAAGCATGATCACTATGTCCGCCCCCTTTTCGAGCGCACGGGCGTAACAGGTCTTCTGGTTCCCGCCGTATCCGCGGTTCTGCTCGTGGACAAATGTCGTGATGCCGAGTTCCCGGGCCAGACTGGCCGTATTGTCCCTGCTTTTGTCGTCAGTCAGAATAATCTCGTCTACAATGCTTTTAGGTATTTCGTCGTATGTCTGCCTGAGGGTTTTTTCGGCGTTGTATGCCGGCATCACAACCACTACTTTCTTGCCATTGAGCATTGACGGGCCTCTCCTCTATACCTTTGACAATTAAACCGTTCCTGTTATGTTTGCATGCGAAAAATGGATAAGAATTGCATATTGGTGACAGGCGGCGCCGGCTTCATCGGCAGTCATTTTGTTGATTATTCGCTTTCCCTCGGAAAGCGCGTGGTGGTGCTTGATGCGCTCACCTATGCCGGCCACATGGAGAATCTGGAGCAGGCGGCGCGCAGTCCGCTGTATGAGTTTGTAAAAGGCGATATCCGTGATCTGGAGCTTGTTTCCGGACTGTTGAAAAAGAATTTGCCTTCGGCGGTTTTCAATTTTGCCGCCGAGACGCACGTGGACCGCTCTATTGACGGGCCTGCCGAGTTCATCGGCACAAATATCACCGGCACATTCAGCCTGCTAAGGGCATCGCTTGCGTACCGGGACGGGCTTGATGCGTCCGGCAGGGAATCGTTCCGTTACGTGCAGGTTTCGACCGACGAGGTTTTCGGTTCGCTCGGCTCCACCGGCAAATTCAGCGAACTCTCCCCCATTGAGCCCAATGCGCCGTATTCGGCATCAAAGGCCTCGGCCGATCATCTGGTGCGTGCGTGGTTCCATACCTATGGGCTTCCGGTTGTTGTGACGCATTGTTCGAACAATTACGGTCCGAGGCAGTATCCCGAAAAACTCATACCGTACATGATCACGCGCGCTCTTTCCGGCATGTCCCTGCCGGTATATGGCAGCGGCATGAATGTGCGTGACTGGATACATGTCGAGGATCATTGCCGCGGCATATGGCTTGCCGCCGGGCGCGGCAGGCCCGGTGAACGTTACTGCTTCGGCGGCAACGAGGAATGGCATAATATCGATCTGGTGAAGCTGATGTGTTCCGAGCTTGACCGGCTCCGGCCGCGCCAGGACGGACGCAGGTACGAACAGGTGATTGAGTTCGTGAAGGACCGGCTCGGGCATGATCTCAGGTACGCGATTGATGACGCGCGTGCCGTCAGGGAACTTGGATACGAACACAAGCACGGGTTCAAGGATGCCTTGCCCGCTACGGTGAAATGGTATGTCGAAAACCAGCAGTGGTGTTCAAAGGTAATGAAAAAGAGCGCAAAGGGGTGAGCAGATGAAAGGTATAATTCTCGCCGGCGGGCTTGGCACGCGTCTTTATCCTCTTACCCACTCGATCAGCAAGCAGCTTCTGCCGGTTTACGACAAACCGGTAATATATTATCCCCTTTCCACGCTCATGCTGGCGGGTATCCGGGACATTCTTGTCATAAGCACTCCGCGCGACCTGCCCATGATCGAGAGCCTTCTGGGTGACGGCGGGCGTTTCGGCCTCAGGATCTCTTACCGCAAACAGGATGCGCCGAGAGGCATCAGCGAGGCATTCATTATCGGCGAGGATTTCATCGGCGGGGATTCCGTATGTCTTATTCTTGGTGACAATTTCTTTTACGGCCACGATCTGACCGGACTGCTCAAAAGGCATGGCGATCTGAAAAAGGGCGCGGTTGTGTGCGCCTATCATGTCAATGATCCTTCGCAGTACGGTATCGTCGAGGTCGACGCCCGGCGCCGACCGGTGAGGATTGTCGAGAAGCCGAAGGCGACCAAATCGAGCTGGGCGGTTACGGGGCTTTATTTTTATGACAACAAGGTTGTCGGTATTGCCAAAAGCCTGAAACCATCAGCCCGCGGCGAGCTTGAGATTACGGAGGTGAACAACCGCTATCTCACGGCCGGCGAGCTTTCAGTTGAATATCTGGGGCGCGGGTTCTCGTGGCTTGACACCGGCAGCCCCGAGGCGCTCATTACTGCCGCGCAGTTTGTCCAGACGATCGAAAAGCGCCAGGGCCTCAAGATCGCCTGTATAGAAGAAATCGCTTTCAAGATGGATTATATAAACGAGGGACAGTTCGGCCAGCTTGCCGAAAAATACGGAAACAGCGACTACGGCCGCTATCTCAGACATGTACTTGAATACGGGACAGAGGACGTTTGATGAAGGTCCGTGATTTCGAGCTGCCGGGTCTCAAACTGATAGAGCTTGATGTCTATCGCGACAGCCGGGGCTTTTTTGTCGAGAGGTTCAACGAGTTGCAGTTTGCCGCCAGTGCCCTGCCGGGGGTGTTCCGGCAGGACAATCATTCGCGTTCGGTGCCCGGGGTGGTGCGCGGATTCCACTACCAGTATGATCCTCCGCAGTCCAAGCTGGTTGGCGTGGTGAGAGGAAGGATCTGGGATGTCGCGATCGACATGCGCAAGGATTCGCCCACCTTCGGAAAATATGCGGCCATCGAGTTGAGCGGTGACAACGGACTGCTTCTCTGGATACCATTTGGTTTTGCGCACGGTTTTTGCGTGATTGGCGACGAGCCGGCTGATGTTTTCTACAAGGTTGACAATATCTACCGGGCCCCCGGCGAGACCGGCGTGCGCTGGAATGATCCTGATGTCGGCGTGCGCTGGCCGGTGGAGCGCCCTGTTGTGTCTCCACGTGACGCGGCTTTGCCATCCCTCAAGGATGCCCGGCGGTTGTAACGCGGATTCAGGGCCGAGTGGCAGGCAAAACTATTTTTTCAAGCTGATCGGCTGGCAGCCAGTATCTGGTGTCGATTCCTTTGCTTTTCAGGATTTGTTCTATGCAAACGGCTCTTGGCGGCGTGATGCATTTGCTGGCGGCATTTGAGATCATGCTGGTTATGTGCTGGCGCCGAATTTCATTTCACAGGCTTTGTTTCCGCGCGCTGACTTCACAAGATGTGGCAGTTCGCGCTTCATGGTGCTGGGCGGAATGGACACGTAAACTTTTATGATCACGTCCTTCATGGTCAGCTCGCCGTTTTCCGGAAAAGAGGCACGAAACCATCCCCTGTCGAGATTCGAGGTGCCGAATGTGGCATCTCCGATGGTGCCCTTGACGATGCCGGCACTTTTAAATTCCTCAATATTCCGGAACCCGAATGACTCAGCTGTTTTTACCGGGTCAGAAGCCTTTGACTGCACCCAGGCGGCTTCCGCGGGAGAAAAATCCGGATTGAATGCGTACAGTGCATCTTCTGGATATTTGAATCTTCCGGCGTTTGCATCCGCAAAGGCAAGAGCATTGTCAATCTCGCGGGTGGCCGGTTTTTGTGATTTTGCCGGACGGGAGGACAGCACTTCGCTTAGGGTTTCGGGGCAGATTCTGTCGGCGCCTTGGACGGGTGCGATATTTGCAAAAAAAACAATCGCTGACATCGCGACGGCAGCCAAAATCCAGTTGTTAAATGTCAACGGCTTGTTCAACCGCCCCTCCCTCTCTGGTAAAATATAATTTATCATAGAACAAGGCGGGCTGGAGAATGCCGCGGCGCATATACCAAAAGTTGGCGGACACTTTCCGAAAAGTTGGCGGACACTTTCCGGCACCTTTTTGTTGACAAACTTGCATGCCTCGGGACAATACCGCCATGGCTATAAATATCACCGGAAAAAACCTTAGGATTGAAGATGTTGTTGCGGTTGCGCGCAGCAACGAAAAGATCACGTTTGATGAGGGAGCGGTGGCACGCATGGACAAGTGCCGCGCCATGCTCGAAAAGAAGATCGTCGCCCGCGAGATCATGTACGGGGTCAATACCGGGATCGGCGAGTTTTCCGAGATCGTTCTCACTGACGAGCAGGTCAAGCTGTTTCAAAAATACCTGATTTACAATCATTCCGCCGGCATCGGTGAGAGCGCACCGGTCGAGCACGTCCGCGCCGCGATGCTGGCGCGGATAAATGTTCACGCCAAAGGCCACTCCGGCTTGCGCGCCATATGCACGCAGACGTTGGTTGAAATGCTCAACAAGGGTGTGACGCCCGTGGTCTGCGACAAGGGATCGGTGGGTGCGTGCGGGGATCTTGCCAATATGAGCCAGATCGCGCTTGCCGTGATGGGAGAGGGCGAATGTTTTTACCAGGGACAGCGGATGCCGTCCGCGCAGGCGCTCCAGCGCGCCAGCATACAGCCGGTGGTGCTCGAGGCGCGGGACGGGCTTGCGATGATCAACGGCAGCAATCTTATCAATGGCATCGCGTGTCTTGAGATCCACGACATCGAGAAGTGGATCAAGCAGACCGAGATCACGGCCGCGATGACGCTCGAAGCCCTGCTCGCCAACATGAAACCCTACGACACCCGCTTGCACAAGCTCCGTGGTTTCGGCGGCGCGGTCGTGAGCGCCATGAACATCAAAAAGGTTGTCGAAGGCAGCGATCTGCTCACCGGCAAGATGAAAGTCAAGGTGCAGGATGCCTATTCCATGCGCTCAACGCCCCAGGTTATCGGCGCCGCGCGCGATCATTTGCAGTATGCGCGCAAGCAGGTCGAGATCGAACTCAACGGTGTTGCCGACAATCCGATCTTCCTGCCGGACGACAATGTGGTGCTGACCGGCGCGAATTTCCAGGGTACGCCGGTAAGCCTGCCGCTTGACATGGTGGGCGCCGCAGTTTGCATGATCTGCGTGCTTAGCGAGCGCAGGCTCAACAGATTGCTCAATCCCGCGCTCAGCGTCGGTCTTCCTGCGTTTTTGACCAAGGGTGCAGGCATGTATTCGGGACACATGCTCAGCCAGTACACGGCCGGCATGCTCATCGTCGAGCAGCGCATACTTTCGACTCCCGCGTGCACGCAGTCGATTCCGGCGGCGGCGGACCAGGAGGATTTTGTGAGCATGGGAATGAACACCGCGCTCAAGACCAAACAAATTTTGAAG
>MEQJ01000094.1:0-4175 GCA_001770165.1 Bdellovibrionales bacterium RIFOXYD1_FULL_53_11 | reverse complement strand
AACGCCTATGGCGTGCTCGGTATCGAGATGATCGCGGCCGCCCAGGCGATGGATTTCCGCGAATTTACGCCCGGCAGGGGCACGCGCGCCGCGCACACCGAGATCCGCCGGCACGTCAAGCACCTTGACGAGGACCGTCCGCTTTTTGTGGACCATAACAACATGGCAAAGGCCGTTGAAAGCTGCAGTGTTCTCAATGCGGTTGAGGGCGAGGTCGGCGCCCTCGGCACCTACGCAGAGAACACCTGAGATGCAGCGCGAACGTTTCAAGGTCATAATCAGCGACTGCCACATGTCAGCCGGGCGTTTCTTCGAGGGGCATCTCAATCCCCATGAGGATTTTCATGCCGACGGCGAGCTGGCTGATCTTCTCGAACATTTTTCAACCGGTCAGTACGGCATAGACGCGCACGGGCCGGTTGAGGTCGAGCTTGTCATCAACGGGGATTTTTTTGATTTTCTGGGCGTTCCCTACCAAGGGGAGTTCATTGATGTCATCACCGAGGATATCTCACTGTACAAGACAGAGGCCATTATTGCCGGGCATCCACGGGTGATGGCGGCGCTCAGGCGGTTTGCATCGTTTTCGGGCAAGACCATCACTTATATGATGGGCAACCATGATACTGATCTGATGTTTGATAAAGTGCGTGAACGGATAATCCGCGAGCTGGACCCCGAAGGCGAATTTCCGGGCCAGAAGATCAGCGTGCTTCATGACCGCGACCGCATAGAGTTGCCGGAGGGGGTTGAAATCCGCCACGGCAACCAGTTCGAGCAGGCCAGCATGATCAGCTACGAAAAGCCCTTTATCGACATGTACGAGGGAAAGCCCGCGCTCAATATTCCGTGGGGCAGTTTTTTTGTTCTCAAGATCGTCAACCGGCTCAAGTGGGAGCGCGATTATATCAACAAGGTGCGGCCCCTCAAGGCATTCATTCTTTTCGGCCTTGTCATGGATACGCGGTTTTCGATGAAATACTGTTTTCTTGCGGCTTATTATTTTTTCAAAACGCGGCTTGCCATGCTGCCGCGGCTCCGGTCGGGGTTTTCGGCGGTCAAGGAGTTCGTGGTGGATGCCATACGCAACGAGGCGCGCATCTTCATGGATCTTGAAAAGGACGCGCGCGCCATACTTGACGCCAAGAAGAGCGTGAACACGGTTGTTTTCGGGCACAGCCACCGGCCCATGAACCGCGTCTATCCCGACGGCAAGCAGTATATCAACACCGGCACCTGGGTTAACATGATCAATCTTGACTGGCAGGGGCTGGGCCAGCAGTCGGGCCGCACCTTTGCACTGGTGACACTCGATGGCGGACAGGCCAAATGCGAACTCCGGCAGTGGAGCGGCGAACGCGGACCGCACCAGGTGTTCCAGGGATAGTTTTTTCAGAAGATACCGGACGCGCTATCTGTTCAAGAACTCGAAATATTCACCGGGAATGTCGTCGAACATGGTTTTGTTCTTGCATTTCGGGCAGGCCGGCTCGGGCAGGCTGTCCAGGACTTTTTTCAGATCATCGGTGTTGAAAAGACTCACGAACTGCGCTTTGCAGCTGCCGCAGGCAAAAGGCAGATAGACGGATTCGACCTTCGCGCCACAGGCGAAATTGACGATCAGGTTGATCTGTTCGACGATGGCGGGTGAACATTCCACCAGGCGGAGTTTTTTTCCTGTTGCGGCCAGTTTCTGGAAATACTGTATCCACAGTTTGACGCCCGAGGAGTTGATGCGCTGGACTTCCTTGCAGCTTATGATCAACTCGCTGCCGGGAATCTGCCCGATGAGGGCGTTGAAATCGACGCCTTCCTGGATGATGCCGCTCAGCCGGACAAGCAAAACACTGTCTTTTTGAAATTTTACGACGTTAAGCATTCATGTATCCCTTCCATTTTGATTTCACTCGATCCGTTCAAGCGCATCGGGAAAAACATCCATGCCGCGTTTGCCCTTGATAACAATACCCAGCTGGTAGTTGCGCACGATGCGGTCCTCGAAATCATGCCAGCGGCTTGTCAACTCTGCGAGCGGGATATAACCATATCCCCTGCTCAGGGACGGGTCCATGAAGTAGGCGAAATCATTGTCGATGGCAATCAGGACAACATAGTGTCCATCGTCCCACAAGTCCTCCCACGGCGGGTGGGGATTGGCATTGGGCCAGGCTTGGATGTTCAGGATGACGGTATATTTTTTTCCAAGCGCAGCTCGAAGGTCTTCGATTTTCATGTTGCGGAATATCTGGCTCTTCAAACCCAGTTTCTGGGCGAATTCGCTGATTTTTTCCGGCTTGGTCCCGTCCTTTGGCGTGGTATTCATCGGCTTGTACATGTCGCTTTCGGGGCCTTCATAAACTTTCCAGTATACGGTGACGGCAAGAAGCGCCGCCGGGCCGCAACTGTAATTCGTGGCTTGCGGGGTTATGGGGACCGGCAGGTGGTTGGCCGGAAGCTCCGGTTTGGCTTTGTCTTCGTGTTTGCGGTGTTTGCCAAGGCTTGTTGCCGATGCGGCAAATATGATCAAAACCAGAAAAATAAGACTTTTGCGGAAAACCCCGTCCTTGAAGGTCATCTAAAACGAGTATAACCACCTTGAACCGCAAGGCAAAATATTTTTTAGTTGAAATTAGTTGATTAATCTAGTACAGTAATAATGTTGTAGCTTGGGGGGACGTATATGCTGCCAAGGATATTGAGGTTTGCCGAATATTTCGTTCTTATAGGAGCGTTCATCATTGCATCTGACGCGATAGCTAAGAACATGAAGAAACATCAAAAAAAGAACCTTCCGGCTGTCGCAGCCAGACAGATTTCAAGCAAGCTGGCAGCGCCGCAGCTGGCCGGAGCCCTCAAGGACAAACCGGTGATTTATTCAAAACCCTCTGCATTTTCGGACGGCAGTAAATCGCGCTTTGACACGGTCCCGGAGGGGGCCGCCCAGTCACCGGTTCGCAGCAAGGCTTTTCCGGTTTCTGATTGATCAGATTCTTCTGTGCCGGAGCGCCGGCAGCTCCGAGCGGATGCGGTTGAGATCGTCAAAATCAAGATCGGCTGCCACCACGCCGGGTCCTTCATTCATTTCAGCAAGCACGCGCCCCCAGGGATCGACGATGCGGGTGTGTCCGTAGGTTCTGCGTCCGGGATACGGCGAAAGTGTCTGTGCCGGTGCGATGACAAAGGCCTGGTTTTCAATCGCACGCGCGCGTGTGAGCGTGTCCCAATGCGCCTGTCCGCTCGGAACCGTGAAGGCGGCCGGTATGAAAATGATGTGGGCGCCGGCGTCGGCCAGCTTCCGGTAGAGTTCCGGAAACCGGATGTCATAGCAGATCGAAAGGCCCATCACGCCAAGCGGCGTGCGCGCGCACCCGGGGCGCCGGCCGGGTTTTACAACGCTTGATTCTTTATATGCCGCCTTGTCCGCGGAGAGCGATGCATCGAAAAGATGGATCTTGTCATAGCGCGCGGCGATTGTTCCGTCCGGCGCGATGAGCAGCGTGGTGTTAGTGATTTTTCCATCCCGGGCTTTTAGAAAAATGCTTCCGCCGTGCAGCCAGATGCCGTATTCGGCTGCCCACTCCTGCAGCGTTCCTGCGGTGACGCCGTTAAGGGGTTCGGCGGCGGCACGGAGCTCCGCGCTCCGTCCGCTCAAAAAAGAAAAAGACTCAGGCAGGGCAACGATATGCGGTTTGTGCGCGAGTGCTTTCTTGAGGAGGCGATGCGCGACGGCAAGATTGAGGTGCCTGTCGGGTGTCGAGCACATCTGTATGGCCGCGGCGCGGATTTTGTTTTTCACACAGGCTGAATATCATTGAACGGCTTTGTGACGCGAGTGTAATATTGCCTTATGGAAAAACAAGGCCATATGAATCTTTCGACCCAGCCTTACAAAGGAACGCGGGATTTTTATCCCCAGGACATGCGGTTCCGCCGCTGGATGTTCGGCAGGATGCGGGAAGTGGCGCATTTGTACGGATATGGCGAATATGACGGCCCCATGCTTGAGCCCTTTGAATTGTATGCCGCAAAAACCGGCGAAGAGATCGTAGGCCAGCAGCTCTACTGGCTGATGGACCGCGGCGAGCGCAAAATGGCCGTGCGGCCCGAGATGACCCCCACGCTAGCCCGCATGGTTGCCGCAAAAGTGCACGAGCTGCCCAAACCGGTGCGGCTTT
>MEQJ01000093.1 GCA_001770165.1 Bdellovibrionales bacterium RIFOXYD1_FULL_53_11 | reverse complement strand
AAAAGGTAAAGACGACTGGATGCATGAAAAAATTGGACACTCAAATATCCGGATCATGCCAGCATGGAGATTTTTAGGGAATCTTGTATAAACTTATTCTGCTTGGTTAGAGGGGGGATTCGATAAGTGAGGTTATCAGAATCAAAAGTGCAAATCGCCTTGAATCTCCCCGATTCTCCTTCCAGCCGCGATGCCAGGCCATATTGCAAACTTCATAAACCGGTATTGAAAACATTTATAGGTCATCCCGGCTCTTAACAAAACCTTCACTCTTACTTTCAGCGCTGAAACCGACGCAACTGGTCGGAATTGCCGCGAACCGTGGCGCGTCAAAATGTACGAAAAATCAAAACGAAACAGGTTTTCCGCATACTGCAACCGGTTTTGCGTCCGGTATGCCGACTCCAGTGGATGCAATGATTTTTCCTGGCCAGGCCCCTTCGATGCGAAGATAAGTCCTGCCGCCCTGTTCTCGTTTGCAGCGTTCAAGAAGTCTTTCAACCCTTGGAATGAAATTGGCATCGTGAACGAAATTGCCATTTGATAAGAGCACAAGTTCACCTTTAAGAAGCGGACAGGGTTCGTGGAGCCAGGATTCGCCGGCATTGAACAGTGCTTTGTTTTGGGAAACAAGATTTAACTGGTTGCGAACTGCCAATGTTGAGCCCGAAAAAAGCAGGAGGGAGAATAATGCTGCAGCTATTTTGGAATTATGGTGTGAGAGCAATTTGTACAAAATATGCATGCCTGCGCCACCCCCCACCGGTACCAGTATTGCAAAAAATATGAACATTTTTGGAACAAAGAAATAGTGGTGGATGGCAACAACAAATCCGATCGCGCAGGCAGCAAACAGCTGGAATACAATGGATACAGAAACCACAAATATCCGGTTGTCATGATGGCTTTTGAATCTCTTTGTGGCAAACACAAGTGGTGCGGCAAGACCGAAAAGGAAAACCGCGGTCTTGATAATGCCGGCAGGGGTTTTGATGGTTATCAGATGTGATAATACATTCCATAAAAGCCCCCAGTCTCCGGTAGCGAGAAGATCGCTGTCACGCCCAGTGTCATGTCGTGCGCCTTTCAGACCGTAATGCAGGAAAATAATTGTGCCGGCAGCAAGGAGACCGCCGACAAATATGATGCTTGGACGCTTTATCGGCGAAAAATCCTTCAATACAAGCCAGGCAAAATATATGCCGGCGGCTGCAAAGAATATTTGTATGAACCCCGGAGCTGCGGTCAGGACCAGGAGCATTGAAGAAACAAATACCAGGGCTTGCTTCCAGAGTTTTTCTGGAGAAAGCGCGCAAGAAACAAATGAAAAAAATCCAAGTGAAAAAACAAATGCCCAGAAGGCGTATGGCCGGTTTTCGGCAATCGCAAAATCCATGAGAAGGCCCTGAGTGAGAAAAACAATCCCGGTTGATATGCCAGCAACAAGTCCGAAGATGCGGAACATGGATATCATCAGGAATGCGCAGGCGAGTGTGACAGATGCGATTGAAACCATCCTGAAGCGCGTGAGCGCCGTAAAAGAATCTGTGTGAGGAAGTCCAAGTGCCGCTCTTTCAAAAGGATAGTAAAGAGGATTTGGAGAGCCTTGCGCAAAACCTCCTTTTTTTATGAGCTGTGGCAGTGAATTGTACTGGCAAACCTGCATGACAAAGCCTTCGTCAAGCCAGAAGGGTTTTGCTTCAGAGCGCTGGTGACCGACATAAGCGACAAAAGACGAAAAAAGCAAAACTGCAACAGCAATCACGAAAATGTTTTTACTGTTCTGAAGCATTATTCATCTCGGCATCTGTCATGATTGCGGCAAGTTGAATAAAGTCCACCTTTGGCCGCCAGCTGGTGGTCCGGTGCAGTTTGGATGGATCGCCTTGAAGAATCCTTGACGTTCTCTTGGACAGGACCTCCGGAGACTCGGTCACATGGTCGCGCCAGTTGAGTGAAAGACGGTCAAATACGGCTTCTACAAATTCGAGTACCGAGTGCGTTTCACCGCTTGAAACTATGAAATCATCCGGTTCGTGGTGGGCAAGTACAAGTCTCATTGCGTCGGTGTAGTCGCCCGCAAACCCCCAATCAACCCTGGCGGAAAGACTGCCTATGGTCAGCTTTCCGGTATGCAGCCCCCTTTTTATTGTAACAGCGGTTTTTACGATTTTTTTTGTAATGAACGCATTGTTTCGAAGCGGTGATTCGTGATTGTACATTATGCCGGTACTGCAAAAAAGGGAGTGCCGGTTGCGGTAATGTCGGCAAAGTCCCATTCCAGCGGCTTTTGAAATCCCGTAAAAACAATCTGGTGCAATTGGGGTCGTCTCATCCTGTATCTGAGTCGGCGGGTTTCCGAAAACATGTGATGATGACGCATAAAAAAGTTTTGTTGCAGGGACGGATGTTTTCATGGCGGCAAGAACGTTGCCAAGCCCTGTCGTATTGATCTCCAAACTGCGCCTGAAAAGGTCCTGTTCTTCGAGAGGAAGGGATTCGGAGGAGTGATGAAAGGCGGCAAGATAATAAATCTCATCCGGTCTTGTGCTCGAAATGACGTCGGATACTGTGCGGCTGTTCGAAACATCAAGACGGATGTTGCACAAAACTCCGGGCAGGATGTCGGCGCCGCATATGGTGTATCCGCGACCGGCAAGATTCTGCGATAGATAATGCCCGTCTTGACCGCTTGCGCCGATGATTAGTGCTTTTTTCATATTCTAAAATGACTACTAATCAGGGTTGTTGCAATATACAAGTTTAAACCGCCTGGTTTTTGTGCGCGCCTTGTGCATCTTGTGTCGGCCTTTCATCAAACAACCATAAAAAGGAGACACACAATGAGACAATTCAAAATCAGAAAATCAAATATTCATGCAGCCATCTGCCTTGCGATTACGAACCTTCGCCTGCTTGGTCCAGTTTTCCGGAAAAACCTTCTTGAATAAAAAACAATAGCCGATACACTCACTATCAAACAGGGGGCAAAATGAAAAAAACCGCATTGATTCTTTTGGCAGTTGGGCTGTTCTCTTCCGCAATCGCACAAGGATTCGAGCTTTATCCAGGCAGATATCAGGGACATCATGATATCATGAACATCATCGGCATGCCGATGCGCAATCTTGCGGACCAGAGCTGCGTTAAAAACAACATTTTTTTTCTGAACAACGATAACAATGTATTCATCACGGCTGGCTTCAGGATGACGGAAATTTCTGTCGAGCAACGTATTTGCACGGATTCCACAACCGGAGAGGTACAGCCTTGTTACATTATCAAGACGCTATATCGCGATCCCGCGACAAACGCCTACACATTCGGCAAGGAGTTCGTCTGCAAGGTGAAAAAAAACGGATCAGCAGTTGAATGACAGCTGGTGAGAAAACCAAATGCAGCTGTGATTGCGTTTGGTACGACTAAAGGAAAATATACTTGCATATTCCAAGTGGTTGCGCAGGTTTTATTGCAATTATAGTGTTGTCAAAACCGGCCAGCCGGTAAAAAATACCCTTATGAACAAGACAACAAAGGTCTTTTTGATTGCCGCGCCATGTGCGCTTGCGGCTGCTGCCGTTTTCAGTTGTGGAAAATCTGATGGAACCGCGCCCCCAATCGGTCCGATAAAATATTCTGCGGCAGTCAACTCCGGGGATCTGGCCGACTGGACCATTGACGGAAATAATTTTACAGTTGCCTGGACCGTGATGGATGCATCTGGCAATGAAACAAAAAAACTGAATCTTAATGGAACATGCGGTGAACCTGATCCGGTCTTCAGCTTCAGGCTATGTAAGGTGGCTGGCACGAGCGACAACGCGACTATTTCCATCGGGGCTGAATTCCAGGTCTTTGAGGTGCCTGGAGTATTTGTTGTGGCTCATCCAAAAAATGAGGAGGCCAGAAGTTCGCGCGGAACCGATGAGTTTCATATCGGCTATATCGGTGGCGAATGCGGAACAATGGCATCAGGAATGTATGCAATGATCCGTGCCATTCCAAAGGGCGTAAAACAAAATGACATGTTTGGATTGATGGATTTTCATGTAGAAAGCAATCAAAATTCGTATCACGGCGAGCTGGGAATTTACAGGGATGGAACAGGCTCCTTCAGATCAATGTTGTCGGTATGGGATGCTGTCTCGCTCCCGCTGACCACAAATCCTTCCTGTTCGGGTGGTGTCTATAAAGTAACTGATAACGGAACAACCATTAGGATGATAACGACAAAGAGCGGAACCTACATTGCCGACATGGGCCGTGGACAACCACAGACCATCATGTTCAAAACAGAAAAGACCGGCACGATTGATGATATTTCCAACCGCACATTTTATGGCATCATGTTTGACGGCAGTTCATGCACGGGACCTGCCGGAAGTTGCACAAAGGTGTTCAGAATGGAGGCCGGAGCAAAGGACGACAGAGGAAGAGTGCAGATCAATCTTTTCAAGACAGCAGATGGCTTGACACTGACTTCACCATTCAAGTTCATGTCCACGTCCAACGTCGCTATTGGTGGCGAGCGTTTTACCGGAACATCACCCTGCACGGCAGGGCATGCCACATATGATGCGGCAAGCCTTGGAAAAATTGCCAGCGATTACCCTGATGCCACCACCTACCCGGGACTCGTTTATTCGGACGAAGTTACAGCCGGACAAGAGACCCCGACGATACTTTTTGTCCAAAAAAATGGCGACAATGTCCTCCTTATGGGCATAATCACAAGCGTCAACGCTTCATGGACGTGCCAAAACCAGGGTAATGCCAACTCCGTTGCGCAGAAAGGAAACTTCATTGCATTCAGTACAGAGAAAAAATAAAAATATTGCTGTTTTCCTGCTTCAGACGCTTGCCGCTACCGGACTGTATTGCTCCACATCGCTTGCTGATACTTATGAGTCTCCACGCATCTGGAAGATCCCGGTGTTTTTGTCGGGAGAGCTTTCAAGCGGATACGTGAATGTTCCGGTTTCGCCGGGAAGAAGCACGCCGCTTGCCATCCGTTTTGGCGGAGGGCTTTCGCTCGGTACAATGCTCTGGAACCATCTCATAATCGCGGCAGAGACGGATTTTACTTTTGTAAATCAGTATTCGGAAGTCACCAAAAGCGGCGGAAACTTCAGAGGCACGAGATGGAATATCGTTTCACCGGTTCTGGGATATTATTTCTGGGACATTTCAATCATTGCCGGATACGAATTTTTGGGAAATTATAATTTCTATTCACAATCAACAACGAAGAACAACATTTCGTTAACAGACCTCAAGGGCGGAAGACTGGGTGCGAGCTATCGGATCTGGAATGGAATTCGGGCAGGAATACTTTTTCAATACCTGCTTTTTTCAAACAGAAACGATTCTTCGGACACCGACAAGACAGGCGTTAACATCCCGCTCGATCCCAAATTCAAGATGTGGCAGGTGTCTCTTGCGACCGGCTATCAGTTTTGACGCTGCTCAGTACTGGTAACAGTTTGCATCCCAGTTGTTCCAGCACTTGAGTGATACGGATGATGCCGGAGTGGTAAAATCGGCGTTATATTTTACAGAATCAGTACAATCTATTGTAATATTATATGTCCGGTTGGGTACAAACGGCCCCGCAGTGAATCTTGGTGAGGTCCCGCTCGTGGCAAAAACTTTTGCAAAATAAATCCCGGTAGCCTTGTCGGTTACAATTATCCTGCGACTGTTTGAGGTTAGAGCATCCGGCGAGTTGAAACTTGCGGTGATGAACGGGCTGCCCTCAGTGGTTATGCCCCCGCCTGTTGCCGAAGAAATCACATTGAAGCCACCAAGATGCACAATGGCATCAAGTGTTATGTCGGCGGGCTCGTTGATATCAATGGGCGGAGTTTCACCAAAGATCGGATATGCAATTGCATCGATAGCCGCAGCACAAGTGCTGTATACCGCGCCAAAAGCCCTTATGCGCCGGGACTTTCCGCGAGGCACGAGGAGTTCGGTGCTGAAGGCGGGGTTGACAAGCTCGGCGCCGCTTCCGGCAGCAGTTGCCGCACTCAATGAAGCAAACGACGTGGATACCTGTGTGCCGGGCGAATTGGCAATGTCTTCAGCGGCAACTCCGATATAAAAAGTGAACGCGCAGGGATCACCAAGCGTGGCAAAGTGCCGTGACAGTGACAAACCGCTTAGAAATGAAATCGACTGGTCCGGCGAGCCTCCAGATCCAACACGGACTTTTACAAGCCGGTCGTCCGTGCCGTCATTGTCATTTTTCCCACACGCAAGGACCGTGGCAATCAATGTCGCTAATATCAATATTTTTTTATTCATCTGAACGCCTTCATCTTTGCAGTTATATGAAATCTCGCCCGATTATCCGCAATTGGATCGAGCTTGACCCCCGTCGTGCGTTTTTCCATGGTGCTTTTTTCGCCAGAATCGCTCTCAAATGCGCTGTTGGGATCCGAAGAAAGCTTATCGACGTCCTTCAAGGACTTTGCCGCCTTTGGAGGCGGAACAATCGCAACCGCAAGCCTTGCGACCTCTGAAACCGGAAGTTTTTTTGGCGCTGCCATCGCACCGCCCGACGAACTACCGATGATTTGCCCGGCACCAAGCGGTGTGGATGTTACAGCGCCTTTTTGTGTTACTTCCGCCGCTCCGCTCAAGGTGACAAACCGGTCCTGCGCGCCAGTACTCACAAATACATGCGTGCCACGCACTCCCATTGTTGCCGATCTCGTTCTGATCGTGAATTTTGTGCCCTTGTCACCCGTCTTTTGCACAAGCGCCCGCACAGAGCCCATTTCGAGATTTGCCGAAGGACGCGTCACGCCTTCGGGGTTTTTTTCCTGGCTTACAGTCAGCAGCGCATTCGGCCCGAGATGAACTATGTGCTTGCCGCCAAAAAGAAGCGTGCACTTCCCGCTGCTGGTTTCGACCTTGTCGCCCACGGCAAGATCCTGCCCGGCAGTCGCAATACGCTTGTTGACCGTCACTTCGCCCTTAAGAAAACCGATCCTGGCAACTTCGGCAAAAGCACTG
>MEQJ01000092.1:11788-11989 GCA_001770165.1 Bdellovibrionales bacterium RIFOXYD1_FULL_53_11 | reverse complement strand
TGAAGGCCCCCGTCCGGCGACGGAACGATAAACGGATAATTGAGGGCGAGGGCCGACAGCCAGAGACTGGCGATGAAAACCGCCGACGCCGCAAACGCCCGGACCGTTTGGGAGGCTTTGATCATGACAGTCAGCGCTCCAAGAGAGGCAAGGGCCACCGCAAGTCCCAGCAGGAATACGGGCTGCAACAGGCCGCTCATC
>MEQJ01000092.1:10829-11771 GCA_001770165.1 Bdellovibrionales bacterium RIFOXYD1_FULL_53_11 | reverse complement strand
GAATGAAAATACGACCAGCGCCAGCGAAAAAGCTGCAATCAAACCGTAGCCCGACACTTTCGCGATTATCGAGCATCTTTCCGAAAGGCGGTCCGCGGTTTGCGGCCTGAGCTTCAAAAACAGTGCGCCATGTGTCGCAAAAGCAAAGGCAGTGAGGATTCCTGTCATGACCGGAAATGGTCTGATCAGCCCCCAGAAACCGCCGTGATAATTTCCGGCTCCGTCAAGCGGTATGCCCTGGACCAGATTGCCCGCGGCAACACCCATCAACAGGGCCGCGGCAAGCGAACTGGCGGTGAGCACCCGTGCCCAGAGCCGTTTGCGGATGTGATCGTAAAGCCAGAACTCCAGTGAAACCGCGCGCAGTACCAGGGAAAACACAAGCAACATGACCGGAATGTAAAAACCGCTGAAGACCGTGGCATATGCCTGCGGAAATGCCGCAAACAACGCGCCTCCTCCGGTGAGGAGCCACACCTCGTTGCCGTCCCATACGGGGCCTATTGCGTTGAAAACCGCGCGACGGTCGTCATCGTCCTTTGCGGCAAACGGCAGGATGATGCCGGCGCCAAGATCAAAGCCGTCGAGGATGCAGTATACCGCCAGAAGCACCATTATCAGGGCAAACCATATCGCCTGCAGCATTGTCGGTTCCATCAGTAGCCCTGTTTCTCCGCAAGCTCTACGGGGCCCTTGCGGACAAGCGTGAACAGTATTTTGAGAAAAATCATGAAAATCAGCAAATAGAGCAACCCGAATCCGATCAGGGAGAACAGTATTTCGCCGGTGCCGACCGTTACTGATGCGGCAGAGCTTGTCGGCAGTATCCGGTAAACGACCCACGGCTGGCGCCCCACCTCGGCGGCGATCCATCCCGTCTGGACCGCAACGTGCGCAAGAATTCCGGCCGGTACAAGCGATGCAAGAAACCAGCGGGAGCGT
>MEQJ01000092.1:10635-10814 GCA_001770165.1 Bdellovibrionales bacterium RIFOXYD1_FULL_53_11 | reverse complement strand
CAGTACAGATACAGCCATGCCATGGCGAAAGCGATGAAAAAACCGCCAAGAGCGATCATGACATGATAGGAAAAATACGATGCAAACACCGGAGGCCTTACGTCGGGTCCGGGCGGATCAAAAACGACCTGCCCGGCGGCGGTTTTTCCGGCCAGCAAAGCGTCAAAATCCTCGCGTGA
>MEQJ01000092.1:7313-10624 GCA_001770165.1 Bdellovibrionales bacterium RIFOXYD1_FULL_53_11 | reverse complement strand
CGAGTCCTTTGACCTCTTTATGCGGGCTCAGGTGGATGAGCATGCTAAGCATGCATGGTATGCCGAATGATTTTACTCCACCCGGCGCTGAACTGTCAGGATATCCGAAAAGCGCAAGCGGCGCGCAGGACCGGGTTTCCCAGAGTGCTTCGAAGGCGGCCATTTTTGCGGGCTGGTGTCTGGCAACCGATATGGCCTGCATGTGACCCGCCGCGAATTGCAGGACGGATGAAAGTGCTACGATTGACATTGAAATTTTAAGACCTGTCCGGGCATGTTCCGCATGCCGGCCTTTGAGCAGGTACCAGCCGCAGATCGCGGCGGCAAAAAGGGAGCCGGTCAGCCATCCTGCAAATGTGGTATGCAAAAACCGCGGAAGAACGGACGGGTTGAATGTTGCCGCCAGGAAATCCGTGAGTCTTGCGACGCCATCGCGGATTTCGAATCCGGCCGGTGTCTGCATCCATGAATTGGCGATCAGGATCCAGAGCCCGGACAGATGCGTGCCCAGAAGCACCAGCAGTGTTGAAAGCCAGTAAGTGCGTTTTGAAACGCGGCTCCGGCCGAAGACGAGGACGGCCATGAACGTTGATTCGAGGAAGAAGGAGAAAACGGCCTCGGCAGCAAGAGGCGCGCCAAAAATATCGCCGACTATTTTTGAATACGTCGCCCAGTTGGTGCCGAAAGAAAATTCCATCGTGATTCCGGTTGCGACGCCGACTACAAAAACCAGGGCGAGTATCTTTACAAAAAACGCCGAAAGCACCCTGAAATGATCATTGCTTTTGCGATAGTGGAGGGTTTCAAGGATGAAAACCAGAAGCGCAAGACCGAAGGTCAGCGGGGGAAAAAGGAAATGAAAGCCGACCGTCATGGCAAACTGCAGCCTGGCGAGAATCAGCGCGTCCATGTCAGATTATTCCTATTCCCTGCTTCAAGGTCCATTTGATCCCCGCTATTGCCGATATCCCGGCGCCGCGCAGGCTTGAAGAAAACACCCCGGCACCGAAGGTCATCTTCCATGGGCCGTCCGAATACTGGCCGACAAGATAATTCCACGTGCTGTAACCGCGGAGGGCATCCATCCGGGCAAAGGCATTGAGATAGAAAACCCGGATGCCATATCCGAGGCCGGCGCCGAGTACGGTTCTCACGGAGAGGATGTTGTCGTAGGTGCTCCTTGCCGGAAGGGAGAACTCCGGTTCGATGAATGGTTTTGCGGCACTGCTCTGGTGGGCCAGGCCTTCAAGCTTGAAGGCAAGTCCCGCAAATACCGGTCCGATGGCGGCGCCAACCGGAACCTCTATATACCGTCTTTGCGAAAGCCCGCTGCATTCGTGCCTTGTACAGTCGATCCCGCTATAAGCGCCGATGCTGTGTTCAAGCCAGGCGCCGATGCGCATTCCGGCAAAGGAAACAGGAAATATCTCAAGCTGCACTCCGCCCGAGTTGTAGAGCCCGGAGGTTGCCGCAAAAAGGGATGGCCTGGCAAAGCCATACAGGGGAGAAGGGGATTCGTTTGTCCGGGGGTCCCTTCCCCAGATAAGATGATTGTACCCGCCTTCGATGCCCAATGTGCCCGAAAGAGGGAATGACCGCAAAAACGCGGACACGCCAAAATCAAAATCTGCGCGGGCAGAAGGATATAAAACAAATCCTGCAACCAGCATGACGGCAAACAGCGGGCGGTTTTTCATAGCCTTTGCCTTTTTGTCATAAAGCCCAGTGCCGTGCAAGCCGCTCCGGCGAAAAGAAGGAAAACATTTGCAGCCGGCAGCAAGAAAGTGCGCCAGTTCATTGTGCGGATTCCGTATAGATAAACCCGCCAAGTATATGCAACGGAATAAAATGCGACAAGCACTGCGGAGGGCATGCGCACAACAGGCAGGAACAAACCCAGTACGAGCAGCGGCCTGAAATATGTCATCAAAAAACCCGTGATAGCCCCCGCACCGTGCTTCCGGAGGTTTGCGCCATGCGCTTCTCCGTACTGGCATTCCTTGTAAAACAGGTCCTTGAATGAAAAATCCGGATTCCGGCTGTGAAGGTGCGTGAGTTCGAGCGGGACATTCACCGTTTTCAATCCTGTCGCGGCTATTCTTCGGGCAATATCGCCATCTTCGCCGGCGGTTCTATATGTTTCTTCGTCAAACCCGCCGACTTTTGAAAGCAGCAGCTCCTTGCGGTAACAGTCGCATTTCCCTGAATATGACGGGATAACACGTCCGGCCTGGCGGCTGAAAAAGCATTTCTGCCAGAAACTGAACGCCTCCCATGTCGCGACCGGAAGAAGATAGCGGGGATAAGTTACAACCACGTCCGGATTTCCGTCGAACGGCGCGAGCAACGAGGAAAAAACATCATTGCTGTTGAGGACGATGTCCTGGTGCATGAAAAGGAAAAAAGCGGTTGAGGCCGCGGCAATTCCCTCATTGTAGCAGCTGGCAAGCCCGGCCGGGGCCTGGTGCACGATGATTCTTGATTTGTAGTTGTCGTTTTGCAGGAAGTTTTCGACAAGCGCGGTGCTGGCCGGATTGGCACCATCAAGAATGAAGATGATTTCTTCTGCCAGCTCCTTGTTGTTTTGCCGCAAGAGGGAAGCAAGAAGCAGCGGCAGCGTTGTTTCTCCGTTGTGAACGGGAATGATTATCGTGATCATTGATGATGTGAAAACATAGAACTTAATTATTGTTGACACAACCTGATTATGAAGTGACTTTTTACCTGAAAGCCGGAATGTCCTGTTCCGGGAGGGGGAGCGATGAGGGGATTGACAAGGCTGATTTTCGTTTCCGTGGCGGTTTTTTTTGCGCTGCCGGCGGTTTCGCGGGCCGCCGAGATCAGCCTGGATCTGAATACCGGCGCCGCAGGGCAGAAGGTGTTTTTCGTTTCCGAACTCACTTCATGGGAAAAGCGGCCTTTGGCAATGACCGAGGTCCAGGCGGGGCGTTATTCGATCAGCTTCGAATCTCCATGGCTCCACGGGTTCAAGTACAAATTCATTATTGATGGCGGATGGACCCATGATCCGGCAAATCCCGACAAAGTGCCGGACGGAAACGGCGGTTTCAATTCGGTCAAGCGCGTGGATTTTGCTGAAGATCCGTGGCTTGAGCCGCTTGCGGGTGCCGAACCGATGCGAAGGGACTGGCTGGTTTTGCGCGATTACGAGGGTGATCAACGCATTGTACCGGTGGTTTCTCCCGCGAGGCCGGATTACGGGCGCCGGCAGGTGGGGGTGTATTTTCAGGATGGCGGCGATTATCTCGAGTTCACCGGCGCGGTTCAGCTTCTGTCAAATCTTTCTGCGG
>MEQJ01000092.1:764-7298 GCA_001770165.1 Bdellovibrionales bacterium RIFOXYD1_FULL_53_11 | reverse complement strand
GATGGACGACAAGTATGCCGCCTTTACGGCGCGCACGGTCGTCGGGGCGGTTGAACAGCGCTTCCGCTGCGGCGGTGAGCCGCGTGACCGTGCGCTGATCGGGCCGTCCATGGGCGGGCTGATCACGGTTTATACGGCGATCAAGCACAAGGATGTTTTCGGCAATGCCGGTTCGCAGTCCGGTGCCTTCTGGAAAGATGAGGCAAAACTCCTTGGCGCAATACAATCCGTGGACGGGCACGGGCTCAGGATGTTCATTGAGTTTGGTTTGTTTGAGGGCCCGCAGTACCTGGAATCAAACCAGAGGGCGACAGCGGCTCTTCGTTCCGTAGGCGTTGACACGCGATACAGGGTTTATCCATCAACACACGACTGGATCGCCTGGCGGAACAGATTGCAGGAGATCCTGAGATTCTTCTGGGGCGCCGCCTAGAACGTCACCGCCGCCTTTACCGCACCGCCCATGACCATTGATTGCTTGTTGCCGGCTTGGGTGTTTGAAAAGCCGTAGAATGATCCCGGAAAGAAGAAGCCGATGTCACCGCTCAGTACGAAGGCTTCATCCCAGTGGAATTTGAAGCCATAGTCCATCTCCCAGCCCATGTTTTTGGATTGTTCCTGTTGTGTCGCCGACTGGTAGATGCGTCGACGCCAGGTGTTATAGAAAAAGCTGCCCGGTTTTGCGGTCTCAATGGCCATTGCGTAGGTGAACGAGGTGTTGAAATTCCATTTGTCGAGCGTGAACGACCCGCCCCAGTTGATGTAGCGCGCATTAACGATCGGGTTGTCAAACGGCGACAGAAGCTGCGTGGAGTTGACGGCCGGGTTGTTCTGCGAATTGGGACCCGCAAACGAAATGAACTGGTAGTTGAACATGATATGCGCAACTTTATAATTGGGATTGAAAAAGAAGGCCTTGAACCTGTCCGGCCTGGGGGTTTGCATGTTGGGCTGGCCGGCGGCCTGTCCGAACTTGAGGCCGGTTTCCCATTTTTCGTTGAATTTGAAACCGGATTCGACCGCAAAGGCAAAAGTCTTGTAGTCAATGCCGGCCACTTCGCCGGTTGTGATTGGCAGCTCCCCGGCAAGCGAAAATTTGCCGAAACGTTTTTTGCCGTAAAGGTCCCAGATGTTGAAATGTGCGCCGGACGGAAGCTGCGTGGTGCCTGCGCTCCCGATTCCGAGATATCCCGCCGCAGGGTCCTGCGCCGCGCCGGAAACGCGTTTGATGAAGTTGACGCCGCCCTCAAGATCGTCGTCGGGATTTTCGTACTTGATCCAGAGTGAGATGTCCGTTACGTCGGCGCCGCCGCGGGCGGTGTTGCATACCCCCCCGAACACATGACACGAACCGGAGATGTTGTTGCCCATCGAATATTTTGTGAAAGACGGCATGAACGAAAAAGAACCGAATTTTGTGAGAAGCGCCACGGTATCGCCTGTCGAAGCGTAGCGGTCCCATACGCCGTCGCCGTTGTTCCATACCAGCCCGAGGCCCCAGTGCAGCGGGGCACGGCCGATGCGCACAGTGCCTACATCGCTTACGAAATCCGCCCAGAAACGCTGGGCCGAAATTGTCGACCCGCGCGACTGGCTGGAATAAAACTGCCGCTGGTCGAACGAGTAGGGTGCGGCGCTGCCGAAGAATCCGAACACCGGATCTCCGAGCCACCACTCGCTTTTGATGTAAATATTGTCGTTAACGATCAATTTTGGTTTTAATTTGAGGAACAGGTTCTGAAAATTGGCGTTTGCCGAGCCGCCGCCCGGGATATAATAACCGCCGGCGTTTTCCCTGACAGCGTCGCGGGTATAGCCGGAATCCGAATCAAGCGCGTAGTTGCGGATGTAATGCCCCTCAGCCCTGAAGGCACCGCCCCAGTCGAGTTCAAGCGCCTGCGCCGTATGTCCGGCAGCAATGACAGCCATGGCGGTAATTAACAGATGTATTTGTCTTTTCATGACTTCTCCATTGATCGATCCCATAGGATATGTCAGTTTTTATTGGTCATCCATAGCGTAGTCAAGGATTATTCCGGACAGAAGGGCTGTGAAGGGAAAATGGAATACTGGAAAAAAATAAAACAGCGCGTCAAAAGGCGGCATGTAGTTGCGGCAGTGGTTGTTTTTTTTGTCGTATTTACGGCATATTTGATGTTTTTGTACGTTCAGGTCGAGCAGGCGTTTACAAAACAGGAGCAGTTTGTTCCGACGCGCATTTATTCGGACGTCACCAGGATTTTGCCGCCTCAAAAACGTCACAAGGTGGAATCAAGGCTCAGAAGTCTCGGTTATCCGTTCAGGCAGGAGGCCGAAAAGACCTTTTTCAAGCTCAGGCAGCCGGAATATCCCCGGTATCTTATTCCGGACAATCATCCTGTCTCCGATCTTGGCGGCATGCAGATTACTTTTGTTTTTGACGGCACCCGGCAGGGCGCCCTGCTTCAGTCCATCAGGGCGGGGGACAGGGAGTTGCAGGATCTTTATCTCGAACCCGAACTGGTCGCTACGCTTTCGAGGGCGGGGGACGACGCAAAAGGCGCGGCTTCACGCCAGATACGCGAACCGCTCAGGTTCGAGCGCATACCGGCGCTTGTCTGGAAATCCATAATTGCAGTCGAGGACCAGCATTTTCTTGATCACGTAGGGCTCGATCCCCGCGGTCTTTTGCGCGCACTGTGGATAAACCTCAAAACGCAGTCCTTTGCCCAGGGCGGAAGCACGATCACGATGCAGCTCGTGAAGAATCTCATGTCCCGCCGCGGAAAGAATATCTTCCGCAAGGCGAACGAGGTGATCCTCGCCCTCTTGCTTGAGGCCAGGTATTCGAAAGAGCAGATCCTCGAACGTTATCTGAACGAGGTTTATCTCGGCCAGGTAGGCAGCATGGAAATCCATGGCGTGGCCGAGGGGGCCAAATATTTTTTCGGCAAACGCGTAGAGGAGCTCAATCTTGGCGAGATTGCGCTCATGGCCGGGTTGATAAGGGGGCCCGGGTTCTACTCTCCGTACCGGCACAAGGAGCGGGCGATAGAACGGCAGAATTTTGTTCTGAAGAAAATGCATGAGACCGGACAGATTGTCGAGACCGAGGCGCGCGCGGCCCTTGCAATGCCGCTCCGGCTCGCGCCGCCGCAGTCGTCGGCGAACAAGGCGCCGTATTTCACGGATTTCGTGAAGGCCGAACTCATCCGCCAGCTCAAGGACCGGATGAGCGAGCAGGAAATTGTTTCGGCCGGGTTCAGGGTCTATACGACGCTTGATGTGCTTGTGAACGCGGGCGCGCAAAAGGCCGTGAGCGAGGGGATCGGCAATATCGAAAAATGGCTCAAGATCAAACCCGAGTTCAAGCTAGAGGGCGCGCTTGCGGCGGTGGATCATTCAAACGGGTTCATCCGGGCGCTTGTGGGCGGAAGGAATTATGCGCAGTCCACCTTCAACCGCATCCTGAACATGAAGCGGCAGGTCGGTTCGACGTTCAAGCCGTTCGTGTTTCTTGCCGCCATTACAAAAGGGTACGATGCCGACGGCGTGCCATATGGCCCCGGCCATCCGGTTGAAGATGCGCCCTGGAAACTTGTCTATGACCGCGGCAAGCAGGAATGGT
This sequence comes from Bdellovibrionales bacterium RIFOXYD1_FULL_53_11, assembly GCA_001770165.1. Lineage (GTDB taxonomy): Bacteria > Bdellovibrionota > UBA1018 > UBA1018 > UBA1018 > XYD1-FULL-53-11. The sequence continues at coordinate 3,691 of MEQJ01000092.1, read as the reverse complement.
CGCCAAAAAATTATGAAGAACGGTATCTGGGGTGGATTTCCTATCGCAAGGCACTGGCACTTTCGGTCAATGTTGCGGCGGCAAAGCTTGGTATCGAAGTCGGGCTTGATAATGTGATCAAGACCGCGCGCGCGGCGGGGATCGATGGCGTGCTGCCTGCGGTTCCGTCGCTTTCGCTTGGCATTGCCGAACTTTCGCCAGTCGAGCTGTTGCGCGCGTATGCAACCCTGGCAAACCGGGGCGTGCAGGACGAGCTTACGGTCATTCGCGGCATCACGCATGACCACGGCGCCGGTTTTGCCCGTTTTGTCTATCATCCGAAGGAGGTTTATCCAGCGGCGCCGGTCGAGCTTCTGAACGACATGCTCACAAGCGTGTTTACCGAGGGTACGGCAATGGCGGCGGCAAAACTCGGGTTTGACCGTCCGGCGGCCGGCAAGACCGGCACGACGACCAGCAGTGCTGATTGCTGGTTTGCGGGATTCACACCGTCGCTTACGGCGGTTGTCTGGGCCGGTCAGGACCAGCCTCCGAGCGGGGAAAAATCAGCCGGCAAGGACGCGCCGAAACTCAGCGGCGCGGGGGTTGCCTTGCCCATCTGGGTGGCTTTCATGAAGGACGCGCTTTCGGGCGAACCGGTGCAGCAGTTCGCACCAAGCGGGCTTTTGACGGACGTCAAGATCGACCGCCACACGGGGCGGCCCGCCTCGTGGGTTTGTTCGTCAGACCAGATTCTTGAAGAAAAATACATGGCCGGGATGGATCTCGGTCCTGCCACCTGCGAGCTGTCATGGCCGCAGTCTTCTTCACAATTTGAAATCAAATAGAATGGAGGAACAATGAGCAGGAAATCCGATCCGCGCGGTGTGAAAATAGACGGGGTGAAAGCCGTTGCCGAGATGCTTGCGCACATGGACGAGGAGAACCGCAACCGCCTCATGGGCGAACTTGCCGGCCGTGATCCGAAGCTGCTTGAGGATATCCGCAAAAGGATGTTCGTATTCGAGGATATCATAAAACTCGAAAAGAAGGCCGCGCAGGCACTGCTCCAGGATGTGCCCCGCGTGGTGCTGCTGGTCGCTCTTCGCAATGCTCCGCAGGAAATTCTGGATTTTGTTCTTTCTAACATGTCAAAGCGGGCGGGCGAATTGCTGATGGAAGAGCTTGCCGCGCAGGAGCCGCGCAGGATTTCGGACATCGAGGCCGCGCGCGCCGAGATCATACGGCTTATCGCGAGGCTGAGGCAGGAACGGAAGATTTGATTGTTGCCGTAATTTTTTTACGGAAACAGTTTGTAAATAAGCCGTATTCTGTCATATTATTGTTATTATAAGGATAATCCAAAAAGGAGCTGTCATGATATGTTATTTTTCAGTAAAAAATTTCAAAAATTTCAATGACGAGTTTGTTTTTGATTTGTCGGATGTCAACGATTTTGAGTTCAACACTGAATGCATAAAAAACGATGTGGTCAATAAGGCTGTCATTTATGGATACAATAGTACAGGAAAGTCAAATCTTGGCTTCGCAATGTTTGATATTATTATTCATATTACTGACAAATACCGGAACCCGCGCTTCTACGAGAATTATTTCAATGCACTTTCGAAGAGCGAAATAGCGGAATTTTGTTATAAATTCAAATTCAACAAAGATATTCTTGAATATAGATATGGCAAGACTTCACCCACTGAGCTTGTCTATGAAACTCTTTTGATCTCTGGCAAAAAAATTATCGATTATGATAAAAGAAGAGACAGTATGGCCATAATCAATATACTTGGCGCTGAAACGCTTAATAAGGATCTTGGTAAAATAAATATTTCACTTCTTAAATACGTCAAAGCGAATGCAGTTTTGGATAAAGGCAGGGAAAGCTCCCTCCTGCAGGAATTTTATGCTTTTATTGATAATATGCTTTTTTTCAAGTCCTTGGATGAGAGATCTTTTCAGGGATATGAAACCCAGCATGGCACTGAAATAATGAATGATATAATTACCAGAAATCATTTTGATGATTTCAAGAATTTCTTGAAAACCGCCGGCATTGACACCGAAATCAAAGTGCTTGATGCAAACGGCGAAAAAAAGTTTTTCTTTGATTTTGGCTTGAAAATTATTGATTTTTGGTCGGCCGCATCAACGGGGACCCGTACTCTGGTATTGTTCTATTTCTGGCTTCAAAGAATAAGATTTGAAGCCAGAAAACCGTCCTTTTTGTTTATTGATGAATTCGACGCATTCTATCATCAAGTGCTGTCGTTGTTTCTTGTGAATGAACTTAAAAAAAATGACTGTCAAGTTGTTCTCACAACTCACAATCCTGCAATTATGAGTAATGATGTTCTCAGACCTGATTGTTATTTTCTGATGTTCAAGGATGGTGCAAGGTCGCTCTCGAGGTGTACCCCTAAAGAACTCAGAAAAGCACATAACATTGAAAAAATGTACAGAGCGGGTTCTTTCGATGAATGATACAGTTTTACTTGTCTACGAAGGAGAAAAGACGGAAGTTCAAATTCATGAAAATATGAAATCCGTCTTTTTTGATTCCTTAACAAATTCAACAATCCTGCATGCTGTATATTGCGGAGAAATATATCAGCTCTATCGGCAAGTCAAACTTGACGCCGATCTTGATTTGCTTGAATTGCTCAGGGAAAGAAACAGCAAAAACAGAGATAATCTTGCTGGAATAGAGAGAAAAAACATTTCACAGGTTTATCTTTTTTTTGATGTCGAGCAACATGCTCCAAACGTTTTGTCGGCAGATGAAATCCAGAAAATGGTCAATTTTTTTGATAACGAAACTGAACGCGGAAAAATCTACCTCAGCTATCCCATGGTTGAGGCGGTAAGAGACTGCATGAAGGATGAGGCCAAATGTCATGACAGCTGTATTGTCAAAACTGATGATAATGTCAGAT
>MEQJ01000092.1:0-683 GCA_001770165.1 Bdellovibrionales bacterium RIFOXYD1_FULL_53_11 | reverse complement strand
CTTTTCTTTTCAAGCGTCTCTTAGAAATTTCGCACCACGAGTCATCACTTACCAACAAGTCAATCAGTTAGTTTCTGAAGTGTATACGAAATACCCCCAAGCAAACTTTGATATTTATGAGTGTCCGTTTGTGGCGAGTATGATCAGTACTGCTGTCTCGTACAAAATCTATTATGATGGTCGCAATACCCCCGATGGCATAAAAATTGGCGTTTGCAATGATAATTTTAAGTTATCCTGGCGTGAAGTGACTGATCGAGAGATTGACTTCCAGTATGGTTATAAAAATAAATCGACACCTCACACTTATGAAGATATGACCGAATGGTGGAAGAAAAATCCTCCCGGTGCATCCCTTTATTAGTCAAGTTAAACGAAAAAGACACTACCTAATTTTTAGTCGCGGGGGTCAAAGATATTATGCTTCGCATCATCCTGATGATACGAAATCAGAACGTATTTTCTTACTCACCCTGCTTCAATTTTAAGCTAATACTTATCGATAAACTCGTTAATTGCTTTACCGATACCCGTAAAAATAGACCTGATGATTTTTTTAAGTATTTCATATAGTTTCTGGATTTGTCTCAGTAACATCATTTCACAGGAAACTCCTCACTATTTGGATCATAACTATACCTACATATCCACTCAGGAGTATAAATCCTTCCCTTTTGGATATG
>MEQJ01000091.1:14961-15057 GCA_001770165.1 Bdellovibrionales bacterium RIFOXYD1_FULL_53_11 | reverse complement strand
CACCGCCGCGATCAGCAGCAGATTGGTCGAGGCGAAGAAGGAGGCCGAGTTGATCGAATGGCCCATCAGCTGACTGTCGACCAGGCGGATCTCGCG
>MEQJ01000091.1:11548-14949 GCA_001770165.1 Bdellovibrionales bacterium RIFOXYD1_FULL_53_11 | reverse complement strand
CGCCATCCAGACCCGGCGGACATGGCTCATGTCGTCGTTCAGCGAACCGCCGTGGCGGCCGATGAACTTCAGGATCGGCGCATAGCCGAGCCAGCAGATGAAGAAGAGCGCCAGCGCGGCCCAATCAACCCAGGTCATCGCGCGAATTGAGCCCAGTCGCCGCTGTGGCGCAAGTCCGCCGACTCAAGTCGCGCTTGCCGAGGCCGCGCGCGCGTCCTATCACGCGCGCCTCACAGAATTTCGCAGACGCAGCAAAGACCCCGCCATGAACCTCGACGCTATTCCGGTCGGCCCGAACGCTCCCTGGGACGTCAATGTCGTCATCGAAATCCCGCAGGGCGGGCTGCCGGTGAAATACGAGATGGACAAGGAATCCGGCGCCCTGTTCGTCGATCGCTTCCTGCACACCGCCATGTACTATCCCGGCAACTACGGCTTCATCCCGCACACCCTGTCGGACGACGGCGATCCCTGCGACGTGATCGTGCTGAACCCGACGCCGGTCGTGCCCGGCTGCGTCATCCGCTCGCGCCCCATCGGCGTGCTGATGATGGTGGACGAGGCCGGCGGCGACGAGAAGATCCTGGCCGTGCCGGTCGACAAGCTGAACCCCTATTACACCGACGTCGCCAGCTATCGTCAGCTGCCGGCCATCCTGATCGAGCAGATGCGCCGGGAGAATTTCGAGTTCATGGTCGGAAAACCCACGGTTCTTTATCAGACGGATGCGTCGGGCGCGTTGCTGGAGCCGATGGAGCGCGCCATTTTGGACCTGCCCGAAAAATATTCCGGCGATGTCACCCGGCTTTTCCAGGAGCGCAGGGGCCTGCTTGTCAGATACGAGACGCAGAGCGCCTTCAAGGTTTTCAAGCGGGTGCGGCTTGAGTTCGACATTCCGAGCCGGGGGCTGCTGGGGATCAGGTCAAGGTATCTCACGCTCACGCGCGGCGAGGGGCTTTTCAGCACGCAGCTTCTGGGGTACGGCCCGCACAAGGGGCTCATCACGCATCGCGCGGGGGGGGCGCTTGTTTGTGACCGGGGCGGCAATACGGTCGAATACGGGCTGCTCGGGCTTGAGGACCGCGGCATCTTGTTTCTCGGGCCGGGAATAGCCGTGTACGAAGGAATGATCCTGGGCGAACACAGCAAGGAAAACGATTTGAATGTGAATCCCTGCCGCGAGAAAAAGCTTACGAACGTCCGTGCCGCTCATGCGGAGTTTCTTGTCACGCTTTCGGGCATCCGCAACCTTTCGCTTGAGCAGAGCCTTGAGTGGATTGACGAGGACGAGTGGATCGAGGTTACGCCAAGATCCGTACGTTTAAGGAAGAAAGTGCTTTCACAGCAGCTCCGCAGCGTGAAGCGCGAGGAGCGCATAAAATAAAAAAATCCAGAAGACCGGCTCCGTGTTTTCCGGGGCCGGTCTTCTGGATTATGCGGGATCGTTCTTTTCTGCTTCAGCTCTTCTGCTTTCAGCTCAGCCGTAACTTCCGCTCCCGCAACGTGTGTGGCGTGGGGTAGTCTTCAGGCCTTGCTGGTTAGAGCATCAGCACGTAGCCGTGCATCGTGTTGTTCAGATATACCGCGATATCCACCGAGCCGAAAGAAGCCTGGCCCGAGGAATACTGGTATATGCTGGCGCTGATGGCTATGTTGCTTACGCAAATCTGCTGTCCGGCCGGGATCTGGGTCGGCGTGCCGTAGGTGTACGGGTACGTCGGATACATGTACGTGCCGGATACCGGAGTCGTATTGAACAGCGGGATCTGTCCTGACATCACATAGCTTGTAATGATCTGCTGCTCGGCCGGGCTGATCTGGATGGTGCCGGTGATGTTGGTCGGCGTGGTGTTTGATGCAAGAGAGAGCGTGATCGAACCATTGGCGCTCTGTCTCGTGATCTGTCCGCCGCCTCCTCCACCAAGCATCATTTGTCCATACACCTGGCCTGTGCCTGCCGGGGGCGGGGGCATCTGTCCTGCAAGGAGTTTATATGATGTATAACCCATCTGGGCGAGCGTATTGCCGGTGCCCGTGAACGGGATGGGGCTCGAAAGCGGGATGCATCCGCCAGGTACACCGACTCCTGGAACTCCGACGGCTCCCGGGGCTGCTGCCACTGGCGCTGGGTCTTGTCCGCAACCTGTAAGGGTCATTGCGGCCGCGGCTGCCAGCACTGCCGCGAACTTCTTATATGTTGAACGTTTCATAACTACCTCCACGTTTGTGTACTCTCTCGCAGACTAGTAAAAGCAAGCGGGGTGCCAAAGTGGCGCTGGAGGTGGGTTATTGGCAATTGCTTGAAAATAAAGGGTTATTTTTTGGCCATTGTCTGATACCCAGTCACTCCGGTGTACAAGGATTTTACACGTGCAAAGCGCAGCCTATGCCATTTTAGCGGGTCAGATTTTTTTTGAAACTATAACGGCAAATGCGGCAAAGGCCTTGTAGCCGCCTTTCAGGCCCCCGAAAAACATCGTGTAATCGATTTTTCCATATTCGTGCACAAGCAGATTTCTGAGACCAACGGTTTGGGCAAGGCCCAGGGCAAGCTTGTTGGGAATGATCCTGCTTTTGCCGAGCAGCACGAACACCTCGCGTGCCGTGTCAGGAGAGGGGAGGTTCTTCAGGAATAAAAGCCTTCTTGCCATTGCAAGGCAAAGATCCACGGCAACCTGGACCTGTCTTTCTATCTCATAATGCGCATCAGTCTGCTCTGCATGGCTTTTCAGGATATTGGGCTTGAGGTCGGCAAGGACCTGCTGAAGCAGTACAAGTTTTGCACGTATTACGCTAGGGGACACGGAGCCTCCTGTTTGCGATCGATATTGATATTTTTCTCATCTCCGGAGTGAAGGCAAGCTCTTCGTCCTGTGCGATGGCCTGGAGCCGGTCCATCAGCACCGCGTATTTTTCACGCCCGCCGGCCGGGGCATTCCACAGGGCGGTGGACGTGGATGCTATTTCAATAACAAGCCTTGGCGGAAGATCGCTGCAAAGATGTACAAGATCCACCGGTTTTCCGAAAAGGGAGGTCAGATCGGATTGAAACTCCGAAAGTTCTCCGGCGTCCAGTTTCTTTTCGCCAAATACAATGTCGATATCCCGGGCGCGGGCGATGGATCCGGTGCCGCTGCCGAAGAGCCTGATGAAGTCAAGACCGAACTTGCGTCCGGCGCGGGCGAGTTTCATTCCCAGAATTTTTTTCACTCTTCAAATGATAACAGAATCAACCGGCCTATGCCAGCAGCTCGCCGATCGCGAGCTGCGCATAGGAGTCAAGCCTGCCTCGCAAAACCGCAGAAAGCTCCATCGCGGGCCCGGTCTCTGACGGTTCGATGCCCATGATCCTTACGGGCGGGATATGGTGGCCCGCCGCGGCGGCGAGCTTGAGCGTCTTG
>MEQJ01000091.1:7456-11517 GCA_001770165.1 Bdellovibrionales bacterium RIFOXYD1_FULL_53_11 | reverse complement strand
CTGCTTGCGGGTCATGACGTCACCGGGCGAAAAGAAAAAATGTTCACCGGGGCGGCGGTTTGATTTCATGCAGTCGACGATCAGGAGCTTTTCAGTGGAAGGGTCGAGGTACGAGAGTATTCCAAGTGCCCCCGCCGCGAGGTCAATCGCCTCGAAACCGCGCGCGAGGCCGTGCCCGGCGATATATTCTATAATGTGCAACCCGATGCCGTCGTCTGACATGGAATAATTGCCGGCGCCTATCAGGTATCTCATGCGGCGAGCGCGGCTATCCCGCTTTTTTGCCGGAAGCGTCACCCGCTCCGCCCAGCACCGCCGCGCGGAAATCGCCGAGGATGTTCATGAAGTTCATGAATGCCTCGTACGGGCTGCGGTACGGCTGGAAATAGGCGTGAACCTCGGCATCCGCGTGCCATTTGGTGCACATGTAGTAAAAATGATCCGACGTTTGCAATTTGCGCCAGAGATCGAGTGTGCTCGGATTGTTGCGTGCACGGACCTCCCGGCCGATCGCATAAATTTCGGAGAGCGCGCGTTTTTGCATCTTGTTGCCCTGCCAGGCACTGAGATCGCGTTGCAGATCCGCCCACGAGATCGTGCGCCAGAAGTCAAGCTCCCCGCCCGTGGCCGGAAATTTGTCGGCGGTCTCGCCCGGGGTCATGAAACTCCATGACCCGTGCCGGAGTATTTCGCCGGGAAGGTCTTCAAGAAATTTGAAAATGCCCGTCTCGGCCCACTGATGTTCGCCGAAGGTTTCGTAGTCCATGAACAGGTTGATGACGTTTGCGCTGTCGGTGAGCGAGTGCACCCAGTAGGCGTATTTTGAAGCCGTGAGCGGCCAGTGGCTCCAGGCGCGGTTTGAAAACCTGAATGCGATGTCGTCGGAAAGGCCGTAGTTTTTGAGCAGGATCTTGAGGCCGCCGCCGGGTTTTGAATAAAGATAGTTGGGGCTCCGCCATTTGAGGATGTCGTCAACGCCCTCGGTGATCATGGCCTTGTAGCCCATGCCGGCAACCAGCTCCAGCACGCGGTTGTCGCAGATGAGTTCCGTATTGCGGAATACCCTTGGCCGCTGCCCGAAAAGCGCGATCATCATGGCTTCGTGCTGCAGCACCTGCTGCTTGAACTCGGCGGGATCGTACATCGCGGCCAGCGAGTGGTAATAGGTCTCGGCCAGGAATTCAACGCAACCGGTGCGCGAAAGCGCCGCAAAAGACTCCACCGCCTCGGGGCAGTGCTTGAGCATCTGCTCCAGCGCGACGCCCGTGACCGAATATGCAACCTTGAACCGTCCGCCATGCTGGTTGATGAGTTTTAAAATGGTGCGGTTGGCCGGGATGTAACACTTGGCCGCCACCTTCTGGATGATTTCGCGGTTTTGTGGTTCGTCAAAGTAACTGTGGTCCCAGCCCTGGTTGAAATACGGATAGTTCTTGAGCCTGTTGGGCTGGTGGACCTGGAAGTAAAAGCAGATGGCCGGCATTTACTTCACCCTCCGCGGGCTCTTGGCGACATTGTGAACCGTCTTCGCGCCGGCTTGGGCCGCGTTATGGACCTGCTTGTAAACCTCAAGCGTTTTTGCTGCCGCCGCATCCCAGTGGATGCGTTTGACCTCTTCGCGGGCCATGCCGATGATGTCATCGCGCACCTCGCGGTACTTGAGTACGCCGATTATAAGATGCGCCATGCGCTCGATGTCCCAGAAATCGACTTTGAGCGCATGCTCCAGCACCTCGCTCACGCCCGACTGTTTTGAAATGATGACCGGGATGTCAAGGCTCATGGCCTCAAGCGGCGCGATGCCGAAGGGCTCCGACACCGATGGCATGATATACACATCAGCCATTGAATACATGCGCTCGACCTCGGGTCCCTTCATGAAGCCAGGGAACAAAAAGTGCCTGGCCAGGCCCATCTCGTGCACGCGGTTCTGGATGCGCGGAAGCATGTCGCCCGTGCCCGCGACGATGAACATGGTGTTTGGCAGGTACGGGATCACGCGGGCCGCCGCTTCGATGAAATAATCAGGGCCCTTCTGGAAGGTGATGCGCCCCATGAAGAGCACTATTTTGGTGGGACTGTCGGGATCGCGGTAGGCCTTGCGCACCTGCTTGGTGTAAACGCCGTTGTGGACCACCGAGATGCGCTCCAGCGGAACCTTGTGTTCCATGTTCACGATCGAGCGCGTGTAGTAGCTCACGGCAATCGCCACGGTTGCCGCTGTAACCCCGGCCGCCTCGATCTGCTTGATGCGCTGGTTGCCGACGGGGCCGCTGCGGTCGTACTCAAGGCTGTGCACATGCGTGATGAGCGGTTTGCCGGTCAGGCGCGCCAGCGCGATGCCTGCGGCGTAGGTCATCCAGTCATGCGCGTGTATTATGTCAAACTGCCGCGTGCGCGCGATTTTGACGGCGTTGCGCGCGTAGTGTTCAACTTCCTGGAAAAGATCCGTGCCGTACTGGCTTGCGCCGGTTTTGCCGCCGCTTTCGCGCTTTTCGGATTCCAAAATGGCTTCGATGTCCGGCGGGATTTCGCCGTTCCACTCGCCGGGACGGAAGTCCTTGACCCACTGTGCGTATTCTTCGGGCTTGCAGTACGCGGAAATCAGGGCCGGAGTGCCGATCAGCGAAAGATTTGGATTGAATTTGACCGGCGATTGCGAAGGGTCGTCCACGTCCTTGCCGAGCATTTTGCCCGTGCTCGCGTCAAAAAGAGTCATGTGCGGGGCGTTTTCACGGCCGGAGAGGCGGGGAACCACGAAGTCGATCTTGATGCCGAGTTTTGCAAGCGACTTTGTCAGGCCTTCGCAGGCCGTGCCGAGACCGCCGCTGATATATGGAGGATATTCCCAGCCGAGCATGAAGATTTTCATTCAAACATCTCCATGACCCGCGTGACCTCTGCCACGCTCCAGGCCTGTGCGGGCGTGCCACCGGGCGCATGCGGTTCGTCACCGCCGAAGACTTCCGAGATCTGCCCGAGACAGGCGTCGTTGAAAAGATGATTTTCGAGGTTGTTGAGCACGGGCTTGAGTTCCTCGCGCGCGCGTTTGATGCCGTGAACCCTGGCCACCGCATCGGCGTAAATGCCGATGAGCCATGGCCACACGGCGCCTTGATGGTAGGCCAGATCGCGCTCACGCTGGTTGCCGCGGTAGTAGCCGATGTATTTTGGATCCTTGGGCGAAAGCGTGCGGAGCCCCACGGGCGTGAGCAGGTGCTGCCTGATGCTCTCAAGAGCTCTTTGGGCCTGCTTGATCGGAACGGGTGAAAACGGTATTGCGATGGCCCAGAGTTGATTGGGTCTGAGGCTCAGGTCCTTGTTTTCGCCGTTGCCGGCACAGTCGGCAAAATATCCGCGCTCCTCCGACCAGAAACGTTTTATAAACGCCTCTCCGGAAAGAGCGGCGATGTCTTTCCAGCCGTCGATGAAGCCGGTGTGTTTTTGCGAGCGCGCCCAGTCGAGGGCAAACTGCATGGCATTGTAGAAGAGGGCGTTTATCTCGACCGGATAGCCTCCGCGCTGGGTGACCGATTTTCCGTCCACAAGCGCATCCATCCAGGTCATGGCCGAGTTGCCCGGGTCGGTGAAGATGCCGCCATCGGGCGTCATGCGTATGCGGCTGTCCACCCCCGTTTTGAATGCCTCCAGGATGCTGTAAACCGCGGGCATGAACTGCTTGACGCTGTTTTTTCCGGAATGATCGGAAAAAGCCTGCACCGCCCGGATGTAGTGCAGCGGGGCGTCGAGCATCACGTTGCGGTGGTGGCCGTCCATTGTCGGCGCATAATGGATTACGCTCTTCATAAAAAGCGGGGTGAAGCTTTCGAGGATTGCCCTGGCTCCAGTGACATCGCCGTTGGAGAGGCAGAGGCCCGGCATGGAAATCATGGTGTCGCGCACCCAGTCCTCGAACCAGGGATAGCCGGCGATTACGGATTTGAGGCCGTTTTTGCGGGTGATGAGGAATTTTGAAGCCGCCCTGCCCAGGGCGTCGCGGAAGGAAAGGGGATGCACGTCTTCTTCGGCGTCCGGCACGCCGCGGTCCTTGTTCGTGCCGA
>MEQJ01000091.1:5738-7376 GCA_001770165.1 Bdellovibrionales bacterium RIFOXYD1_FULL_53_11 | reverse complement strand
ACCCATTCCTGTTCGTGCTTGACGGAGCCGTCAAGGAACGGGTTTTCCTTGGTGAGCAGATGGATCGGACGGCATGCCACAAGCGGACACATCTTGAACATGAAGGGCTCGGTAACGCCGCTGAAGGTGTATATCACCCTGACGTTGTCATGCTGCTTGTCGATTTCGACGACGCGGACGACATTGAGCATCTCAAGCCGGTACGTCCATTTTGGCGCGGGCGAGTGTGAAAAATCGGACAGGAACTGGTAACCCTGCGGGTAGATCTGGCTTCCGTAGTTGAAGGCATGAAGCTGGTAGTTGCGCTGGCCCATGGAAATGGTTTCTTCGATTTCGGTCAGGACATTGAGAGGATCCCCGTAGCCGGGTTCCCTGACCGTCAAAAGTGAATGGTATTTGCGCCGGGGAACGCGGTCCACGCAGCCCATTGCAAACGATCCGTTGTCATTTGCAAGCAACCACTCAAGATTTGCGCTTTCTTTTCTCATGACCCTTTCAACACTAATATATAAACGTTTGATAAACCGTTCCGGAAATTTCTAACAGAACTCATCTGTGATTACCAGAAAAACCAAACATTTTTTGCACTTGTCGGTTTGTACCCATACGTTGTAAATAAATTTTCATGCATCAAAAAAAGAAGAGATCATGGGCCGAGCCGTTTAAAATCAAAGTAGTTGAACCGCTCAAGATGACAACACGCGACTTCCGTTCGAAGGCGCTTGCAGAAGCGGGTTACAATACGTTCTTGTTGCGATCGGAAGACGTCTATATAGACCTGCTTACCGACAGCGGCACCAACGCCATGAGCGACTACCAGTGGGCCGGCATGATGATGGGTGACGAGGCTTACGCGGGCAGCAGGAATTTTTACAATCTCGAAGAAAAAATCCGCAAGCACTACGGTTTCAAGTATATCGTGCCCACCCACCAGGGGCGCGGCGCGGAACATATAATTTCAAAGATCCTGATCCGCCCCGGAATGTATGTGCCGGGAAACATGTATTTCACGACCACGCGGCTTCACCAGGAGCTTGCCGGCGGGACCTTCGTCGATGTCATAATCGACGAAGCCCATGATTCGCACGCGCTTCATCCGTTCAAGGGCAATGTCGATCTCGGCAAGTACGAAAGCCTCATAAACAAGGTCGGACCTTCAAAAATCGCGTATATCACCATTGGCGTCACGGTGAACATGGCGGGCGGGCAGCCCGTGTCGATGGAAAACCTGCGCGCCGTCCGCCAGTTGTCCTTGAAGCATGGCATCAAGGTCGTGCTCGATGCCACGCGCGCTATCGAGAACGCCCATTTCATCAAGGAGCGCGAGGCGGGTTATCGCGACAAGAGCGTGGCGGAGATACTGCATGAGATGTGCTCGTATGCCGATGCGGCCACGATGAGCGGAAAAAAAGACCTGATGGTCAATATCGGCGGTTTTCTTGCGATGAACGACAAGGGTAATTTTGACGAAGCGAGGAACCTTGCGGTTGTCTATGAAGGGCTTGATACCTATGGCGGCCTTGCCGGCCGCGATATGGAGGCCATGGCCCGCGGCATTGAAGAAGCCGTCCAGAACGAGAGCGTCCAGGCGCGCATCGGGCAGGTGCAGTATGTCGGAGAGGAGCTGCAGGAGCGCGG
>MEQJ01000091.1:619-5726 GCA_001770165.1 Bdellovibrionales bacterium RIFOXYD1_FULL_53_11 | reverse complement strand
GCTTCCGATCGGGGGGCACGCGGTGTTCCTGGATGCGAAGAGATTCCTCCCTCATATCAAGCAGGACGAGTTTCCGGCGCAGGTGCTTGCGGCGGAGCTTTACCGCGAGTCCGGCATCCGCTCCATGGAACGCGGAATTGTTTCGGCGGGACGAAACAGCCAGACCGGCGACCACAACAGGCCGAAACTCGAGCTGGTGCGGCTTACCTTTCCGCGGCGTGTTTATACGCAGGCGCATTGCGACGTTACGATCGAGGCCGTCGAAGAGCTGTTTCACCATCGCGACAGTATCAAGGGGCTCAGGATGACGTATGAGCCCAGGTATCTTCGTTTTTTCCAGGCAAGGTTCGAACCGCTGGGATAATCGCCCGGCGCTTACACACAGGTGGCGCGCAGCGGCTTGAGCAGTTGTTGTAAAATCTCGTTTATCGACGGGTCCGAACACAAACGGTCGATATCAAATGGCGCTGCGGCTTGTTGTGAGGCAAGGTTGTTTCTTATCTGCGGGGCCAGCCTGCGCGCCGCAAGGGCGATCATGTGCTCGTAGACCTCGATGGCTGCCATGATTTTAGTCGGCCCCCTTGGAAGGTTTTCGGGGGTGAAGCCGGTGCTTTTGCCGGCCAGACGGCCCAGCCAGCCGCCACGCCGTATGAGCGGGATCCCGACGCGTCCAAACGTTACGAAGAACGGCATTTTTGAAAATCTGAGTTCATGCTTTGACAGCAGGTCGAAGAAGTGGCGTTCACATAGTTCGCGCGCGATGTTGCGGTCAAGATGGGCGTTGTCAAAAGCGCCGAGGTACTTGAGTCTTGCATCAATGACGAAATCGGTAAGGCCGAGAAAGGCATCATAGTTGATGTTGGTGATCTTCAGGTTCTTCTGGATTCCCGGATCGCGCGAATAGCGGCTCTTGGTGGAAACCGGTTTCACGCCCGCATGTTCGAAAAAGTAGTGCGCAAGCGTCGTGCAGGCGAGATAGCTGCGGTCGGGGTCCTCGGTGTCGAAGTTGTAGCCCTTGACCGCCTTTTCGGCCTGCGCGGCGGCGAGGTTGATCTTATCGTGAAAACCGTCGGACTTTTCTTTCAGGCGGTAAAGTTCGGCGTAGGAGTTGAACCTTGGTGACAGGAAAACACAAAGAGGCACCGGGCGGACGCCAAGCTTGTATGCCTCCATGACCACCGGAAATTTTTTTCCGTCAATGTCGATGATTGCAAAAACACCGAGATGGTAGGCGTATGATCTCGGTTCTGCCAGAAAGGTGAACATGCCGTTGCCGTCACGGTTCACGTTGCAGATGAAAATGTCACCTGGAAGGAGCTGGGTGCCGCGGTAAACAACGCCTTCTCCCTTGAACTCATGCCGCGTGAGATCATCCATTGCCGACCAGACGGCGGTTGAGTGCCTGGAGGGCGCGTTTGCGATGATCTTGAGACGGGTCTGCGGGCCCGCAAGCGCCATAAGCTGCCCGTCCGGCGCCGGCATGATGGCTTGCAGGGCCTCGTGCTCGCCCAGTTTTGCAAAATACGCGGCCGCGCTCTTGAGAAGCGATTTTGCCGGTTCTCCCCCGGTTCTGGTCAGGATTTCGAGCGCCAGTTTTACCAGCCGTTCGATGGTGCAGGCATCGGGCTTGAGTTCCAGCCGGGAGAGGGCGTCGAATGCGGATTCGGCGGAGATGGCGGATGGCTTGGAATCCAGAATCCTCATGGCCGCGCCGAGGGCGCTTTCACGCCAGTGCATCATCGAAAACTTGAGGCTTACCAGCCGCTCGGGCGAATATCTGTGCCTTTCGAGTGATCTGAACGATTCCTGTATTTCCTCGACCTGCCTGAGAAGCCTGGCGGCATCAAGGGCCGGTTGCTCCTTGAAAAACTCCTGCTGCTTTGAGTTGAGGTTGTGCATGTGCTTTGCCGCGGTTGCTTATTTTTTAAGAAAGGCGGCGACAATCAGGCTCATGCGTTTGGTTGTCGCCGGATCGGCGCGGCTCGGAAGCACAACGGGTATTTTTGCGCCTGCGATCAGGCCGGCCACGCGCGCTCCCTGGACAAACTGGTGCACGGTCTTGTAGAAAACATTTGCACTATTGATGTCCGGAAACACCAGGATGTCGGCGTCACCGCAAACCGCACCGGTGATTTTTTTTGTTTCCGCGCCTTCCTTCGAGACGGCTATGTAAAGATCATAGGGTCCCTCCACTACCGCGTCCTTTATGTGTCCGGCTTTTGCCTTTTTTACGACTTCATCCGCATGAACGGTGCTGGTCATCTTGGGGTTTACTTTTTCAGCCGCCGCAATCATCGCCACCTTGGGGTTGTCGATGCCCAGACGGTGCGCCACGTCCACCGCATTGCTGACAAGTTGCAGCTTCTCGTCCACGCCGGGTTCGATCGTGATCGCCGCATCGGTTGCGATCAGGAGCTTGTGGTAGGACGGAAGGTCCATGATCGCCACATGCGAAAGGATCGTGCCCGGAGGCACGAGCCCGAGCTCCTTGTTGAGCACCGCTTTCATATAGATTTTCGTGTCAATCTGGCCTTTTAACAGAAAATCGCCTTTTCCGTCAGCCACCAATCGCGCGGCCGTGTCTCCCGCCGCCATCGGTTCCGGACAATCGATGATGTCAAACCTGTCGAGCGGGAGCTTCACGTCGCCGGCCACCTTGCGGATCGCCTCGGGATTGCCGATCAGTGTTCCGCCCGTGACGACGAGGTCTTTCATTGCCATCACAACGCCTTCCAGGGCTTCATGATTCTCGGCAAGCGGGACGACAACGCGCCCCGGATTCTTGCGGGCGCCCTCCAGCAGCGTGTCAAGGGACATCGATTTTTTCATATTTCCTCCGGATAATTTTTTGCTTTTTCAGAGCCCGAAAGCACGCGCTCCGCCGCGTCGCGGAGGGCGCTCATTTCGTCACCGCCCGGGTAGCTCTTGACGGGGGCCAGCCATTCAACGTGTTCTTTTATCCATGGCACCAGGTAATCCTTTGAATATGCGAGCCCTCCGGTGAGAATAATGGCATCAACCTTTCCTTTAAGGGGCGCCGCGAGCATTATGATTTCTTTGGAAATTTGATACGCCATGGCCTGAAGCGCCTCGCGCGCCTTTTCGGGGGTGAGGCCGGGCTTGATCTGCGAACGGTCCTTTTCTTCGAGCGGTTTGCCTTCGATGAATTTTTCGATCACCACCATGTCCGAAGTGCCGGTGTAGGCGACCATTCCGCCCTTGCCCTTGATCTTGAGCTTGATGTCCGCGGCCGTGAGTTTTCCGCCGAAACACATTTTTACCAGGCCTCCGGACGGCACTCCGCCCGAGCGCTGCGGCGTGAACGGGCCGTCGCCGTCGAGGCCGTTGTTGACGTCAATGACGCGCCCTCCCCGGTGCGCTCCTACCGTGAGGCCGCCGCCGCCATGCATGACGATGAAGTTGCAGTCTTCGTAGCGTTTGCCGAGCTCCGCGGCCGCCTTGCGGGCGACGCGTTTTTGATTGAGGGCGTGAAAAATCGAGATGCGCGGATTTTCGGGCATGCCCGAATAGCGGGCAAGGGGTTCGAGTTCGTCCACCACTACCGGGTCGGCGATGAAAGACGGTTTGCCGGTCGGCGATGCGATGGCGTGGGCTATGATGCCTCCGAGATTTGAAGGGTGGTCGCCCAGCACTCCTTCGGTAAGATCGGCAAGCAGGGATTGGTCCACGCTGTAGGTGCCGCTCGGAATCGGTTTGACAAGTCCGCCGCGGCCGACGACCGCGCTGATGCTGTTTTGATTGATGCCGTTTTCTTCGAGCGTTTTGAGAACAAGCTGTTTGCGGAATTCATACTGTGAAGTGACTTTTTTTCCGTCATACGGCTCAAGCTCCTTTGGCGAATAGCGGACCACCTTGTGGAAAATCTTTTCATTCCCCCTGAAAAGGGCGATCTCGTCCGAAGTGGAGCCGGGATTGACGACAAGAACAACGCTATCCGGTTTATGAGACATTTGTTTCCCCCTCTGTCAGTGCGCCTGGATAGAATGAAATATAAATCCAGGAAGGAGGATTTAACAAGTGCCTATGAGCGGTTGCTGCGGAATTATTTTTCCATCGCTTTCCATATTACAGTTTTTCCGCAAGGTAGCCGGCGATTTTTTCCGTTCCGGTCCGGTTTGTGTGGACGTAGTCGTAATAGTCCGTGACCTCAAGCCGGAGCTCCGAGGCAAGGTCGATGCATTTTGCTCCCGCCGCGCGGCAGCGGTCGAGCGTCATGTGGTTGTAAAGGGACATGAGCGCATGGACGTCCACGCCGTTTGCACGCATGCCCGGATATTCAAAATCATCGTCAATGCCTTCAAGACCTCCGGGCGTACTGCGCCATACGGCAAATTTCTGGGTTACGAACACCGCAGCGGCGCCCATGCCCCTTGCAAGAGCGGCAAGTTTTGACAGGCGCTCTCCGAAAAGTTCAACGCGTTGTTTTGCAAAACCGGGTATGCCGGGTGCCGGCGGCGCGTTCGTCCATTTTGCTTTTGTAAAATCCACGCTGCGGTGTCCGAGCAGTGGACAGCGGAAGTAAACCCTGTGCCAGCCTTCAAACACCCTGTAAAGGCTGTATAGTGCTGAATTCCGCAGGAGCGTAAGTTCCAGGCCGCCCTTGTGTGAAGGATCGTCGCTTTCGGTCTGGTAGAAATCATTCACACCAGCATAAAAAATGACAAGCGCGGGTTTCAGCCCGGGAATCTGCGGAAACCACTGCTTGAAGTTTTCGATATGGGCAACGGTGGTCTGTCCGTCCACGCCCGCGTTGGCAATCCGGGCGCCCCGGAGCCTCAGGGCAAGCAGCGCCTGCCATGTCCGGCTGTCGTCGGTCATGATCTGGTCGGTGGTGCTGCCGCCGACCGTCAAAATGGTGATTTTTGACGGATCTGCGCCATAGTCGCCGCGAAGTCCGTACCGGTCGCGGGTGTAGCGGATGGTAGCGGGCTGGCCGTGGTATTTGCCCGCATCGCGTGTCATGCTGAGGTTTTTTATGATGCGCAGCCTGCCGGTCTTGCGGATTCCGAGCCAGCCGCCCAGCGCAAGCTCGATCGCGATTATTGCAATCGTTATTGACGCTGCAATTGTCATGACAGCCAGGGCG
>MEQJ01000091.1:0-587 GCA_001770165.1 Bdellovibrionales bacterium RIFOXYD1_FULL_53_11 | reverse complement strand
GGAGGGCGATGCACTCAAGGCATTGGCCATCGAAGTGGGGGGCGATATCGAGTTCCTTGGCTTCGTGAGTGGCGACCCGCTGTGGAAGTTGCTGCGTGAAGCGCGTGCCATCGTTTTGCCCTCCGAGTGGTACGAGAATGCACCAATGAGCGTGCTGGAAGCCTATGCCAGCGGCAAACCCGTTATCGGTGCACGCATCGGCGGAATTCCGGAAATGGTGATGGAAGGCGAAACGGGCTGGCTGTTCGAAAGCGGTTCGGTCGACGAGCTGGCAGGAAAACTGGCGCATATGCAGAGTCAGTCAGGTGCGGGGATTTCAGCCATGGGGCAGGCGGCACGCCGTGTGGTGGAGGAGCGCTTCAACGAGAGGCAGTACCTTGATGCGATGTTGCGGCTCTATGAGTCGCTAGGGGTGCGAATCAATTCCAATGAACGAGACGGTCTTGAGCCTGCCTTGGCAGGCTCAGTCGGAGTTTGATGAAAAATGAATAAATCCATCCGCATTCTCGGCACCCGTGGCGTGCCCGCCGCTCACGGCGGCTTCGAGACTTTTGCCGAGCATCTGGCGCCCTATCTGGTTGAGCGCG
>MEQJ01000090.1:15668-15855 GCA_001770165.1 Bdellovibrionales bacterium RIFOXYD1_FULL_53_11 | reverse complement strand
TTGTTTTCTTGCAACTCAAAAATAGCTTAATTTAAGGTCATTTCCATCTTTTTTCTGAAAATTACGCCGGATTTTTTGTCGCGTTTAGGCTAGCTGTGAATGGAAAGTCTGTTACCGGGAAATCGGTTCAGACTGAGGGTGATATCAACTCTGTTTCAATTGCTATGAAGATCACCTATGGGAGCTT
>MEQJ01000090.1:5697-15606 GCA_001770165.1 Bdellovibrionales bacterium RIFOXYD1_FULL_53_11 | reverse complement strand
TGATTGCTGAGCGGGTCGGCGACGTGAACGTAATGAAGAGTGATCATCATGGCTCTGCGACTGCGAACAATTCTTTTTTTCTATCGAAGTTAAAGCCTGAGAATGTAATTGTGACGGTCGGGAACGGTGGCGTGAATAAGCGGTACCATCTCCCGAATGCTGAAACGATGGCTCGAATGGTGAGCTTTCCATTTATCGAGACCATATTTCAAACCGCTCGCGGTGAAGGAGGCCGAGTGCCGGCCTCCGAGACGATGAAGATTAAAAATACCGATGGGGATGTGATTGTTGTGGCGGGTCAAGATCGGTATTGGATAAATAATTTTGAAATCAAAACGAACAATATTCCATAAAATCGAGGCAATCGGAGTGGACTGTCATAATAAGTCGGAATATTGCTGATAAATTTCGAGTGCAACCCGTTGATTTTTTTGCTAGAAGTTAAATCGTCACATATAATTAAAGAGGACGTATGAATAGTGAGCGACTAACTCTATACAAAGAATTAGAAGAAAAAAGACAATCTAGATTACTTGTGTTTGTTACGGGTGACCGTCCGGGGCTTGAAACACAAATTCATTCTGAAGTTTTAGATTTTTTTTCGGACCATCTAGATGCGTATAATGGGAAATTGCCTAAAATATCTCTTTTGCTCTATACGCGAGGCGGTAACACGCTTGCTGCATGGGGTATTGTTAATCTTATTAGACAATTTTGTCATGAGTTTGAAGTTATTGTTCCATCTAAAGCTCATAGTGCGGGAACATTGATTTGCCTCGGGGCTGATTCAATTTTAATGACAAAGCAGGCAACTTTGGGTCCAATTGATCCGAGCGTCAATACTCCACTAAATCCACAAATTGTTGGTGGTCCACCACATGCAAGATATCCCGTTAGTGTGGAAGCAATTAAGGGTTATATTGAACTTTCAAAAAAAGAACTTGGAATTAAAGCTGGAAAAGATTTTTCAAATATCCTCATAGATCTAGCCAATAAGGTGCATCCACTGGTTTTAGGAGAGGTATATCGAGCAAGAGAGCAAATCCGTGAACTTGCGAAGAATTTGTTATCACGTCAAGTTAAGGATAAGCGAAAAATTGAGAACATAATTTCCTTTCTTTGTAGTGATTCTGGCAGTCATGACTATCTGATCAATAGACGAGAAGCACGTGATAAGCTTGGTCTTAAAATTGATAAACCAAATGATGAACTTTATGGATTGCTGAAAAAAATATATTTAAACATCCGCGATGAGATGGAACTTAATAATAAATACGATCCAAATACTGTTATAGGTGCAGACAAAGAGAAGAAGTATTCATTTAAACGTGTCATTATTGAAAGCACAATTAACGGAACAGATGCGTTTATTAGTGAAGGCGTTATCAAAAAGGTACAAATAAATACTGGTCCAATGGTTCAAGAAGCTATTCAAGACCAAAGAGTATTTGAAGGATGGAGGCATTTGAGTGAGTAATAACTCTTCAACAAATATTAATTATATTGATTACTCAAATTCGTCTGTAGAATCCGGAATAACTATGGATTCGGCATCATCGGATAATATTGCGAGTATTCTGAAAAATAATATTATACTTTTGGATGCCAATGTTATCGTAAAAGAACCGATGCCAGTTCGTTCAAATTTGATACTTATTGAAGATATAAAAAAAGCTATTTAAACTGTGCTTAACCCTTCTAAAATCGAGTCAATCGAGTCATCCTGAGATCGTGGCCAACATCTGGCCAAACAATATAAAGTGTTACGTGTTGGATAAAATGTCGGACGTGTCACAAAATATCGAAAAACGTTTCTCAACACTCTGAAATCAATGCTCTTTGTATTTCTAGAAACTTCTGGTAGCTATTTACTAAAGGTGCCTTCCTGAGTGACTTCGCGGACTCAAAATCGTGTATTCGTAAGGATGTCCGAGTTCGATTCTCGGAGGAGCCACCAAAATTTAAAAATAGATTCAAATAGTTGGCAACCCTGTTACACCCACTCATTTTGACGCAACCTCGCTTTCTATGGATTTGGGAAACAATTTGGGAAACGCGCCGGACAAGCCGGATTTGGGGTATTTGTAGGGAGGTTGATGCAAGTCCGGACTTTGTACCAAGATGTCTGCGTAGGTCTAATATTCAATGCAAGCCCTCCTCTTGAGAATAGGTGTCAACTTTTTGTCGCATTCGCATTTATAACTCTGACGAAATTTTCCGAGAAATCAATAGATGAGCTTAGTCAGTAGGTGTACATATATCTTCAAGAGATTTGCCACTGGCTTATTGGTTGCCATAATAGCGCATGTCTTTGCCTATTCCATACCAAGTGCAGCCGATGTGGAAAGCTACTCCTCCCGCCCTGACATTCTAGATATCAAGCCAAGAAATCATCCAAAAGGGCTTGCCAATGACTGGAACGGATTCAAACGCTCGCATCTCGAAGCGGTTGCCGAACTCATAGAACTTTATCCGGATCATGGGTTGTATTTTCTGGCGCGTGACGGAGAACTTCTTTATGACTATGCGCGGTTGGTTGCAAAAAAAACCGATCCTGCACTACTGAAACGACTGCATCTGATCAATGTTTCCAGGGCAAATGTAACCGCAAGTGGTATCAGGGAGTATCTGGCGCAGGAAGGGATAAGCGTCGAAGCACTTAAGAAGGGGAAAAAAATACTACTGGTTGATACCGGTTTCTCCGGGACGATTCCTGATACATTGAAATTAAAATTTCCGAAAAATCTCAGAAAAAATATCGCAACCCATCTGATGATTTCTAATAATAAGTCGTATCCGTCAAGCAGGGTTTTCCAGACTTCTGTTTATTCAGTTGCTGCAAAAAAAGGGCAACCTTCTCTGCACATGACAATCATTGGCTACGAACATATTGCGAGATATACGGACAGATCCACTGGATTTAGAAAAACAGATGGTCAATGGCATGCTATCAGCCCGATCGGGCGGGATTCTGACGGTGTTGTCTCACGGAAATTGGCGCGTATGTACATGGAAGATCTGGCGGCTTTTGCACTTGCTCCTGAAAGCATGAGCCACATGTCGAAGCGTCGCGCGCAATGGCGCGAACTTATGACCTTGCTCAAAAACGGAACAAGGGAGCAAATCACCGCAAGACTTCGCAACATGCTAAAGCCTGCACAGGTCGATGCATGGTCCCAAGCGATTGCGAGGGATCTTCTGGAATCCGTAAAACTCAACCACCCGGATTTTGCAAAAAAACTCCCAACACCAGAGGCGATCGGACTTGCCAAAGAAGTAGCTGTTATTGCAAACAGCAACAAATACGAACTAATTCTTAAAAACCCGAAATGGGCAGCATTTTTGACGGACCCGGAAGGTGGAATCAGCCGTCTCATAAAAAGCCGGAACTGGTCGACTCTTGTGGCGATAAGTGATGTCATCCTCGACGAAGAGTGGTTTTATCTTCTTGCAAAAAAATTCGATAAACTGCACAAAGATCCCGAGGTCAGAAAATTCGTTCAATCCTTGATCCAGAAAAAAAACGCGCAAGCAATTCATTTTTTAATCAATGAGGTTTTTTGCGGTCCTGTAGCGCCTGAATTTGAGGATCTGATCGAACTTGCGATAAAAAACGGTGATACCGCTGCTAGAGAACTATTTGCCACAAAGTTATTTGCTACCCAGCATGGTAAAAAAATGCATGCTGCTATGCGTACACTGATAGAGTTCGGTGAGGAGAGTGTTCATTTCACGCTGGCAAAACATGTTTTTACCGATAGTTTCAGGGCAGCAGGATTTAATCAGGAACTACGGATGCTTGTCGAACGTGGAAGCGAAGACGTGCTCTTGGTTCTGAAAAATTCCATATTGAGAAACCGATCACGCATGTCAATAAATGAATTTGACGTGCTTCGTGAAGCAGTACAAATCGACAACCGGCAACGTCGCATTGAGTTTCTGTCGAGAAAACTCGGTCCATCTCTTGGAATGAGGTCGTTAGATCCGGGATCCTCGGGTATCGCGGCTGGTATTGCCCTCAAAAACGGGCAGACTGTACGCACAAAAAAAGGCATGGAGCTGGTTATAAAAGAAAACATCAACGACGGACTTCGTGGCATGGTTTACATGGTCGAAGATTCCAATGGTAAAAAATATGCGTTGAAGGTTGCAAGATTCAACGATATGGCAACCCTTGAATCAATTGCCAAAGAACCGGTCAAAAACAAGTTGTATTCACAATACAAGGTGCCTCATGCCAGAATCATTGAAGTGGATGAGCAATATGTACTCAAAGAATGGATAGACGGAGAACGGGCTGACAAATGGCTTGAAGGTTGGCTGGACAGGGGCAGGCCGCGGGATGAACCCCAGATCAAACAACTGAGAACGTTGATCAAGGATGCTGCTGCCAAGGGAATATATATCGGAGATATGCACTCAAAGAATCTGATCTGGAACGGCAAGAAATGGATTGTCATTGATTCCGGAGGAATCAGGGAAGGCCTTGCCGTGGAAGAAGCAATTGACCAGTATTTAATTAAAATCCCCGGCAAGTGGTCAAGGCGCGCGACAATTGAATGTGCCGAACATCTCCGTTTTATTCTGTTTTACAAATGAAACAGCGGTACGTCTAACCATACAGGCATAGTTTGGTTTTTAGGGACAGTTGGCTGAACCTTGGTCCTGTTTTGTTATTCCTGCAGTGCATCGGCCGTTGTGGCGCTTAACTGGTACTAAAATGTCAAAGAAACAGCCATCCTCACCGCGTTGTTTCCACACCTCTTGCTCGGGATCAAATTCGATGGTGAACTGGCCAGCGTTCGTCAGCCGCCTCCCTGGCCTTGAATGATCTTTTCCACTTCGATGATCGGCACAGGCGCAAAATCCCATACGTCTACACTGACGTTGATCATGCGCCCCTTCAAACATTCCTTGAATTTCCAACGAACGCTGGCAACCAAAATTTCTCCAGATGCGCTCTCGGATACCATGAATCTGTTCGACCTGAATACGTTGTCATATGAGAATCTCAGATTTTTACTGCAGCTTCCTGTCATGCAGCGTCAGATATTGGTGAACACCCACTTGCTTTTTCATTTTTCGAAAATACCTATTTCCAGCGACCAGATGATGGAATTGCTTAATTCGAACTTTGCGCCGGAGAACACATTCGCACTAGTCCGCGCCCGTTATTATCGCAATCCGGCCTTTATTCCTGTGATACAGAACCGACTTCTGCAGTATTCTGATGAAAACAGAAACCGTGCGCTTGTTACGTTATCCATCTTGGCTGGCAAACGATTTTCACTGCTTGATCTTGGTGACTTGGCTCGCCGACGCATGACGTCGCCTTTCTTTTTCGTGGAGTGCACGAATTGGAATCCCCGCAGTATGCTTTCGCAAGTGTCAGAGACCATAAAACATGAAGCCATATTCAACGCATGCCTTCGTGAGAAGGCACGTACAGCGAGGTGTAGGCTACAGGAATCCATTGAGAGCAAGGGTTGGTTCACAATGCCGCTCGATTCCCGTGATTTAAGTCTTGTCGGTCAGGTTATAGGAGACCAGAAATAGAATCCGCTATTGTGGAGCCAGTATTTCGATTACCTTTTCCTGCTTCTTTTTCCGTGCATGATCAAAAGCGGTCAGACCTTCATCATCCTTTATGCGTGGGTCGGCCCCTGCCGCCAGTAAAAGTCGGACTATTTCATGATGCCCCATCATCGCCGCACGCATTATCGGAGTCCATCCCCAACCACCTTTTTCGTTAAGTGCCGCTTTTTTCACCAACAACATTTTGATTAACTCGATCTGATTGGAATAGGCCGCGTAGCTTAAAGGCGAATCAGAGGGACCAACAGATCGTCCAATTAAAGGCGTTCTATTTTCATATCCTTTTGGGTCGGCTCCTGCGTTGAGAAGAATAATCGCAAGCTTTTCATTGTTTGCTTTAACGGCTTTCATGAATAAAAGATTCGGGTCAGCGCCCTCGTCAAGCAATTTAGAAATAGCTCTATTATCCTTATTATATGCATCTTCAATCTTTTCGTTCAGTCGCACTATGCGCCGCGTTGGTTGGTTCCAGCGTTTTTTTCGGATCTCATCGTCTGTTTGGGCGACAAGGTCTCTAATCTTTTTTATTGAAACAAGCTTATGATTATAACCTTCAATTTCAATGTCAGTAAGAGTATCCCCTGTTTCGATAAACCGGATTGTGAGATTCAGTCGGTCATACCACGATGCAGATACAACACTTGCTGTCGACAAATAATCGTCCTGTGACATATCTTTTTTGATAAAGAATGTGCTCTTGTGTGGATCCGGCTACCCGTATCAGACCACTTGAAATCGCCCAGTTTTCTATAATTGGCAGCTGTGCACCGGTGTTATTTACAAGGCGAATTATCTTGTCTGCTTCACTGCATTTCTGCTCAAGCAAGAACTCCTGCCGAGACGCATTCCAATTATATGGTGGTTCAATAATATATTTGTCATATCCTGTTTCCATTAAACGCACCAGCGGTTCGGCCAACATTGATAAATCCACCGACAACCAGCGTAGATATCCATAATGAAGCTTTACAAAAAGACCATTTTCGGCCGGTGTAACAAAAACTCTTATGTAATGGGGTTTGAATCGCCTATCAGGACGAGATAAATACTCGACTCGGTTTTCGTCAGAACATGTCGCCGTCATAACCAGCCCACCCGACAGGGGCTGTGTGTCAATTTTGTATCCATATTTGGAAAAATATTGTTCAAACGCCAAGACTTCGTTTTGACCGGGGAGCTTTAATTGCCAAACAGGATTTTCAGAGAAACGACCGGGGTTGTCTTTCATGTGCTGGGTTTTTTGTCTGTGTCGAAGCAATAACAGGCCTGAAACTATAACAGCCAGTACTGCTGCGAGCAGACTGGCAAGATAATATTTGTTGTAGCCAGAATCGCGAGCGGTTGCGTCATAAAAAATAAAGCCTATAAATCGTGTCCTTTTGGTTAGCGCTTGGTTAGGCGCTATTCGCGATATTAACGGTTATCAGGAATCAAAAGTGCAGCTAATTTGACCTATGATCATCAAATGATGGCCATGTGTACTTTCAGAAACTACATGAATCCATCAAAAAAACCACCGTGGTCGTGCCCTGCAATGCTTCGGTGTCCCGCCGCAACACATTAACGCCATCTCCGGCGCAGGGCGCGGCGCCGGGAGCGGCGATACCGGCCGCTGATCCGGAAAGCGCCACGGCTGGGGCGGCAAAATGATGCAGCTTTTGCTTTTGTTTTTTGCGTTATCCGGTTTTGCCACGGTCGGCGCGGATGATTCTGATATCGTGACTTGCGCGGTAAATGGCATAAAACAGATCAATGCCGCCGCCGAATGCAAAAACTGCAGCGAGGAGGCAAAACAGCTCGAACGGCTATGCGCCGAACCGGCCCGGGCGGTCTGCGCTTCGGGCGTGAGATACCGCGCCTCTCCGACCCGGGAAGAATGCTT
Source organism: Bdellovibrionales bacterium RIFOXYD1_FULL_53_11 (assembly GCA_001770165.1). Classification (GTDB taxonomy): domain Bacteria; phylum Bdellovibrionota; class UBA1018; order UBA1018; family UBA1018; genus XYD1-FULL-53-11. The sequence continues at coordinate 8,129 of MEQJ01000090.1, read as the reverse complement.
CCAGGAGGCAGGAACAGGGCTTGAAAGAATCACCCGGAACAGACACGCGTACGGCAAAATGCAACGAAAGTGGCGCAGCGACTTCATGGCTCACAGGACCCGCGGAAAAACAAACAAGACTTTTGAAAAATTCCGGGAATGGGCCGCAACCAACAACAAAAGCGAAAACGACCCTTATGCGTATTATTCGTTCAGGCAGGAGCTGCTGGTAAAAAACGCACAAGCCGGATGCATGATGACCGCCGCCGCGCCGCTTGTCGAAAGGGCGAACGACTGCCTCGCCAGCGCCAAGAGGCGGATGACGGAATTTTTGTCGGGAGCGGTAAAAAATCCCGTGCTCCGGCAAAGCATGAACGATGCGATTAAAAACATGAACATCAGCCTCTACGAAGACGACGGGATCAGGCAAAAATGCGGCGATGACCTGGCAAAAAACCGGATCACCACCATGCCGGCAGCCAACGCCATCAGCGTTTGCCCGATGGACCTGCTTGGCGCCGCCGTCGGCGGAACATTCTGCGAGGCTCTTGGGTTTTCACTCCTGCACGAGCTTTCGCATGCGGCGCACGCCGGAATGCTCCGTACGGCCGGAGGAAAAGTGCTTGACTCCGCGTTCAAGGCAAAATTCTCCGGCGACATCCTCAAGGGTCTCCGGTTCAAGGCTCTCAGCTCCCGGCACCACGATTATTCGGCCGAACTGATGGCTGACTCGATCGCCGCCAATGTCTACGCGGCCGGGACCGGCGCAATGCCCGCGGGCAGAAAACCGGACGTGTTTGCCAGGGCGCTCGCTCCGATCTGCGATTCGCTTGACGACGGGACCCATCCTTCGATGGAATTCAGGATGCACCTGCTTGTAAACACGCCTGCGCTCAACCGCGCCCTCGGCTGCGGACGTCCGACAAGAAAAAGCTGCTACAAAATTGATCTTTCGGACAGCGTCCACTCAACGGGCGGCGTGTTTGCGCCAAGCGTGTTTTGAGCGTATAATTAACACATGAAACGTACAAATCTTGTGCTTGATGAGCAATTACTAAAAACTGTAATACAGATGTTTGGAGCAAAAACCTACAGTGAAGCCGTTAACAGATCTCTAAAAGAATCAATCAGGCTGATGCAAATGCGCGGCATACTGGATTTCATCGGCAGCGGGGCATGGGAAGGCGATCTTTCAAAAATGCGCAAGGATCACAAGCCCGCAAAACACTGAGGTTATAAACACATGATTCTTCTTGATACTTCAGTTTGGATCAATTTATTCAAACGCAATACTCATTTTATGCTTAAAGAAGAAAATCTTCCTGTTGTTGTTACCTGTCCAATTGTAATTCAGGAAGTATTGCAGGGAATAAAAGATGATCACACTCATTCTAAAATCAGAACAAGCATGACATCGTTTCCGTGCCTTGATGTCAACATACCGCTTGAAAGATTCATCCAGGCAGCCGCACTTTATCGGCTTGCAAGAAAAAAGGGATTGACCATACGATCAAGTTCAGATTGTCTTATTGCTGCAATTGCAATTCATCACGCTGTGCCAGTCATGCATATTGATCGAGACTTTGATATTTTGTCAAAAATCAGTGCTCTTGAAATATTGAAAAAATTCTAACGCCCGCCAATCGCCTTTTTCGCGCACGGCAAAGCCCGCGCCCAGGAGCGCCGAATACAGATCGCTGACTTCGCGCACATCCTTTTCCAGCAGCCCGGAAAGAATCATGGCTCCTCCCCGGCGCAACCGCCCGCAAAGCTCCCGCGCATGTTCCACGAGCACCGGCCGGAGGATGTTTGCAATCACGATATCGTAATCACAAGCCGGCCCAAGATGCTCCGTGAATTCAAGGGCCACGCCGTTAAGCGCGGAATTTGCGAGGGCGTTGTCGCGGGCAAGCGGATCTACCTCCACGGCATCCGCGCGGGCGCCAAGAAGCGCCGAAGCAATGGCAAGAATTCCGGACCCGCTCCCGAAATCAAGCACCCTTTTTCCCGCGATTGAAGAACGCCGGTCACCTATCGCGCCAAGGCAGAGCTGCGTCGTCTCGTGCGTGCCGGTGCCAAAACCTGCGCCCGGGTTGATTTTGATGCGGACATCCCCCGGCCTTGCGCCGTCAGCCGGGGCATCAAGCCACGGCGGCAGGACGGCCCAGCAGGGCTCGACACGCAGCCCCTTGAAACCCTCGCGCCACGCAGCCATCCAGTCGCCGGGCAGCTTCTCTTCCACCTCTGAAAGAAGTTCGACACCGTCAACGGATGAAAGAAACTCAAGAGCGTCCCGGGCAGCATCAACGTTTGAAAAATATACCGAAGCCCCGGCCCCCGCGGCGCTGTCGCCGACCCAGTCCCGCGCGGGCGGGGCCTGCGCGGAATCAAGTGTCCACTCCGCCGCCCCAGCCTCGCCTTCGTCAACCGACCCCTCATGGATGCCCAGCATC
>MEQJ01000090.1:0-5689 GCA_001770165.1 Bdellovibrionales bacterium RIFOXYD1_FULL_53_11 | reverse complement strand
CCGAACCTGACCCAAAGCAGCGCCAGAAAATCCTCGCGTGAAAGCGCATCCGCCCCCCGACCGGGCTGCTTCGTGGCTCTGAAACGGATTTCAAAATATGACTGGCTCACTGTTCCAGCAAACCATTCTGACATCAAACCGGTGGCTGCGAATGATCAGAGCCTCCGTTGTCATCATTCCTTGTGGTGGTATCCACCTGTGGCTTTTCAATGGACGCCGGAACCGGATCCGGATGCCCGACCGGTCCCTGCGCGGGTCCCTGTCCCTGTCCGGAGCCCTGCATTGTCTGCGGCCCGTTCATGTCGTTTTCGTGGCGCTGGTAATATCTCCCGCCGCCGCCTCCGCTGTAACCGCCACGGTTGCTGCCAAAGCGCCTGCCGCCGCGACCGCCGCCGCCTCCGCCGCCGCCTCCGCCGTAACCGCCGCGACCTCCGCCACCGCCCCAGCCACCTCTGCGCCCCGTGTTATTGGGACGCCTGCCGCCGCCGCCTCCGCCGCGACCGCCATTATTATAAGGACGCATTCCGCCGCCGCCCTGGCTCATGGTGCCACGGCTTGGCGAATTTGCCGCCTGGTTGGCTATGGCGGCATCCTGCGCCGCCTGTGCGCGCAAAAATGCCTGCCGGTCTTCTTCGTTGTCAAAACCGTCGTCCTGCGGACTGCGGTTTCCGGCACCATCAGAATCCGGCCCGGCCATAGGCCCGGGCTGCGGCATCTGCTGCGGCTGCGGCATCTGCTGCGGCTGCGGCATCTGCGGCTCAACAGCAGGCTGCATGCGCCTTGGTTCACCGTTATCGCGCCCGTCACCCGGCCTGGGCTCTGCCTGCACGCTCTCGTACTCCCCCTGGGCCGGGCGCTTGTCGCCCGCTACTTCAAACTGCTCCTGGTGGTAATTGGGCACGGCCTGCAGATAAATGGGCTTGCGGTACCTGCGTTCAAGCATGTCAATCGTCTCGCGCTCGTCAATGGCGAGAATGTCCACCACATCCGGATGCGCCTGCACAAGTATGCGCTGCGCCCCGCGGTCAATGCCCTCGCGCTCGAGTTCGCGCATGATCTCGTAGGCGACCGTCTGCTTGCTCTTGAGATAGCCCTTGCCCTCGCAATGATTGCACGGCTCGCACATCGTGCGAATGATCGTGTCACGCGTGCGTTTGCGGGTCATCTCAATGAGACCGAGCTCGGAAATCTTGAGAATCGTCGGGCGCGCGCGGTCCTTTTTGAGTTCTTCTTCGAGCGCGCGGTAAACCCGCTGCTTGTTGTCGTCCCGCTCCATGTCGATCAGGTCGAGAATGATTATGCCGCCGCAGTTGCGCAACCTGAGCTGGTAGGCGATCTCCTTGACGGCCTCAAGGTTTGTCTTGAGGATGGTGTCCTCAAGATTCTTCTTGCCGACATACCTGCCGGTGTTGACGTCGATCGCAACAAGCGCCTCGGCCTGTTCGATGACAATATATCCGCCCGACTTGAGCCACACCTTGTGGTCAAGCGCACGCGAAAGCTCGGTTGAAATATTATATGCATCGAAGATCGGGATGTCGCCGTGGTAAAGCTCGACCTTCTGCCGGAGCGACGGCATGAAATGCGATACAAACTTGTTGATCTCGTTGAAGTGATAACGCGAATCAACAATGATCTTGTCGATATCCTCTATAACCCAGTCGCGGATAGCGCGAAGAACGGAATTGAGATCCTCGTAAACAAGCGCCGGCGCCTGCACTGCGGCGGCCTTTTCGCGGATCTCGCCCCAGAGACGCGCAAGATAATCTATGTCCTGCTGGATCTTGTTTTCTGACTGGTTTTTGCCGCTTGCCGTGCGCACGATGAATCCGATGCCGCGCGGACGGTTGCGCTCGACATAATCGCGAAGGCTGCGCCGCTCGTCATCGCGGTCTATCCTGCGTGAAACGCCCACATGATCGATCGTGGGCATGCATACAAGATGCCTGCCCGGCAGGCTTATGTGACAGGTAAGACGCGCGCCCTTGGAAGAAATCGGGTCCTTTGCCACCTGCACAAGCACTTCCTGGCCCTCTTGCAATAAATCCTGGATGTTTGCCTGCATCCTGGGAATGCGAACCTGCTTGGGCCTTATCCTGCGATCACGCGACCGGAACTGGCGGTTGTCGCCGCCGCGTCCGCCGCGCCCGCCGTATCCGCCCTGATAATAAGAATCATTTGGCGAATTTCTCTGCTCATACGGACCCTGATCCTGCGGACCTTCGGACGGATGTCCCGCCTGCTGACCATAACCGTTTCCATAACCCGGCCCCTGCGGCATCCTGCTTCTGCCGCCGCCGCCGCTGCGCGAGCTTCTGCCGCCACGCGAGCTTCTGCCGCCGCGCGAACTTCTGCCGCCGCGCCCGCCGCGCGGGCTTCTGCCGCCGCGCCTCGCGTCCGGACCATTATTATACGCGCCTTGTTGCGGTGCCGGTCCGCCCTCGGCATTGCCGGACGCCGGTGCGACCGGCTCCTCCTGCCTCTGTTCGGGGGCTATCGTATCTGATGGCTTGTCGCCCTGATCGTCCCCGCCCGGCCCCATTGCCACCGGCCCCTTGCTGCCATCATCATCACCGGCATCGCCAGCGCCATGATCTTCATGGTTTTCGGTTGAATCAACTTCGTCGGAACGCCGTTCCATGTCGGCGCCGGTCTCATCGCCGCGATGACCTTCCTGGAAATCCTCACTGCCACCGGCCTGGTTTTCCGAAGAATCACCCGGAAGCTCCGGCGTTTCCTCGCCTTCTTCCTCCTGAAAAATTTCAGAATGGACATATACGTCATCGACGTAAAGAAACGCGGCCTTTTCGAGCCCGATATCGACAAATGCCGCCTGCATCCCGGGCAGTACCCGCGTTACCTTGCCCTTGTAAATATTGCCTACGATACCCCTGCCGGATGCGCGCTCGATGAGCAGCTCCTGGATTTCGCTGTTTTCAATGAGCGCGATCCTGGTTTCCGGCAATGAAGCGTTGATTATCAGTTCTGTTGACATGTTTCTCCCCAATCAAATGGAAATCCCACAAGCCGTCACACCCGAGGGGCACGGCTAAAGATTACCAGTTATATGAAACCAGCGGCAGCCAGGCTGCCGGGGCGGGATATGAAGAAGGCGAAATATTACGCCAACCTGGGGCATCCGAACGGGCCAAATACCCGGCTCGCCGCAATTTTTGCGGCCCTCGCGCCGCCGCGGCGGCCTTCTCGGCCTCCGCATCGGGCGACCCTTCAAACAAACCGTATGTGAGAATTCCGATTCCGACGGCCAGGCCTGCAGCGGCTCCTATGGCAACGTTTACGAAATGTTCTCCCGGATCACTATAAAAGGGCAATGTAGATGCTCCCAAAACCGTCCCAGCGGCTGTACTTATGCCGATGGTTTCCAGTATTTTCCAACCCGTCCCGGCGCGTGCATCACACGTCGCCGAAAGCATTACTCCCAGCATTACCAGTACGGGCATCAAAGCTCCGGCAGGCCATCTGGCGCCGAAGCGAGAGGAATTTGTTCTCCTCAAGGCTTTCAAACTTGCGGGCCGACGATATTTAGGTCCACGGCCCTTCCTTTCCAACATCAATGAAATAACGAATCCGACTTGACACTTCAAGTAAAAAGTAAATAAAAGTCATATCTATGGCATTTCAACCCCGGGGAAGCGGACAGTACAAAAGAACCATCCTTAAGGATCAACCAAAAGATCCGCCAAAAACGACCGGTTCCGTAGATGGACAGGCGATGAGCGGGCTTGTTGATACCATTGCAAGCGCCGTGAGAACAAAACTGATTTCGCAGGGAGTGCCGCTTGCGCAGTCTTATTACAATTCACAAAAAGAGCAGAAACCTGCCACGGCGGCGCGCCCCGCCCCCGCATCCCCCGTCGGCACCGGCGTGCATGGCCAGGCCCTCGCGGCAATGATAGATCACACCCTGCTCAAGCCAGATGCCACTTTTGACGAACTAAAAAAAATCTGCGACGAAGCGCGCAAACATTCTTTTGCCACGGTATGCGTGAATTCGTCGAACATCGCATTTGTCGCCGACCAGCTCAAAGGCTCTCCGGTAAAACCGATTGCCGTCGTCGGCTTTCCGCTCGGCGCCGCCACTACCGAATCAAAAGCCTTTGAAGCGCGCGAGGCGATAAAATCCGGGGCGCGTGAAATCGACATGGTTGTCAATATCGGCGCGCTGAAAAGCCGCGATTATGCGCTTGTTCTTGACGACATCCGCAAGGTGGTCGAAGCCTCGCAGCCGTATCCCGTAAAGGTCATTCTCGAAACTTCAAACCTGGGCCAGGACGAAAAAGTGATTGCCTGCGCGCTTTCAAAAGCCGCCGGTGCCGCGTTTGTGAAAACTTCGACCGGCTTCGGATCAGGCGGGGCAACAGCTGATGACATCGCGCTCATGCGCCGGATCGTAGGACCGGACATGGGAGTCAAGGCGTCCGGAGGAATCAGGACACACGAAGACGCTGAAAAAATGATCGCCGCCGGCGCTTCGCGCATCGGGGCGTCATCAAGTGTCGCGATAGTGCTTCGTACGCCGCCGGCAGCACCTTCCAGCGGCGTAAAAAATTCCGGCGAAAAAAAAACCTACAAGAACAGTCTTTATTGAGAAACGGGCGGAACAAAGCAAATGACCATACAGGCAGCCGAACCTCTTTTTGATCGTGTCATCTGGATCGTGATCGACGGCGTGGGCTGCGGAGAACAGCCTGACGCCGCGAACTACGGCGACACCGGCGCCAACACGATCGGCAACCTGGCCCGTGAACTGTCGGAAAGGCATTCGCTCACGCTCAGGATTCCGAACATGGAGGCCATGGGCATCGGCAACCTCACCCCGATAGAAGGAGTGCCCCCCCGGCGGCCGGGCGGCGGCGTCGGCGCTTCAGGAAAGGCGCTGGAAAAATCCGCCGGCAAGGACACTACCAGCGGGCACTGGGAGCTTGCCGGGCTTGTGGTCAGCAAACCGTTCAGGACTTTCCCTGACGGCTTTCCGCAAAACGCGGTCGATCGCTGGCTGTCCGAAAACAATCTTCCCGGCATGCTTTGGAACAGGACGGCAAGCGGCACGGAGATCATTGAAAAATTCGGCAAAGAACACATGGCCACCGGAAAACCCATCCTTTATACAAGTGCTGACAGCGTATGGCAGGTCGCGGCGCATGAAGAGACTTTCGGCCTCGACAAACTGTACGCGGTCTGCAAGTCAGCACGCGTGATCTGCGACGGACTGGACATCAGCCGCGTGATCGCAAGACCCTTCATCGGAGACCCGGCAAAGGGAATTCCCTTCAAGCGGACCTATCACCGCAAGGATTATTCCCAGCATCCGTTCGGCAAAACCTGTCTGGACATTCTTGCGGAAAACGGGATTTCGACGCTCGGGATCGGCAAGATCCACAGCATTTTCACCGGCCATGGCATTGCAGAGAGCGTCGAGACCGCCGGAAACACGGACGGCATCCGCGCAATCAATGAGGCAATGGGCGGTAAAAAACGCGGACTCATCTTCTGCAACCTGATTGATTTCGACATGCTCTTCGGTCACCGCAGGGATGCCCGCGGCTTTGCAGAAGCACTTGAAGAATTTGACCGCGCCATCCCCGGTTTCAAATCCCTGATGGGGCCGCGCGATCTGCTTGTGGTGGTGGCCGATCACGGCAACGACCCGACGCAAGCCGGCTCCGAC
>MEQJ01000089.1:68921-72758 GCA_001770165.1 Bdellovibrionales bacterium RIFOXYD1_FULL_53_11 | reverse complement strand
AGCGCGGGTCGACGGCAACACATCCACGGGAGCGGTGATGCAGATGCCAAGGCGCACATAGGTTTCATACAAATCAACCGACTTGAGAAAACCGATCTGCAACCCGAGCGAGCGGATCGGTGATTTGGTTTTGAGGCCCGTGGCATCGTCGATGTTGATGAAAACCAGCTCGCACGGCCGCCACCAGAACGGACGGTCGTTGACAAACACCGTCAGCCCGCCGATGACGAGCAGTCCGAGCAGCGTAAAAATTCCTACTTTCATCCTCGTGGAAATTGATGATTGATTGGTATGCATCTTTTACGTCACCTTAAGCTTGGCAAATCCGAAGGGCAATAGCGAAGTAAGAACATAGTCGCTCAGAAGTATTGTCAGACATGTGGCAACCACCGTCGTGCGAGTCGCCAGCCCGACCGCCCGCGCGCCGCCGCTCGCCCTGAACCCGCAAAAACATCCCACCCATGAAATCACAAAACCGAACACCGCGCCTTTTGCAAGACAATGAATGACTTCTATGCGATCGACCACGCGCGCGTATTGTTCCCAATAAACCGAAGGATCAAGCCCGAGCACCCCGCAAGCGATGAACGCGGAGGCAAGCGAAGCGACCACGCCGAAATACACCGAAAGCAGCGGCATCATGAGCACGCCGGCCAAAACGCGCGGAGTAACGAGATATTCGATCGGATTGACGGCCATGACCTCAAGAGCGTCGATCTGCTCGCTGATGCGCATGCTGGCGATCTCGGCGGCCATGGCGGCACCCGCGCGGCCGGTGACCATTATGGCGCCCATAACCGGAGCAAGCTCCCTCAGCAGCGCCACGCCCACGCTGCCGCCCAGCAGCGCCTCGGCCCCGAAATAATGAAATGAGACATAGAGCTGGTATCCAAGCACCCCGCCCATGAACATGGCGGCAACCGTTATGATACCCGTCGAAGTCACGCCTATGAACTCGCATTGCCGGAGAAAAAGCCCTCTTCGCCACCAGATGCGGCGCACCGCGCGGAGGGCGTCATAGATGAACAACGAAAAATCCCCGAGCAGCAGTACAGTGGATTTGAAATACGCAACAACTCTCACAATGCGGACAGTAAAAACCAAAATGGTTAGGAATACAACCTGGATTTACTTGATTATTTTTTTACTCCTGAGCCTGAGCTGTATCCTTCTGGCCATGAGGGCCAGACGTCCAAGCCGCGTAAGCGGGATCTCATACTGATAAAGAGGGCGGACTTCGGGATTCCAGTCGAATTTGTATGCCTCTCCGCCTTGCAGGAAATCAAAAATCCCGAGGTTTTGCTGGACAGACCAGTCGATCAGTTTCTGGACAAAGATCTTGCCTATGCCGAAGGAGTGAAACCGCTCGTTGCTGTTTATTGCGGGAAGAAGAAAATAAAAAACTCCGTCCCAGACATATGCAAGGGCGTAACACAAAGTGTGGTCTCCGGCCTTCAGCCTGAAAAGATTCATCCATTCCGGAAGCGGTCCTTGCGTTATCCATTTTGAGAAAACGTCCTTGATGTCTGGCGCCAGAAAGATGCTCTTTTGCCCCTTTGATGCCCGGTTGGCAATGTCAAACGCGGTCCAGCCGTTGAACCATTCAACCCGTTCTTGCTCTCCGGCCAGATCCAAAGCCGGCTGGCCGTACTCCTTCGTAAAATTCCTTGTGCACCTTGCGATGTCGCTCATAGCTCTTTTATGGAACGGCTTGGGGTTTTTCAGATTGATGTATGGCGCCACGCTGCACTGCCAGACAATGGACTTTTTCAAAATATCCGTCGGCATTAATTCAGGAAGAAGTTTTTTTCCGATAACGATATCAGCTTCTAACAACATCTCTGCTGCTGTGTCTGGCCATTTTTCAAAATCAAAAAGGTAATCGTGTCGTGTGAGCGCAAAACAAACAGGTCCTTTTTTCTTCAACACAAACCCAGCAGCATCAATCCCAAGTTGATCAAGCCTCTGCCGCCAAATGGACGAAACAAATATATTCTCTACAGGATATGAGCCGCTTCCCATTACAATTCCGTTAATATTATAAAAACCGTTTTTTTACCTGGTTTTTTTGATATCAGGGTACAAATATATAAACATGAACCCCGCAAAAAAAACCATCATCTCCGGCAACAAACCCATCAGCACCATGACTGCGGCTTTGGTCTGCCTGCTGTTTGCCGCTTATCTTGCGGCAACCAACAGATGGTTCGCCTGGCAGGACGGAGTCCGCTTTCTGTTCGGACAGGATGTCAACGACTATCTTAAACTAGCGGTTGCTGCACCATCCATTGACTACTCCGGCTCTGACGTCGCCTTTCACAAGATTCAACGGTTTTTTCCAAACTGGCTTACAGGCATGAGCGCCATCATGTTCGGAACCAGCCCTGAACGGGCATTTGCCGTTCTCTGCGCAATCACAGCAACCGTGACGGTATACATCTGGCACAGGATATTTGTTTTGTTCAAGCTCGGATTTGTCCCCTATTTTTTATTCATGGGACTTCTTTTTCTGAATAATTATTTTTTCAGATATCACGCAATAGTGCCTGGAATGTACCAGGGATTGTTTTTCCTCTTGGGACTCTCGCTTTTTTATTACGGCCTTTTATCCGGCGGCAATACAATCACCTGCGCTGGCATGATTATCGGCATTCTTGGCCGTCAGACGATGTTGTTTGCCTTGCCGGGTCTATGGATATTGGCTTTTTATTCCATTATCAGCGCATCCGAACCAAAAAAGCTTTTTTTGAAATCCATTATCCCGGCTTCGATTGTTACAATCGCAGCTCTTTCAATTTATTTTCTGACCGCCCGGCACGCACGGACAGTTGGCGCTGATTCCCAAAACGTCGCACACATCACCGCTGTCTTTGCCTGGACTGCAACCAACACCATTAAAAATGGCATTTTCAACACAATTATAGCTTTGCTGGACCAGACCTTCAGGGCTTTTTTGCCTGTACTTGTTCCTGTGCTTGTCGCGCTGATTGTTATGACAAAAAACATTCTCAACAAATCAGTAGGCATAAAACATCCCGAACAGCATTTTGCTCTCTGGCTCACTGTCGTCATGATGTCGGCGCAACCAATCCTTGCGGGTCCCGAAATAACCGAAAAAAGCGGGTCCCGGCTCGGCTCCTTCAGTCTTGTGCCTGCCATTGTTTCATTATGCATTCTTGTGCGGGACAAAAACCTCCTCCATGGATTTGTCATGACAACTTCGATGATGGTGTATTCATGCATCGCACTTTGCCTGTATTCCATCCATCACATGTACACATCAATCGGACCAGGTACAGCCCAAGGGATGCTTGCCTGCCAGCTCGGCGCGTCACTGATTTTTTTGTTTATAATTTTTTACGGATCAATACCTGTAAAAAATCGCCGGTAACCAGGGTATAAGAGAGCTTTTCATAAAATCTGCGCGCTCTTTTATTCGACGCCTCTGTATCAATCCAGCTTTCCTTCATTTTCTTTGATCTGAAGAAATCTTCAAGAGCCGCCATCAACAACGCCCCGGCACCGGATGCCCCTGTCCTGTCACGGTCAGCCACCCCGACGGTTAAAACATATCCGGCATCACTCCGAGGTATCAGTTTTTCCCATTTAAGCCTTGAAAGAAGATGTACGGGCCAAATTGCATGAAATATCATAAGCTTGACTTTTGACCATATCGCAAGCCTTCGGGGGATCAATTTTTCAATTTTTCTCAGCGAGCAAGTCCCGGATGCAAACCCCCGGACTTCGCGATTCCAGAACACGGCAGATTCAGGATCTGCGCTCAACACTTCATACAAAGAAAAAAGCACTTCCTTCCCGGCACGGGATGAAGCCGTA
>MEQJ01000089.1:65684-68884 GCA_001770165.1 Bdellovibrionales bacterium RIFOXYD1_FULL_53_11 | reverse complement strand
ACCGAAAATCCTTGCCGGCAGCCTCAATCGAACAGAAAGCCATATATATTTCAGCCCTCTTTTAAACAATAGCGGCAACGAGGCGCCGGTCTTGGATTCGCCCCATTGCCTGGGTGGTGAGTGATATGGAATTTCACGGATATCAACGCCGGTACGCGAAAGATAATACATCAACTCGATAAAATACTCGCCGTAATCACCGACCAGTGGATGCGACGAAACAAGCTCCCGCCTGCAAACAATAAACCCGCTCGTATAATCGCTCACTGACAAGCCCAGCCATTTCTTGACAATAATATTCATCACCATTGACAAAAAAGATGCCAGAAACGAATCAGGAGTATCCTTGGTGTTCTTCTTGTAACTGCCGCCCATGGCAAACCGGGTGGCAATACTGCATCCGCACACTTTTGCAGCCATAAGCAATTCCGGCAAAAGCTCCGGCGGATGCGACAGATCTGCATCCATCCATGCGACATATTCGGTTGAAGAGGCCCCAATACCCTCATTAAGCGCATCAGTAAGACATGGTCTGGACGTTCTGGCTATTAGCTTCGCTGGCTTGCCGGTCGCAGACATGGCAAGAACGATTTTCTGGGTATCATCAGATGAGTTGTCATCAACCACCACAATCCTGCAATCAGGCAGTTTGTTCCAAATTCTCTCCGTTAGAGGCCCGATATTGCCAGCCTCATTGAGGGTGGGCAGTATGACAGTAAGGTTTTTTGATAATTCTGTTATTTTGTCCAAATTGCCTCACCGTTGAATGATTTAAAAACGACTTAACAATGGTTTCTTCTTATATACAAATATTTTTTTATGAAACGGACCTGCCACCGGCAACTCCATTGTCTGAACCATCCCGGCATCAAGCGCCTCCTTTACCGGCGCACTAACCTCAACATCATATCCATATAGCAGCCAAACCCCGTTCCCCGCCCCCAAATCCTGCTTCAACCGGCCTACAAGACTGTCGGCCTCGACAAGTAGGGAATCCTTTTGAGACAGCATTCCGGGAATATCCCGCCAACCCATATGCTGCATCAATTCCATTGGAAAACTGTAACGCTTGAAAAAAGCATCTTTTCCAAACAGCTTGAGATAATATTCAACTGCCGCGTGACTCAAGCTGGTATAAATAATCGCATCGCCCATCTCAGCGCGATTGATCAATTCCGTTGCCGTATTCCGGTCGGATTCAGCCGCAACCTGATTGCGGCTGACCAGAAGTCCGGCTCCGGATCCTGCAACAAGAAAAAAACATACAATAACCGTCAAAACCGGATTTGCCGTTTTTGACAGGAACGACACAACCAGCAACGTAAAAGCGGGCAACACGGCAATAGTATATCTGCCGACAATAAAAACAGGTTGCAACGCATGCGAAACCGCAAAAGCAAGCAACAACGAGATCGCAATGATGACAATCAATGCAAGATTGATCTTTTCACCCGCCTGATCCAGGATTTTTCTTGCAGGCGTTAATTTCAATCTGAATGGCATCGCAATATTGACCAGCACAAGCAGAACAAAAACAGCCAGCACCAGATATCCGGACGTCCCTCTTCCATAGAAGTCCGCAACTGTCTGGTAAAACACTGCGGCTCCGGGCTTTGGTATCCATGTCGTTCCGCACCGCTGCCTTTGTGCTGCCACGACCGGCGCCCAAAGAACAAAAAATGGCACCACCGACAATGTTGTGAATGCAAATACTTTCAAAAATTGTCTTCGATAAAGCAGCAAGGCGGCCACGCCCTGCCCGAACAGCGGGAACCAGAACCAATAATGCGTAAACGTGCCCAGCACGTTTACCGCAAGATATACCGCAACCGCCTTCTTTTCTGCGCCGTCCCGGACAATCCTGAAAAAACAATAAATCGACAGCGCGGCCAGCAGCGAAAGTAGGGAATACATCCGCGCGTTCTGCGCATGTCTGATTGCCAGCGGGCTTGCCATGAAAAGCAAAGCCGCAAGATATCCGGCATACCGGCTTTTAAGCAGGCTTTTTGCAAGCAGATACATCACAAAAACATTGGCGATGTAAAACATGCCCGAAAGACCGCGCACCGCCGTTTCACCCATGCCAAACAACCCGCTCCACAGCGATAAGACCATGTAATAAAGCGGCGGGGCCGAATCATATTTGATTTCATTTATGACTCCAGACAGGCTCCTGAAGGAAGCCAGCACCGTAAAAGCTTCGTCGAGCCACATCGAACGGCTGCGAATTCCATAAAAAGCAAAAAACACCATCGCCACAAACGGCAATGCGAGCAAAGTGTTGTTTTTATTCCTCACTGCCGGACAATCCCGGAAACAGCATCTTCAAGCTCACGAGCAACACGTTGTGCCTGGTCTCTCGTCAGTGCAAGTCCGCTTGGCAGGTAAAAACCCCTTCGCGCTATCCTCTCTGAAACAGGCAACTGCAATCCACCAAAAAGCCCCATTTGCCTGAACACAGGTTGCTCATGCATCGGATAAAAAAATGGTCTGGTTCCGATCTTCCGCTCTCCAAGTTTTTTCATCACCCACCCGGCGTCATGCCCGAAGTCATCCTTCAGAACCACGGTGTATACCCAATAGATGTTTTCAGCCCCATGATCCCGCCGTAGCGGCAATTCAATGAACGGCACATCCGCCAGCAATTCGTTGTACCAGGAGCCTATTTGTCGTTTCTTTTTTAAAAACACTTCAATCTGTTCCAGCTGGGCCACACCCAGTGCCGCCTGGAGGTTTGTCATCCTGAAATTAAATCCCAGCTCGTGATGGACAAAACGTTTTTCAGGCCTGAAGCAAAGATTGCGCAACGACCGGCAGCGACCGGCCAGCTCATCATCATCAGTTACGATGATGCCGCCCTCGCCCGTAGTAATATGTTTGTTTGGATAAAAGCTGAACGTACTCACATCCCCGAAGCCACCGCATTTTCTTCCCTTGTAGGTCTGCCCGATCTGCTCGGCAGCATCTTCAATGATCTTGAGTTTGAACTCACCGGCAAGCTCCAGCAGCGGATCCATGTCCACCGGCAAACCATAAATATGCACGGGCATGATTGCGCGCGTCCTGCTGGTTACAAGCGCCCGGACTTTATTGACATCCATATTGAAAGTTTGCGGATCAGAATCAACCACCACGGGCTTGAGACCGGCCCGCACCACAGCCGCAGCGCACGAGATAATGGTGAATGAAGGCAGAATCAC
>MEQJ01000089.1:44265-65635 GCA_001770165.1 Bdellovibrionales bacterium RIFOXYD1_FULL_53_11 | reverse complement strand
CTGCCTGCAAAGTCGGCAAAATCACGCTCAAGCTTCTGAACAAACGGGCCCTCGGAAGAAATCCAGCCGGTATCAATACACTCACACAGATATTTTTTCTCGTTTCCGTTAAGCAACGGCTCATTGACAGGTATCGGCATCATTTTGTTATTCCCTTGAATCTTGTCTTGTCGTGCTCGCCGACATAGGGGCCCTGCTTGATCTCAATCATTTCAATCTCCTCAAGTGCTTCAAAACCATGCCCTCCGCGCACAAGCAAAACAGTATCGCCGGCAACCAAAATCCGACTTTCAATAAAAGACTGGTCTTCCCTGAAAAAATCTACCCTCATTCTTCCGCGCCTTAAATGCAGAACTTCCTGGGTGTATTCAACTTCGCGCGGCACCGGATTGTGAACATGTGGCTCAATCACTTTGCCGGACGGATGCCTCATGTAAGCAAGTTGTTGAGAAAATTCGCCAGGGGTCAAAAAAGTGATGCCAGGCTTGTTATAAGAAGATCGCAGTATGATCGCCAGCAAAACATCCTTGTCATGAATTTTTTCAACCATAACGTCTACGCCCCTTATACATAAGCTCAAAAGATAATCAAATTCGTCATTACAACCCCCATTGCTGCAACCGCGCGCATATATGACAGATACCTGTCCACATATCGCAGCTCCACTTCGTGTTCCCCCGGCGCGTCTATTTCAACGGCCTGAAAAGCCAGATTGGCCTCAAAAAGAGGTTTTTCCACCCCGTCAACAAAGGCATGCCAGTTTGGATGATAGTTGTTGCTGATTACAAGCATTACGGGAGCCGGAGCAGAGACTTTGAATAAAATGCTGTCCGGGCTGTATCGCGAAATTTCCACGCGGGCGGGCTTTCGCAGTTTCCGGTCCGACAAAAACACCTTTGAAACACTTCTGCCCGAAACCTCCCTGATCCAGACCGTATTCTCCAGGGCTTTCATCGAACCGCCCGCCATCCCGGCAAAAGCATTATTATCATCACTGATCACAATCGCGCGGGTTGCTGCATACGACCTAGAAAAATAATCCTTCAGCTCATAAACATACAGCGGCAGTCCGGTCTCCCGGTTTTGTATCGTCCCGGCTCGCAAATTGCGATCCTCAAGGACATCGACCTTTTCCTGCGAAAACAGATAGCGAACATTTGCCATTCGCATCAAATTCAGATTGAAGTCCGGCTGTCCGCCTCCATTTACAAGAAAAAGATGATACCAGTATTCGTCAAAATTCCTTTCCACTTCATGCGAGACCAGTTGCGGCGCCACGAACAGCTTGAAAAGCTTCTTGTAGTTTTTGCTGAACATCGTCGATACGCCATCAACGGTTTCAAAACCATGTTTTTGCAAAGCCCAGGTAATATCCCCGTTGAGCGCCCCGACCCTGAAAAGCTCTCCGCTCTTTGGCAGATAGCGGTCGATCCCGCTGTAAGCGTCAAACTCAGTAAAATACGGCTTGTTCTCCTCAGTAATACATCCAAACCTGACCATGCGTGATGTAAACACAAGTAAAAGCGCGCAACCGGCGAGAAGCAGCATATACGGCTGTATCTTCCGGGCAAATCCAGTCAGAATCGCAACCAGCAGCCCCGCCGCAGTTATTGAGACCAGCAGCAGATTGGGTATAATAAAGGGTTTTTGGCTAAAAACATGATAAACCGCCGCGCACAAAAAGATTATCCCCGCAAATATTGCGGGTGCCATGAACCTTGCTGATGATTTTTTGGATAAAAATACCAGCACAAAAAGCGAAGCCGCAAGCGTGGCCGCAAAATGATAAATCCTCACCCGCGATTCATATATGTACTCATTGCCGGTAAACCGCCAAAGTCCCAAAAAATCCACAAAGGCGGTGAGCGCCACTGCGGCAACAACCAGCCGGAAATAATTCTTGCCAGTACCCCCCGGCTTCCGCAACTCGTCAATTGCCACAAACACCACAAGATCGGTGGCAAGCAAAAACAGCCAGAAGACATGACTCAGATCCATTTTTTCAAAAAGCGTCCCTTGCAGAAAACCTGTCAGCGGACTTTTATTGAAGACAACAATGACAAATATCCCAAACCATAACCAAAACACCTGCCGCACGCGACTCGACCACAAGGCAAATGGCAGGGAAGCCAGAAACAGCGCCTGCAGATAATGCGTACCCATCGAATCAAATGCCACCCGGGGCAGCGATGACAAAAAACGCCACCAGTCGGCATTCATCAGGTGTTCATGATCATAGGTTCGTGATCCGTAAGGGATGAAGCTCCACAGGGCGTAAATAACCGGGGCACATGTGAGGATGTACCCGCCCCAAACAAAAGCTGATTTTGTCCAATAACGTAACGTAACGATTTTTTTCCGTACAACCGGCGACGCGAGCGAAAGCATTAAAAAACCCGGCACGTAAACCGGCAGGGTCAGCACGGGCATCGAAATAAAAAACGAAAAATTCAGGATCACAAGGGCAGGCAGCCTGGAAACGAGCTTTCTTCTTGGATTGATGCAGTCAAAAAAAGACACAAAAAAAGCAGGAAAAACAAAATTGAAAGCATGCTGTGGAACAGCGTTTGGCTGGATCTGCGACATGACCGCAAAGACAAATCCGCCCGCCCATGCCGTCTCCACATCAACCTCAAAATATTCAAGGAGCAGCCTGTAAAAACCATAGCCGGCCAGAATCATCAGCAAAATATTGAGCAGCGAATATACCGCCCAAAGCGGCATCAAAAGAGTCAAAAATGAAATAATATTGAAGGGCGAAACATGCCAGACATCGGCGGGCATCCCGCCGGTATGACCCGTAAACCAGGCAAACGCACCGTACTCCACAAGTGTCCGGCCGTACTGGACAAAGCGGGCGGCATAAAAAGCAAAACAATCCTTGAAAATCACCGCCGCGCGCTTTCCAAGCAGAATCTTGTCGATGTAATAAAAAACCGTAACCATGGTCAAAAACAGCAAGTATTTGTTTTTCTTATAAAATCCCCTCAACCAATCCATCATTATATATGCCTCCGCACCTGCACGATTCCCGACAAGGCGATCATAACCAGATTCATAATAACAATGGCTATCAGCTCGACAAGATGAAGCAGCTTGATCCGTCCGGTATCAAACAAAAGCTCAACCGAATGCCTTCCGGCCACAGGGATGTCAACCCCTTGAAAAGCATGATTGACCCTGAGGAGTGGAGCAAGTGCACCATCAATCCTGGCTGACCATCCCTTGTAATAATTGTTCAATACAACAAGAATTCCAGGATTATTTGTTTCTACATCCACAACCATCCTGTCGGGTTCATATATCCTTAGCACTGCTTTGCCTCCACCCATGCCTGGCTTGTCATGAATATCCACATCAACGCCGGATGTGTCACGGCTAAGCAAAACCTCATGTCTGAAATCAATATTTTTTGAATCCCCAAAAGCCCTAAGAAGCGCGGCATCATTGTCATATACACGGCGCAAACCTGCAAAAAATACACGTGGCAGCGGGTTTTTAAGATCATAAATGTATACCGGCTTGCCATCAGAAGTCTTTACGGACAACAAGGACATCCGTTCCGATTCGCGAAGGAGATATTCACTTTTATTCGTTGAAATAATACTGGTTACGCCAAACAACCGCAAAAGATTATAATCAATCCTGTCCGACACGTCCTTCAATACAAGGTCGCTGTCCTTGTTGTGAGAATCAAAATAGAGACGGTACCATTCGTTATCAAATGCCTTCTGCGAATCATTCTGCGTTATCTGGTCCCGCACCGCAATCCGGACAAGATCCTTGTAGTGTTTGAAAAATATCGCACTCACGCCATCAGCAGTTTCAATTCCGTTTGCCCATAAAAACCACGGTTCCGGCCCGGACAGCGAAACAACCCTGAACGGTGCGGTATTTTTTTTGAGATGATCAGCGACCGCCCGGTATGAAGCGGCTTTGGGGCCATACGGAATGTCCTCCGAAAAAATACACGAAAACCTCATGAGGCGCGCAGAAAAAACAAAAACAACAAGCAAAATGCAAATAACCGCAGTCACTGTTTCTTTACGGAAAAGTGCCGCAAGATACAGAACCACAAGGGCTGTAGCCACAAACACCGGATAAATGAATGTGCGCTCCCTGTAATGATAAAGCAGTGCCGCCAACGCCGCCAAGAATCCACAAGTCAAAGTCCATTTCAAGAGCAAGACTAGCCTGGCCGTCACGACACCCCTGCCATAACAGTACAGGATGGCGGCAAAAAGCACCGCCGAGTTCAGGGTCACCGCAAAAAGACGAACCCTGATAACTGTAAATTTGTCGCTGGCCGGCAAAGGCATCAATACATAAAATGCAACCAAAGCCGCAAGCGACGCAAAAGCAACCAGAAAAAACCATTTTTTAATTCTTTCGGTTGAAGACAGAAGGCTATTGAACGCAACCACCGCAACCATGAAGATGAACATCCCGATCATCCAGATGGAATGATGCAAATCACTTTTTTCAATCCAGGTGCCGGCAAACAGGTATTTGACTTTTGAACATGTCAGCGCGGCAAACAAAAGAAATCCAAACCACGTAATTTGCACACGCACAAGCTTGCCTGGCAAAATCCCCTGGATGGCATATACAATGGTCAAAAAATAAGCGCCGGCAAGAAACGGAAGAAGGCCGGTCTGGACTGAATATGAATACTGAAACCTGAAAAAGACCGCTACAAAATCAAGAAGCGCAGCGGAGACCGTCATTTTTTCGACAGGATAGATGCGTGACACATGCGGCACCATTTCAAACAACGCATACAGTGTCGTGGATTTTGAAAACATATAAGCGGTCCAAAGCAGGACGATCAAAAAAGCGCCATGGAAGATTCTTTTTACAGGTATTCTACCGTAATAGAGCGCCAGAAAGAACAAGCAGTGTATAACTGAATAATATGGCAGCGTGATGACGGGATAACTGATCAAAAACAGAAGATTGATGAAAATCAGTGCTGCAATACGCGAAATGCCGTGCCGACCCGTCAAAAAATCAAAAAACATCGGAAACCCGTAAATAAAAACTTTAACAGGAAATGGCTCATCAACGATCTGCGTGCCAACGGCGAATATAACACCGCCAACGGCCGCAAGCATGGGCCTGACATAAAAACTGTTTATTAGCAGCCTGAACATGCCCCATCCGGCGATCATCACTGCCAACACACTAAGCACGGAGTAAAGCATCCATGGAGAAATCCCGATTCCCTCCAACAGGGAATAAACATGAACCGGTGAAAGATGATTTGCGTAAGCTGGCATTCCGCCCGATCTTGTAGGATCCCACCCGTAAAAACCGTATTTGAAAAGCAAGCGTCCGATCTGAGAAGTATAATTGTAATCAAGCTGAAAGTGCCTGAGCTGTATCGATGCATACGGACCAAGCACTACTTTATCGATGAAAAAAAATATTGAAATCAACAGCCAGGGGAACGGTGAATCAAAATTCCGGATTTTTTCGAGCCACCTGTTAAGTGCAACAAATATCCGGCCGCTTGTATCCATGGGTCAGAAGATATCCGTGATAAGACCGGCAAGAATTTGCATTCTTGCGCCATCAACAAACTGGTTGTTCCCGATATAAAAACCATTCAAGTGTACAATTTCGGCGCTCGGGAAGTCTCTAAAGTTGCCATACCGCTCAAAACACGGCTGTCTCAAAAGATTTCCGCCGATTATCGGCCGGTGCTCAATCCCTGCTTCAACAAGCGCATTGTGCAGCCGGTCTTTGTCATTGCGGGTTTTAAAAACAAACGGAAGACAGAACGACGACATGCCTTCTCGCATCACCACATGCAATTTATCACTTATGGGATTTATCACCTTCAAAAATTCACGATAATTCCGGTTCCGGGTATCAATGTAGCGGTCCAGATGCTTTAGCTGCTCTACGCCCAACACCGCGTGCAATTCCGTATTCCTGAAATTGTATCCATGAGTAAGAAATAGAAAATTGAAATCCACTCCGGGGTACATGTCCTTGTATTTTTGATGTTTTGAAGGCGCCAGTTCACGGGCCAGACCATGCGACCTTTTGAGCATGAAAAGGTCGTTCAGCTCTTCGTTTTCAGTGCAAATCATCCCGCCCTCGACCGTGGTAAGATGATGCCCCCAGTAAAAGCTGAACGTACCTGCCACTCCAAAATTGCCAACCTTGGTGCCCTTGAAGGTGGCCCCATGCGATTCACAACAATCCTCAAGGATGATGAGCTTGTTGTGTTCCGCAAATTCCTTCAGGAGCGCGATGTCGGCCGGCACGCCGATAAGGTGCGTGACAAGGATTATCCTTGTCTTCGAAGTAACAGCTTTTTGAAGCTTGTCGTAATCAAATGACAAATCTGTCAGATTGATATCAACAAAAACCGGGACAAGCCTGGTTTGAACAACTGAGGTGATATTTGTCGTCCAAGTAACAGCCGGAACAAGCACTTCGGCGCCATCAGGAATACCATAATACTCCTTGACGGCATCCAGCATGACAAGGTCGGCCGAGCTTCCAGAGTTGACAAAAGTGGAATACCGGCACTTCTGCCACCCGCACCATTCTTTTTCAAAAAGTTTTACCTTTTCAAACTGAGTAAAACGGTCGGTAGATTGAATAAACCGGATCAAAAGCTCCTTGTCATCATTTTCAAGAATATTATCCTGTAGCTTCCAGATACTGCTTGGCATTTGCGTGTTATAGCAGGGCATAATCAGGAGTTTCAACGATTTTTTATCAAACTCTTTTGAATGTCGACAGGGTTTTAACGGCGATTTTTTTCAATCCAGGATGCATCCCCAGAAAATTGCGCAAAGTTTCGATCAATATCGTCTTCATCCCCATGCGTCCCTTGAAAGCCCTGTAAAAAAACAGAAGATATTCCCGGTCAATCTGCTTTCGGGGAAAACCAGGCAGATCCAGTACAGCCCGTTGCCGCTCGACACCGGACACCGCTTCCCGCCCGGTTAGAAGCCCCGACGTCAGCGCCAGCTTGTGCAGTCCGGTCCCCGGGTAAGGGTAGAAAATACTGAGATTGACAGATGATGGTCGGCACTCTCGCACACATTCGACCGTTTTACGATGATCTTCAATGGTTTCACCCGGGGTTCCCATCAGCACAAAAAGCCTGACTGGCAGAGAGGCCCGCTTGCATCTGCCACAAAACGCGATGATCTCGCTGTTTTCATATGGCGGGCGCTTCATGATTTCGGATCTTATGCGCCGGGACCCGGATTCAAGCCCCAGATTGATGAACCCGAAATTGGCACCAACAAGCTTGTCGACCAGTTCGTCACTTGCAAGAAACCTCCTGGTCGGCGAAAAATTGGCGACAAACGACAACTTTGACGGCAACGTGGCATTCAAGCCGGTCAGGGCGTCGCAAAGCCTGATGGTATATTCCGGATCAACCGATAACGTTTCGGCCTCCAGATAGACAGTTTTTGTTTCCGGATATCCTTGCAGTATGAATCTGATTTCACTGACAATGCTCTCCGGGGACCTGAAGCGCTGATAGCGGCCTGTCTGAAGATTTCTGAGCGCGTGGTTGGAACAATAAGAACAATTATTGTAGCACCCACGGCCCACTGAAACAGCATGTATACTGCGGTCGGTCACCCATCTGTCCCACATGGTGCGGTCTGGAAACACAAGCGCATCAAGATCCTGTATGTACTCATCTTGCTGCCCGCGACGTACCGCGCCCGAAGCATCCCTGTACCAGATGTTGCCGGTCACGACTTCCCGGCCTGCGGCATATCCGATCACGGAGTTTTCGCCTTCGCCAATGCAAACGGCGTCAATAAGCGGGTTCTGCATCACAACTTCTGCGCTAAGCGATGCATGCGGCCCGCCAAGAATGATCCTTGCGTGTGGCCACCTTCCTTTGGACGTTTTTGCAATATCCGTAATAAATCCATACTGGGATGCCACCGAAGTGAGGCAGACAAGCTGCGGTGCCGTGCCCAGACTTTCAAAGGCCTGCCGGATGT
The DNA here is from genome assembly GCA_001770165.1 of Bdellovibrionales bacterium RIFOXYD1_FULL_53_11. GTDB lineage: Bacteria > Bdellovibrionota > UBA1018 > UBA1018 > UBA1018 > XYD1-FULL-53-11. Next base: position 57,644 of record MEQJ01000089.1, on the reverse strand, counting down.
CACTTTGCCGGCTGAGGACCAGCACTGATACATCGTGTCCGGCCTTCCTGAGCACTGTCGCAACATAGGCCAAGCCAAACGGCACATCAGAATAATTTGGAAGTATGTTGCCGGAAGAAACCACATATCCGACCGAATATATGCAAACTATTTTCACAAAATCCCTCTGCGCCAGCGGATGGTTCTCGCCAATCCGTCTTTGAGCAGTATCCTTTTCGGGGGGCCGAATTCATTCCGTATTCTATCAATATTGATGGACAAATCAGCCGGAGCGCCCCTGACAGAACCGGGATTGCCAGGAAATTCAACCGGCACGCCGCAAATAGCTCCTATTTCCCGGGCCACGCCGGCTATTGAAACGGGTTCATCATCACCAATATTATAAAGACCATGTTTGCCGGAAATCATCACCTTGATCATCGCATCAACAGCGTCGGCCACATACAGATATGTTCTTATGGAGTTGCCCGCATCCAGCATTTCAATGCGGCCCTTTATGATTGCCTTGTCAATGAAGTTGTTGACGGCGCGCGTATCCGTGCTTCTGGCGCCGGGACCATAAACATCGCCAAGACGCACCGATATTGATCTTACACGTCTGGTCTGAGCAAAGGCATTGCATATGGCTTCCCCGCAACGCTTCCCCTCGATATACGCCGCCCGCTGATGATATGGCGTGCTGCCGCCGATCGATTCCTCGTCAAACGGAGCCCTGATGCCTCCAGTATAAACCTCGACTGAACTCAAGAACAGCATCGTCCCGTTTGTGCGCAATTTGCTGTTGAGGGCGCTTGTTGCCTGCGTGTTAAGCAGTATTGTCGATACAGGACCGGACATGAAACGGGCCGGCTGGCCGTACCCTGACGCATGAATGATTATATCTGCATCCGGGATACTGCTGTATGAACTATAATCGGAAAGATCCTTTTTGATTATATTCCTGCTGTCCAAAAACCCCAGTTCCAGGGCCGGCATGCCGGTATTGACAACAGGAAACAAATTGAACCGGACACCCGACATGGCAAGATTTTTGAAAAACGCCAGAAAATATGTCCCGATAAAGCCGGATGCACCGGTTACAACAATTGTTTTTCCGTCAAAAAAAGCGCGTTCCTTGCATGCGGACAAGGACCCGATATCGGATTCGATTTGATCCATGATCAATCCCTGCGCGGAATATCCGGAACAATGGGCGTTTCCCATCCTGGCATCGGCTCAATGCACATGTTGTTTCTAAATTCATCCCTTGGAAGATACGGATACATATCCTCGATCGGCGTATTCCATCCGAAAATCCTTGGCTCAAACCTGTAGTAATCATGTGTGTTAACATCACACACAAAAGGACCGTCAAAATCAAGCGCCCGCCTGATCGCGGCATCCATCTCGACATGACTGTTTATGCGCGCCGAAGCAATACCATAGGCCTCACTGACTTTAAGAAAATCCGGTGGATTATATCCGTCAGGCCCACTTGCTTCAAAGCGTCCGCCAAGATTTGTCTCTTGGTACTGTTTGATGATTCCATAAACATGATTGTTCAGGATGAAGGATTTTACCGGAATATTGTAATTTTTCAGGGTTTGCAGCTCCTGCGAGTTCATGGTGAATCCGCCATCACCGGTCAGGCAGATCACTCGTCCCGGCCTGCGGGCATAATAAGCGCCGATTGCTCCGGACATGGCATAACCCATTGGCGCATTGCCAAGGCTGGCCATCAATCGCTGGCCTTTTTTTGTCTTGAAAGCCTGATAAGAAACCACCGTACTGCCGCCGTGATCAACAACAATCACGTCGTCGGGAGCCAGCAGTTCGCTCAGTCTTCTTACAAACACATACGGATTGACCCTGTTTTTTTCTTGGTAATATCCGGGCAGCACGGTGTCATATTTTTCAAGCCACTCGCCGGTCCTTCCAAGCCACGGCTTGAATTCCTTGATCTTTGTGTTTTTCAATTGAAACAGCAGCCTGACAATGAATTCTTTTACGTCATTGAAAATATTTATGTCAAATTTTACCTGTTGCAAAACTGGATCTATTCCGGCCGGGTCGATGTCCACAAGATATTTTCTGGCCTTTCTTGCAAAAGTAGCCGGTATCCCGCCCGTAATACGTCCCGAAATCCTGGACCCGACCGACAGCAGAAGATCCGCATTTTGAATGGCAAAATTCCTGCCCGGACCTCCATATGTGCCAACCATGCCTCTATATGCCGGATCGTCCGAAGTTATCGCATCCGCCCCGCCCCACGTTGTAATGACAGGAATTTTTAAAATTCCACAAAGCGACCGGAGTTCATCAATGGCGCCAGCCGTCCTGATGCCACCGCCGACAAGCATGACCGGCCGGGATGATTTTTCAAGATCGGATATGAACTGGCTGATTTTTGAATCAAGCTCCGGGTCTGAGGCTTGTGCGGCTTTACTGCGGTCAAAGCCTTCCATTGAGGCGTGATCTACAAACTGTTTCTGGATATCGACAGGAATATCAAGAAGCACGGGACCCGGACGGCCGCTGGTTGCAAGATGGACAGCCTTTTCAAGTTCATACCGGATTTTTCCGGGATCACGGACCATCACAGCATATTTTGTCACAGGCTTTGCCATAGCCACTATATCGTTTTCCTGAAACCCGACCTGTCTTACGACGTCGCTTGTCTTTACAAATTTTGAATTGATCTGCCCGGTGATATAGATATTCGGTATTGAGTCAAACCAGCTGTTGGCAACTCCATTAAGAAGATTGATGCCGCCCGGTCCGCTTGTTGCCATCATAACACCAGGAATACCGGAAATTTTGGTATAGGCTTCAGAAGCAAAGGCTCCGGCCTGCTCATGCACAACAGCAATATCTTTGATCTTGTCATTACGTGTAAACGCGTCAATCAGCTCGGAAATCGCTGCGCCGGTTTGTACAAAAATATGGGTAACGCCAAGGTCTGCAAGGTAATCCAATACATATTCGGAAAGCCTGGTTCTGCTGTTCACCGTCTGCCCCCGCTTGCGGGCGCCCAGAAAAGATTCTTCAGGATTTCCACGACAATGTCCCCGCCGGTAAAAAATGGATTCATCTTCCGGTTGCCACCGATGCGTTTGGGCTCATTACCGGGAATCTCAGAAACTTTGACTTTCATTTTTGCGGCGCGAATGCTGATCTGGGCATCATATGTCAGATGGGGGGCGTCAATTTCAAGACGTTGCAGAAGATCCCTTTTGTACGCCCTGAAAATAACCAGCGTATCGGAATAACTTCCGCCGAACAGGGTATTGATGATAAAAGTGAACAACTTGTTTCCGAAAGCGGTAAGAAAATCATCATCTTCACTTTTTGCCCAGTCCTTGTATCTGGAAACAATAACCATGTCATGCCCTTTGCGCATTTCATCCAAAAGTGCTGGGATGCGCGAGGCATCCGAATTGCCGTCAGGACTGAACGTAACCAGCACATCGCCGGTCGATACCGCATGTGCCTGCCTGTAGGCATTACCTATCCCCGGTTTTTCCTGTTTGATCACTCTCCAGTTGTTTTCCGCCAGCCACTCGCAAGTCCCGTCGGTCGAACCGCCATCCACAACAATGATCTCGTCAAACCATTCGCGCTTTATCCTTGGCATCAACGCCTTTACTCCGTCTATTTCGTTGAGTGTGGGCATGATCAGTGTCGTTTTCATAGACTACAATTTATTGTTGATATCAATAAACTTGTCAAGCCAATGCTTTTGCTAAACACCATGAATATGGCCGTACTCAGGCGGCAAAAATGGCTCATAGGGCGGACGCGATCGCAGCTCATTGAGCAGTTTCTTCAAGCGCTCTCTGGCCATCACAATATCCTTTTTCGCGGCAAAAGCGGCAAGGCATTTTTCATCCAGCATTATGATCTGTTGGATTACGGCAGAGTTTTTCCCGCATTTCAATAAGACCTTTCCGACTTCTGTTCCGCCGAGCGGGTACGAATACGGGTCAATCTGATAATGCAATACATGACCAATCCCAAGACCCAGCAGCTCCGCCGCAAACAAACCTGCATCAAAATATGTCTCACTTGGCATCGTGCCTGTTTGCATTAAATTAAGCCTCACGCCCTTGAGCGGGCAAAGATATTTGGGCCAGTTGAATGCCGTGAAATATCCAAGTCTGCTGGTATTCAATCCGGCCGCGTCAACAGCCTTGAACAAATCCATCTTGTCCCGGTGATGCCTGTAAACAGCCTCTCTTTCCTTGTAAGCTCCACTGATGAGGCCGGTCACCTCGTGCGCCTGTGCACGACTGTCATACATGACATTAAAAGAATAACTCACGCAATACGCCGCAAAACACGCAAGGAGCGCCCACGACACGGCAGTTTTGAATCCAACGCATGCACTACGCGTCCATGAGGCTTTCAGATTGTCCGCAATAATTGCTTCCAACTGCCCGAGCATCGAAACAGCAAGAAAAGAAAACGCAATGGCTTGGATCAGGATCGGAAAACGGTAATACCTCATTTCATAAACAATGAATATTTCCTGATAAAGAACGAATAAAATCGCACAAAGCGCAAAAGCAAAACCCATCTCAAGAATCTGGTCGGTCCGCTTGCGGCGCAATATCAGCAGCAAACCATTGGCAAAACACAAACCGGCAAGCCACTTGAGAGGCAGAATGCGCGTCCAGGCTGAAAAAATCGAGAAATTGATCAAAGCCTGCCTTGGCGTAAGATTAAAATGAGCAAGCCTGCCCATCAACTGAACGGCATCGTCATAATATGTGGAGGTAAAAGGACCGAATGTCGCCGGATAAAACGGAGAGCCCGCAAGTATCAAACTCCTGAAATAACAAACAGAAGATCCAAAGATAAACGGCACAAACAAGGCAAGGAACTTGAAATTTCTGAATAACGGCATTCCACCCGTAGCCATGACAATCAGGGCTGCAACCGAAAGAAGTGGAATTGCGAACAGCTTGCATGATATTCCGGCCAGTGCGCCAAACGCAGCAAGCCACGCGCCGGATTCACGTTTTTCGCGGAGCCATATCGCAAGACCAAAGGCCCACAAACCGATTCCCGCCACAAGCAGCGTGTTGATTCTTACAAAAAAATTAGCACCCGACGCCAGCAGGTGTTCTTCCGAATAAATCAAAAGCGGTACAAGCAGCGCACCGCGCCTCAATCCAAAATATACGGCAGCACCATAGCCAAGCAGCAGAAGAAACACCTTGGACACTGCATGCAACAGCTGGGCAAAAACAAGACCACCCTCTTTAAAAATCAGACCCGGAGCATACAGCAGATTGTCTCCGAGCGGATTATACAGCCTGACATCATCATAACGGCTGTAAAAAAAACCTCCGGCATCCAGCATTTTTTTAATCGAATAATAATATGTTGCAAGCGAATCCACATCGATAGTTGGATATATGTTCCAGAACAGGACAAAACCGCACGAAAACAGCAAAAAGGCAAAAGCCGCATAATCCCCCGCATTATGTTTTTTCCATTGCAAGCGAAATCCCGACAGGGCTTGCCAGACGCCATAGGACAAAAACAGAACCACCAATACCAGCAGCGGCGCCGGACTGAACAGCCTGACAGTGGCAAGAAGAGACAAAAATGCTTCAACAAACGCGTACCCGGCAAACCAGGCGACGCTTACGGCAAACGTCCCGGGGTAACAAGTTTTGTTTTTATCAAGCGCACAAACCGCTTTCCATAAAAAAAAACCCCAGCCAAACACCCCCGCGCAAACATAAACAAAAAGCAATGTTGGCATGATCGGCATCATCATAAATCCAGTATTACTCCTTTGGCCTGTGAAGTTTACAACTCATATACAACCACGTCGGCAAACGCGAGCACATTATAATTTTCCGGAAATCTATTGAAGCATCAGTATTTTTGTTACAAGTTGTGTTCATACAAGGAGGATCAGGCATGGCTGATCTTGATGACGTCACAATAGTAAAGCTCACCAAGGATGATTCTGCATTGATGTTGGATTTGATCAACCGGATCCAACCCGATATTCCATGGACCCCCGAACATCTGGAATGGCAGTTTTTTTCACCTCCAGCCGGGCATGCCCGGCTGTATGGAATCAAAAATTACAATGGCGGCCTTGTCGCGATGTATGCAGCAATTGCGCAACAGATCCGGCTTGAAAACAAACTGATACCGGCCCGGATGATCCAGGACGTCATGACGCATCCGGATTATCGTGGCCGGGGTTTTCTTCACCACCTTGCCGAACGCTGCCGGGACGACATGAAAAAAGCAGGCGAAACCGGCTATACTTTCCCAAATGAAAAATCAGAAAAAAGCTTTCGCCGCAGCGGTTGGACCGAGATCTGCACAGTCCCGATCAGAAAGAAATCATTGAACAAGCCAACCGGCAGCTCTTGGCTGCCTTATTCAAACATTATACCATGCACTAGCGGCCTTAATGATTCCGCTTCATCAATCTGGGATTCGAGCGGACTGTCGACCGGGGTGCATCGCAATGCGACATACTTGAACTGGCGCTATGGCAAGCCCGGTGTAAAATATTCCAGATTCATGGTTGGTTCAGACAACGGCTATCTGGTTTTGAAACTTTACGATGGCGACAGCTTCAAGGCATTGCACATTTGCGATCTGGTGACAAAAGAAAACAGGCGCAATTGCATCGGAGACATGCTCGGCTTTTGCGAACAATTTGCATTACAAAATGGTGCCACGGAACTGACCGCATGGCTGCCGGAGGCTCATCCATACAGTCCTGATTTAAACAAGGCCGGATTGCCGGTATCAGGAAATCACAAACGTTTTGTTTTTGTGCTTCCCGGCACGGAGCAAGCAAAAAATCTGGCAAATTCCGGACTCTGGCATCTGACTCAAGGAGACAGCGATGTGTATTAAAAATCTTGAAGCCCTCGTTCTTGTGGCACATGCCGATGACGAGACGCTTGGCGCTGGCGGCGTCATCCAAAAACTTGTAAAATCCGGCTGGAAAGTCAATGTGACAGCTCTTTCCAACGGCATTCTGGATGTTCGCGGCATGATCGAGGACAACCGCTCCGGATTTGAATCCGCCTGCAAACTGCTCGGGGTTCATGACTGCAGACTGCTGGGATTCAAAGACCAGAAATTCGACGAAATCCCCATGGCGGATCTTGCCAACTCTGTGGCGAGCCTTCATTTAAAACCGGATCTCATCATCACTCATGTGGATTCCGACTTGAACATGGATCACCGCCTCACCTGTGAGGTTGCAAAAATCATCGGAAGACCCAAATCAAAGCCAGTCTCGATTCTGGGTTGCGAAATCCCGAATACCAGCTTTTGGAACGCAACGACGTTCCCGGCAAATTATTTTGTCGATATCACCGATGAAGTCGACTTGAAGATCGAGGCGTTTGCAAAATACACGGGTGAGATCCAAGAGTACCCGCATCCATGGTCAAGAAAAGGCTTGAAGCTGCTGGCAGAGTATCACGGAATGCAGGCAGGATTCCGTTTTGCCGAGGCCTTTTCAATCATCCGGGCATATGAAAGCCGGCTGCTCTGACAGGTTTAACTTAGCCGGTTCTTTTCAACACTATTGTCTGCATTGTACCAAGATATTTTCTCATGAACGGTGACAACATTTTTTCAAAAACAAGCACCGGCAGGAACAGCCAGCCCGGACAGGAATGCCTGAAACCCACTCCGCCAGAGAGGGCATACGCAAGAAACGTGTGGTACCGGCGTTTTTCAATGACCAGCTTTTTAAATTCTTTCTGGAATATGTTCCGATCCCTGTCAAAAATCAGATATGGAAGCGCGGTATTGGCGCCGCTAAGCGGGCCGGTTTGCGGAAAATCCCAACGCAGCGTTCTCATGTCATTGGCTTCATAGTGGAATATCTTGAAGAATATCCGTCCAAAAAATGACATGTGCGGTTCCATCATCACAATCTTGCCGCCAGGCGCCAGACATCTTTCCGCTTCACGAAAGAACTCTTTTGCCTTGCCAATATGATGCAACACCCCGCTCATATATATGGCGCGCAGCTCGCCGTCCCTGAAGCTGAGTTTTGTTGCGTTTTCAACCCGATCGGTGCCCGGAAACAGGGCGACATCCGAAGTAACCACGGAGGGCAGTATTTTTTTCAGGAAACCGCCGCCAGATCCAAGCTCAAGTGAAATGCCGGATAGGGATTCCAGCGATTTTTCTGCTTCAATAAAATCTGAATAATAATAAATATACAGTTTTTTCAGAAAAGGTTTTGATTCAATGATTTCCCGGTTAATTATTGTTGTTTCGGGATCATCAAGGCTCTTATTGGCAATCCGGGGATTGATCAGGAATTTTTTTATGGCACCCGCTATCCGTTTGGATTTCAGGAAAAACGGCTTTTTTCTGTAGATTGGATGCATCATGAGAGAATCGTAATTTTCTTCAAACCACCTGTAGGCGTTCGATATCCCCTGATGCAGAGAGATTTCGTGCTTCCAGCCCATGGTATGGATTCTTGTAACATCCATGACCTTCCTGAAAACACCATCAGGCTTGGACGCATCAAAACAAAGCTCACCCGTGAATCCAACCGTTTTTTTGATTTCCTCGGCAATCTCACGGATTGAATAATCCTCGCCGGTGCCGATATTGATAGGCTTGTGGTCGGAATATTCCTGCATCAGGAACACGCACGCCGAGGCAACATCATCCACATAGACCAGCTCACGCCGCGGATTACCAGTGCCCCAAATTGAAACAACCTTCTCATTTTTTGTTTTTGCGAGGTGAAATTTGTGAATCAGTGATGGCAGCATGTGCGCAAGGCGCAGGTCATAGTTGTCGTGAGGACCATAGGTATTTGTGGGCATGGCGGAGATGAAATCACAACCGTACTGCCTACGGTAATATTCACACATTTTGACGCCTATAATTTTTGCGAGAGCGTATGCCTCATTGGTTGGCTCAAGCGGGCCGGTGAGCAGCGAGCTTTCGCGGATCGGTATCTCGCAATCCTTTGGATAAATGCATGAACTTCCGAGAAAAAGAAGTTTTTTCGCGCCCGTCTCATATGCCGAATGAATAAGATTGGACTGGATCATCAGGTTTATGTAGCAAAATTCAGCAGGACAAGTGTTGTTGGCCCAGATCCCTCCCACCTTTGCGGCAGCAATGAAAATGAATTCGGGTTGATGGTGATGCATATATCTGGTTGTTGCCTGCTGGTTGGTTAAATCAACCTCGTCAGAAGTAGGGGCTAATATGTTGAGATACCCCTCCCGCTTGAGATGGCGCACAATGGCCGACCCCACAAGCCCCCGCGCTCCAGCCACCAGTATACGATCAGTCTTTTCCATATTATGCGGTTTCTCCAGTCAAATGCCGGGTCCATTCGATATTGTTGAGATTCAGTATTTTGACTAAAACACCATACCATAAATACATACTTTTCGGGATCAAGACAATATCTCCTTCAGATTCGGCATGATCAGTTCAAGAAAAAGCTCTAATTCCGCTTCCGGAAAACAGGCTTTACCGGATCGCCAACAAGATGTTTTTCATAACCACCGGAATTCAATGCACTGGAATAAACCTTCAACACACTGGAAAAAGCACTTACCGTATTCTGAACATCTTCTTCAGTATGTGAAATGGTTGTCACAAACGAGCCGCGGAACAACACGCCGTGTTTGATGAATTCCTGGAATACGAGGGTCTTGTAACCATCGCAGAATTCCTTGTTCCCATTTCTGAACTGCAGCAACTGCCAGCAAGGATGACCTTTGATTGAAATGAAATCCGTCAATCCGCTTTTTTGTATTTCCTTCGTAATCGCTTCCTGCAGAACTTTCCCAGTGGCGGTATTCCTTTCAATCGAATTTTCGGATTTTACCGCGTTTATGGTCGCAATTGCCGCCGCTAGAGAATGGATTTCGGCTCCATGGGTGGTTGAAATCAGAAACACCCTGTCCTTCTTGTGGGTGATGCCACCCAGATCAAGGATCTCTTTTTTTCCAGCCAGGACACAAACTGAAAACCCGTTGGCAACCCCCTTGCCCCATGTTGTCATGTCGGCTTCTATGTCCAAAAGCCGGTGAGCGCCGGGATAAGCCAGCCTGAACCCCGTAATCATCTCATCAAGGACAAAAACAGCTCCGTCGCGATTGCAAAGATTTTTGATCTTGTGCAGGAATTTATCCTCAGGATAGTCGAATTCCATGGGCTCAAGGATCACGCAGGCGATCTGACCAGGATATGTGGCAAACAATTCCTCTACCGAAGCCATGTCGTTGTATCTGAACGTGAGGGATAAATTGCTGATCTCTTCCGGAATGCCGGCATTGTTCGGCTTTTTTGCCATGAACCAGTCATCATACGAAAAAAATCCATGATCCGAGCAATAAGCCACATACTTGCGCCCGGTATAAGCGCGGGCCAGCTTGACGGCCGCCGTGGTTACCGTGGATCCGTTTTTTGCAAACTTGACCATTTCGGCGCCGGGTACTTCACGTAAAAACAGCTCAGCCAGCTCGACTTCCTTGGGCGAAGGACATTGAAAATTGCTGCCCCTTGCAAGCTCCGCCCTGACGGCCGACAAAACCGGCTCATAGCAGTGGCCGATGCTTACGGAACTCAGACCCATGGCCCAGTCAATGTATTCATTGCCATCAACATCCCAAACGTGTCCCGCAAGGCCGTGATCCATGAACTTGGGGCCGAGCAGCGGTGACTGGTCCGCGCCCTTGCTGTAAGTATGTGCGCCGCCCGGAATGATCTGCTGGGCTCTTTTGCAAAGTACATCTGAACAGCTGAAATCATTTATCATTTGACAATTCATATCCAACCACAGTGGCAAACGCGAGTAGATTATAAATTTTCAGAAAATCTGTTGAAGCATTGACAATTTTGTTACAAGTTGTGTCGATGCAGTTTGTGATTTCAGCCATTTTACAGGCCAGAATATCTTCATCCCGGCTACCGGGAAAAGTCCTTGCACCCATTCTGGGGCGGCCCATGCTTGCAAGACAGATTGAACGGATACGCGCCTCCCGCCTGATTGATCATCTGATAGTGGCAACCAGCATGTCTCCGGACGACAGCGCCATTGAAAAGCTCTGCCTTGAATACGGAGTCCCGTGTTTTCGTGGAAGCCTTCACGATGTGCTCGACCGCTACCATGAAGCCGCAAAAATGTTTCCCGCTGATCATATTGTCCGGCTGACAGGCGATTGCCCACTGATCGATCCGGAGATCATCGACCAGGTGATTTCCTTCCACCTCGCCGGTGGCTTTGATTACACCGGCAACGCAATACACCCCACATTTCCTGACGGACTGGATGTTGAGATTTTTCGAAGCAATGTTCTGGAAACAATCTGGCATGATGCACTTCTTCCAGCCGAACGGGAGCACGTCACCCTTCATGTTTGCAACCATCCTGAAATATTCAATATCGGAAGTTATAAAAATCCTGTCGATCATTCCCGCTTCCGCTGGACCGTTGACGAACCGGAAGACTTTGAAGTTGTGAGCCGGATTTTTGAAAAACTTTATCCAGCAAATAAACTCTTTCATATGCGTGACGTCCTGGAACTTTTTGCAAAAAATCCAGAGCTTGAAAAGATAAACTGCAAATTCCAGCGAAATGAAGGACTGACAGGATCGCTGCTCAAAAACAACACGAACAATGTTCTTGTAACAAGCATTTCCAGCAAGGTTCCGGCCATAAGGGCCGTACGGGCCGGAATGCTCAAGTCCAGCCTTGCGCTTGAGTTGCATGGCGCTGATTCCAACCCGGGCTGCATCGGGAGATATTTCGTTGATAAATTCTGGCATATGCCTCCGATTGACACGCTTCAAATCGATGACCTTGTCGACTACTGTCGCAAAAACAATATCTTTTCAATTATTCCAACCCGCGACGGCGAATTGCCATTTTTTGCAAACAACATTCAGAATCTACGCAAACACGGGGTTTCCGTCATGGTCTCCGGCAGTGCGGCCGTCCAATGCACAATTGACAAGCTTCAGTTCTACAGCTCCCTCTCAACACAAGGCTTTCCAGTTATTCCAACCTGTCTCGATATTGATGATATTTCATCCGGACCATATGTCGTTAAGGACAGATTCGGCGCGGGGTCCAAAACCATCGGCCTGGCGCTGGACCGTAATGCGGCCTTGAACCATGCCCGGCATTTGCAAAATCCGGTTTTTCAGCCTTATATTGAAGGGCAGGAACTGAGCATCGATCTGTATGTTGACAGAAGCGGCAAAACCAAAGGTGCTGTTTCAAGAATCCGCCTTTTGGTTGTCAGCGGCGAATCCCAGATTACAGCAACCTGCCGGAATGACGGTCTTGAATTGCTGTGCTCGCAAATTGCTGAATATATCGGCATATATGGACATGCCGTATTCCAGGCCATCATCGGCCGGGACGGGCACGTGCATATTATCGAATGCAATCTGCGCATGGGCGGAGCGTCCAATCTCGGCATCAAAGTCGGCGTGGATTCGGTATACTGGTTTTTGCTTGAATCCTCGGGTATTGACCTGTCGCAATATCCCTTTATCCGATCTCCGCAGGAAGCAAAACAGATCCGTTATCCCGAAGACATGGTTGTTTATGATCCTTGTTTTTGACCTTGACGACACCCTTTTTGACGACATGCAGTTTGTCCGCGGCGGACTGCACGAAGTGTCGCGTTATCTGCATAAAACTTATTCAATTCCAACGAATGTTTCTTTCCCTTTATTTATCAGGCAGGCAGGGAAAAATCGGTCACGAGTCTTTGACAATGTTCTTTCCATGCTTGGTCTTCACACAAAGAGGGAAATAAAAAAATGCATCGGCATATACCGCTCACACAAACCGCGACTATCCCTTCACGGCGATGCTCTACGGTGTTTCAAGCGTCTCCGTGCTTTTCCACTTTATATTGTTACTGACGGCCATAAAACGGTTCAAGCTGCAAAAATCAAAGCCCTCGGCTTGGACAAACACGTCAAGTTCTCCTTCATCACACATCGCTATGGCGTCCGTCATGCAAAGCCATCGCCCTGGTGTTTTTTGAAAATCTGCAAAATCGAAAAAGTACACCCCGGTGAAGTCGTTTATGTGGCTGACAATCCGGAAAAGGACTTTGTCGGAATCAAGCCACTGGGATTTGTTACTGTCAGGATATTAAGAGGGCGCTGCCGTCATATTGTCAAAACCAGACGTCATGAAGCCGCCTTCCGCATTGATTCACTGGATGAACTTACGCTCGAATTTCTTGATAAGATCATCCGGACGGACTGATCATTCAAAAACAAAAAATCCGGCCTGCGGGCAAAGCGGGCTGCGCTCTATGCGCACCTTGTCCGTCCCGAACACTTCACGCAGCGCAATGGTCTCGCCGGGAAACTCTCTGACATTAAGCTCGTCA